>JAWCLV010000036.1:0-13218 GCA_038850515.1 Bathyarchaeia archaeon
TAGCCCATGGTCCATAAGGAATGAAGGCTATGCCCCTATGGGGAGCCTGGGAGGAGGGGATGGGCTTCACAACGACACAACCAAAGTCTGTCCTTATCCTTACGTTGTCTCCCTCCCTGATGCCTAAGGCTTCAAGATCCTGCGGATCGAGCTCGCATATTGCAACGGCATTTTTGTAGGCTTCCGAGAACTTGCCCCTTTCCTTTTCCCTTCCTTGACTAAGGCTTCTTCCGGTTATGAGGATAAATTCCATCCAGCTTCAACACCTTGTTTATTCCTTTTTCTAATAACCTATTCTCCCTTATTCCTTTCGAGATTTACAGAATCGATCATTTTGTCTGCTATAAACAACAAAGGGATGGTGATGGAGGGAATAACCTTTGCTCCCATCAAGCTCGTCATAAGAATGGTTTTGATAGTATCGGGTAGATCGTTATAAGGACGAATGTCTAAAATGGGAATAAGGACGAGGATGAAAGGGGCTATGTTGGGAGGGATGTCCAGATGAGGATCATAGATGCCCATGTCCACATAGGAAAAAATCCCCGCACCAAGTACTATGATCTAGGGGACTTGGAGAGGGATCTGTCGGAGGCTGGGGCTCAAGGTGCCGTGATCTTCGCCTTTCCCGAAGATATTTACCGTAAAATCAATTCGCCAGCCTATAGGCTTGAAGTCAATGGATACATCCTTGAAGTCTCCCAGAAATCCGAAGCGTTTTGCCTCTATCCTTTCTACTTCGTTTGGAATGACTACCTTCTGCCGGAAAACCTTGAAAGCTATGCTGGCATAAAATGGCATAGACATACGGATGAGCCCAAGTATGATTACGAGGATCCTAGGTCCTTAGCCTTCCTAAAGAGGGTTAAGGAGCTAAAGATGCCAGTTTTGCTAGAGGAAGGTTTTGAGGAAACCCTTGCCTTTGTAAAACGAAACCCTGAGCTTTCCATAATAATCCCCCATATGGGAAAGCTCAACGGTGGCTACGAGCTCATGGAATCATTCTTCCCAAATCCGAATGTATACTTCGACACTTCTACGGCGGAGCCCGCAGCCATAAAATGGGTTCTTGAAAGCGTGGGTCCGAGAAGGATCATATTTGGATCTGATGTTTCAGGAACCAAGGAGCCCTTCTACAACTTCCCAAAGGTAGAATTGAAGAAGCTTATGGGATTAGGACTTGGGAAGGAAGCCCTAGAAGCAATCCTTTCTGGAAACATAGAAAGGCTTATGGAACCATGGCTCCAGAGGATCCATGGAAACCAGGGATAGCTTCCTTTGAGGATAAGCCTAGCAAAGGATCTCCTCTTTTTTGAATAAAAGGGGAAGAAAAAAGTCGCCATATGTATTGTCGAATCGACTCGAATCGCATCGAATCCATCCTATTCTATCCTATAGCATCGTATCATCCAACAGCCCTCCATACCTTGTCAATTTCGGTGCCATGGAGAAAGGCTGATGGATGCCATGATGCCCTAGGGAGGAAGGGGCTCGTTTCCGTCGATACGAAAATCGATCAAAGCTGGAATGCCATCTGAAACGCTTTTTTGGGCATTCTTAAGGGCTTCTATGATTTCCCCAGGTCTTTCAACCCTTTCACCATGCCAATCAAAGGATTCGGCAAGCTTCACGAAGTCCGGGTTTCTTAGAATAGTCGATAAGATCCTTCCTCCATAGCTGAAGATTTGCCTATGCCTTATGGTTCCAAGGGCTCCATCGTTCATTATGCCTAAGACAATGGGCGTATTCTGCTGTATGGCCGTGGAAAGCTCATACATCGTCATGGAAAAGCCCCCATCCCCGCAAAGGGCTACAACATTAGCCTCTGGCTTAGCAAGCTTGCAGGCGATGGCTGCCGGAAGGGCATAGCCCATGGGGCCAAAGCCCCCGCTCTGGATCCAAGTCCTAGGCTCATAGATCTCCAAAAAGGATGAGGCCCACATCTTGTTATTTCCCGCATCCATCGTGAAGATGGTAGACCTTCCGAAGAATCGACGGAGTTCGTGGCATATCCTTTGGGGCTTCAAAGGAGTCGCTTCCGAGCCTATGGCGGCTCGATTCTTCTCGTACCACAATTCCTTTCGCCTCAAGAGCGCCTGAACCCAAGGACTGCCCTCTAGGCTCCTGGGATGCGAAAGGCTTCTAAGGGCTTCTAGGATTCCCCTGAGCGTTTCCTTGGCATCCCCTACGATTCCCAGTTCTGTAGGATAGCATTTTCCTAGCTCTGAGGCATCCACATTCACATGGATGAGCCTCACGCCTTCAGGAAGGCTCTTCCAATGCCTCGTGCTCAACTCGGCGAAGCGGCATCCAACAGCCAGGATAACGTCCGCCTCGGCGATGGTGGAATCCGTATAGTCCCTAGCATGAACTCCCATCCTTCCCGCTGAGAGGGGATGGTCCTCTGGGAAGGCTCCACGGCCGTTAAAAGTCGTTACGACAGGCATGGCAAGATGCTCCGCCAAGGCTAAGGCTTCCTTTGAGGCTTCAGAGGGACTGTAGTGGGCCCCTCCTCCAAGAATCATGAGGGGCCTCTCTGAGCCTAAGAGGAGGGAGGCGGCCGATTCTAGGAGGCGATCCTCAGGTTTAGGGGACTTAGGGATCCTTAAGGCGTCGGGCTTTGGAGGTTCCCCATCCTCAATAAATTCCTTTTGGACATCCAAAGGAAGATCCAAATGAACAGGTCCAGGTCTTCCTGAAAAGGACCTTTTAAAGGCCTCGACAACCAGCATCTTCGCATCTTCAGCCCTTCTTATCTGGGCGTTCCATTTCACGACAGGCCTGAAGAGCGCCAAATGATCGAGCTCTTGGAAGGCTCCTTTCCCCAGATTTGGAATAGGTTGCTGTCCTGTGATTGCCAAGACAGGGATACTATCCGTGTAGGCTGTTGCAATGCCCGTAAGGAGGTTCGTTGCTCCTGGGCCCCCGGTTCCATCGCATACGCCAAGTCTTCCCGTAGCCTTGGCATAGGCGTCCGCCATGTAGGCTGCTCCCTCCTCATGCCTCGTGAGGATATGCCTGATGGCAGAATCGTAAAGGGCATCGTATAGAGGGCAGGTCTGGGAGCCAGGAATACCGAAGATGAGCCTCACGCCTAAGAACTCTAAGGTCCTTACGACGGCTTCGGCGACCCGCAAACTCAGCCACCTCCCAAGTTTAGGCTCTGGATTGAAGATCGAGAGAGCCTTTAAGCTTTTATTCCGCCCTTTTCCTTAAGGACTTATTGATCAAACTCTACATATACCATCTTAAACAATGCGATCCATCCAAGTGCACAGGTCTTAAGCTCGGGAGAAAGGGCTTCGCAAGCCTCGTCTATAGCAGGCGCCAGATTCCTAAGGGAAGCATACTATTAAATCCCCTAGCCTTGGAGGTTCTATCGCCTATTGACAGGTTTCAGGCTGAGAAAGGGGGGCTCCTAGTCCTCGACTGTAGCTGGGAAAGGGTGGAGGAATCCTTCCATCTCAGGATTCCAGCATCGAATCGATGCCTTCCCTACCTCATCGCGGCCAATCCTACGAACTATGGTAAGCCTACGAAGCTTTCCAGCGCCGAGGCTTTAGCAGCTGCCCTCTACATCCTAGGCTTTTACGATGAGGCTAGAAGAATCCTTTCGATCTTCAAGTGGGGGCCTACATTCCTAGATCTGAATAGGGAAGCCCTAGATTCCTATAGCAGAGCCCAGAGCAGCGTTCAGGTCTTGGAGGCTCAAAGGCTTTTCATGCCAGAGAGAATGATTGCTAATCGGAAACCTAGCCCCAGACCTAGCTTTAGGAATTCAAGGGATCCGAAAGAGGGGGAGGCTGATGGTGGCATCCAAGGTTAAGAATAAAAATGCGAGGAAAGAAAGGAAGGTTATCGTGATTACTGGAACTCCGGGCGTTGGAAAGTCTACTTTTTCCGAAAGGCTTGCCGAGAAACTTGGAGCGCTATGCATAAACCTTAACAAACTGATAATGCAGGAAGGGCTTTTCAAGGACTATGACGAAGCGCGGAAAACCTTCGTAGCAGACCTTCCGAAGATCAAGAAACGCCTTAAGGAACTGATTAGCAAGGCGTCGGAAGGCTACATCCTGGTCGAGGGGCATCTTTCCCACCTTTTGATGCCAAGGGACTCCGTCGAAATGGCTTTCGTTCTTCGATGCCATCCGGAAGCCCTGAGGCAAAGGCTGAAAAGCAGAGGATATACGGATGCCAAGATTGCTGAGAATCTTCAAGCCGAAGTCCTTGATGTATGCCTTGTCGAAGCTTCTCAAGCTTATGGCAAAGCAAAGCTTGCCGAGATAGATTTAACGGAAAAAAAGGCTGATATAGCTGCCCAAGAAGCCTATGAGATTATCATGGGTCTTAGGAAGCCCTCCCTAGGTTTTGTGGACTGGCTCTCAAGACTCCAAGCAGAGGGAAAACTAGAGGATTATCTGCGGGGCTGGGAAGGGGCTTCCGATGCCATAGATGCCTCAAAGCCTTAGGCATCGAAAGTTTCCTTAATCGATTCATTCATGAGCATCCCAGCCCGCCTTTCATAGAAGGTGTGGCTTCGAAAAATCTATTTATTGATCCATGTCGATTTAGCTAAGACTTTCATGTCCACCGTTTCGAGGAGGTACATCGAGGAGCTATCAACCCTTTTGCAGAAGGAGGTCATCGTCGATACCATAAACGGCCAGACCTATACAGGCATCCTCTCGAGTTTTAACCCTGATAACATGAGTGTCTGCCTATCCAACGCCAAGGACGATAAGGGCAGACAGTCCTATAAGCTCTTCATAAATGGGAGTATCATTGCCCGCCTTTATGCTGTGGAGCGCCCCTACGACCTTAGGGGTCTCGCAGAACGCCTCGAGCGAGTCTTTCCAAAGCTTGTGAGGCTTTACGAGGAGCAGGGAGTCATCGTAGTCATGGATCGGATAAGGGTCACGGAGAAGGGCGTGATCGAAGGTTCGGGACCGGCGGCCGAGAGGGTCCAAAGGATCTACGAAGAATTCATGAGGGAGACCAAGGCTTAAACGTAACTTCCGACTTCCTCCAGAGCTTCCTTAGCCTCAGCTCTCTCGAAGAGGATTTCCTTAACCTTCTTGGCAGCTTTCTCGAGGCCCTCACCGCTTACATTAAGATTAAGGAGGGCGTTTACAAATTTTAGAACGGCCATGGCGGCTGAGGGGTCTGGGTAAAGCCCTGGAGTTTCGGCAAGAAGGCAAATGCCATCCATCCCCCTTAATCCGGCGAGGCCCATCAAAAGTCCAGCGGCTCCATGCACTCGTCCCCTAAAAGTTCCTATACCAAGTTCCCTAAGCCTCCTTAGAAGGAAGGGACTTGAAGCTGCACAATAAACCCTGGGACTCTCTGGAATTCCCTCGACTGGAAGACCTCCGGCGCAGAGCACGAGTCTGCATCCGAACTCCTCGGCCACATCCAGAACGGTTGAACAGAACTCATACTGCCCATAGGTAGAAAGCGGTTGGGCGCTCCCATGGAGGATCAGAAGATCCCTTTCAAGGTTTTTATCGGATATATATCGCAGGGTTGCTGATGGGAAGTAGAGCTCGCCCTTTCCTCCGATGATGGCAAGGCTCTGGAAGTAGGGGGATTTAAAGCTACAGAGCTTCTTAGCCTTTAACTGGGCGATGAGGTGGAGGGCAAGAATATTGGCTACAAAGCCTATTCCTGGAAGGCCTTCCAAGAGGATCGATTCTCTAAGCCTTGGTCTTTCATGAAAAAGGATTTTTGTCCTCAGCATAGGGAAGCCTTTCCTCATATTACCTTTACTTACCCAGCCCTTTCCTCTATCCTTCGGGATATGAGGAAGGAAGCCACCACGACAAGGCTAACCAGGATGAAGGCTAAAAGCCCCACAAAAGGAGCGATGGCGAAGCTTGCAGATGTCGCGCTTAGGTAATCTTGACGAAGGTTTCCCGAAACCATTCCTTTGTCCTGAGTGCCCAAGGTTTCGCCATCTGGAGATTTTACAGGGGCTTCAAGGGGGGTTACGAGGCGCCAGATGGATGGCAAAGCCAAGAAGCTCGTGGCAAGGGCTAGGAGGATGCCTGCCAAAGCTGCATGAAGGGCCTTCCAGTTCATCTGAAGGATCGCCTCTAGGTATCCCTATTCCCAAGATTCGATAGGGCTCTAGTCTTATAAGGCTAAGGTTTAGAACGCCTTAGATCATGGGTGGATAGGGTAATAGAAAGAAGAAAAGAAAGGGAAAGAAAAATTGTGGCTTTAGAAGGGCTTCAACCTCCACTGTCTGTAGGCTTCATAAAGGCATACTAGGGAGGCGGATAATCCGAAGAAAAGGGCGAAGAGGCTTTGTAACGTTAGAGGAAAGATAAAGTTGGCCGCATAGACTGCCAAGGAAGTTGAGAAGAAGGCTGCGTAGAAAAGGCTTCTTGGAACCATTAGGCCGCTTATCCTTACAAAGGATCTAAGGGGACCTATAGGCACCATCTTAGTCAGCTCATAGTTGCCATGGGGATTCTTCTGGACGAGCCCGAGGTCCTCAAGCTTTTGGAGGTGATATGCGGCAACGCTGGGGCTTGAGAGGCGAAGCTCCCTTTGGAGCTCCCTAACACTGATGGCATCCTTCTTCCCAAGAAGGTGCCAGTATACCTTAAGGGTCGTTCCCGTTAACCTCAGCTCCGCCTCCGATTCCTTCAAGGTTCATCCTTGAAGGAATGGTGCCTAGGTGAGATAAAAGTGAGGCCGAAAAGAAAAATCGAATAGAACTGGATGGGAAGGGATGTAAGATATAGACGTAAAAATGGAAAGGCTACCCTTCGACTCGAAAATTCCTTATTCCTAGGAAGATCCTTCAGGCTTCGGGGGTTCCCGAAGAAGCCTTTTCGAGATTTCATTCAGCAAATCCAAGTATTCTTTCCGCTTTACAAGGCTTACAGTGCTTAAAAGCCTGAGAAGGAGGCGAAGGGAAGAGTGCTCCACTTGAACGGGAGAGATTTGCTGGGCTATGACCTCCTCATAAGCCCTTTGTTCCTGTATGAAGTGCTTTTCGAAAAGATCCGTAAGCTCTGCTTCGAGTTCCTTAGTCAGCTTATAACCGAAGGAAGGCAGGTTCTCGACAGCCCGCCTACAGACTTCCCTTGTCCACTGGGCGTATTCCTCAGATCCAGGTATAAGACCCTCACTTAACGTATAGGAAACGACGAAGACTTTGGCCGTCGATCTGTAGAACTTCTCGATGAGGTTCTTCTTTACAATGGTTCTTGTCTTCACTACGAGGCCGGCTTCCTCTAGGGCATTCAGGTGGTAGGAGATACTCGAAACACTCTTTCCAAGGGCTTGGGCAAGCTGGAAGGGGGACATCTCCCTATGGCGGAGGTTGTGGAGGATCTCCCTCCTCGTCTCATCGGCTAGGAGTTTGGCTACCTTAGGATCCCTGATCAATAGAAAGTCTTGCAAGGATTTCAGCCTTATTTCTAGGACGTTACAGAAAAATGTTGCGCTTAAAAGGAATTCCGTAGAAAAAGATAAGATAGATTTGGCTAAAGGGGATATACAGCCGTTAGCCAATGCCTATAGCGATCGTTTCTTCCCTCTACTATGGAGAAGAAGGTTTCTTGAAGCCTTTTCGTTATAGGACCTATAGAACCATCGCCTACGATCCTTCTATCGATCTTTACGATGGGCGTTATCTCGGCTGCAGTGCCCGTGAAAAAGGCCTCATCGCACACATAAAGCTCGTTCCTAGTGATGAGGCGCTCTTCTATCTTTAGGCCCATATCTCCCGCAACCTTAATGACGGAATCCCTTGTTATGCCTTCCAATATTCCCGCAGAAAGGGGAGGCGTTGCGATTACCCCATCCCTTACGATGAAAATGTTCTCCCCCGTTCCCTCGCAAACATAGCCATGGGAATCCAAAAATATTGCCTCATCATAGCCATTCTTGAGGGCCTCCATCTTAGCCAAGGCAGAATTTACATAATTTCCGCAAGCCTTCGCATCGGGAGGGAGGGCATCGATGGCGATGCGTCTCCAGGATGAGATGCAGCAACTTACCCCCTTGGTGGGATCCAAATATTTGCCGAAGGGAAAGGCGGCTATGGCTACATGGACTTCGCTCCTCGAAGGATCCAAGCCTATAAAACCGTAGGACCTGTAGGCTAAGGGCCTTATGTAGCAAGTTACCCTAAGTTCGTTTCGTCTTAAAAGCTCGAGGATTGCCTTCTCCAGATCCTCTACTCTGTAGGGGACCTCCATAAAATAAGTCTTGGCAGATCTCATGAGGCGATTCAGATGGTCGCGAAGCCTGAAAACATAGAGATTCTCATCACCAGCATAGCCCCTTATGCCTTCGAAGACTCCAGTTCCATAGTTCAGGGCATGGGTTAGCACATGAACCTTCGCCTCATTCCATTCGACAAACCTTCCATTCATCCATATGAATTTCGTAGCCTGTATAGCCAGGTTTATCCCTCCATATAGGGCTGAAGCTTTCTCAGTTTCTATTTACAGCAAGCTTATTACTTTTACCGAAAGGAAATATAAGAAAAGGGTTGAAAGAATAAGAAGGGCGCATTTTGGGCTTTATGGCTATTTTATGAAAAGAGCTGCGATGGCGATTAGGATGCTAAGGTTGAGAAGCCCTGCTACAACGGCGAACCTGGCTTCGGGCTTTGATGTCTTCGGGCTGGCTTTAAAGGAACCCTATGACTTGCTAGAGGTTTCTGTCTCTGAGGGGAGGGGAATTTCCATCGAAGTTTCAGGATACCCGGTTCCCAAGGATCCTGATAAAAACTCAGGTGGTTATGTGGCTTTAAGAATGATGGATCATTATAGGATAGAAAGGGCTGTAAAGATAAGGATTTTTAAGGGGATAAAGCCTGGAAGCGGTTTAGGAAGCTCGGCGGCCTCTGCTGCCGGTGTCGCCTATGCTTTAAACAAGCTTTTCAACCTAGGTCTGAGTAAAACGGACCTCGTTGAATGGGCTTCCTTGGGCGAGGTTGTGGCGGCCGGAGTTCCTCATGCAGATAACGTAAGTTCCGCCATCCTTGGGGGCTTTACAATCATCGTTTCTAGGAAGCCCCTAAGGGTTCTGAGCTTTAAACCACCAAGGGATTTAGGCATCGTTGTAGCCATCCCAGAGCTCGAGAAAGGTTCAACAAGACTCGCGAGGAGTGTCCTTCCGAAGGAAGTCCCCCTTTCTGACGTATCTTTCAATGTTGGCCACGCAGCCCTTCTGGCTGCAGGTATGGCTATGGGCGATGTTAGCCTCGTAAAAATGGGGATGGAAGATTCCATCGTAGAGCCGGCTAGAGCTAGGGCTGGAATAGTCAAGGGTTATGAGGCCTTCAAAAGACTTGCAAAGGAATTCGATGCGGGCATAGCCATAAGCGGGGCTGGCCCATCAATGCTTGGCATAGTGGAGCTGGCTCGGAGGGCTGAGCTATCTAAGGCTATGAAGGCTATTTTCGAAGAAAGGAACATTCCTTGCCAAGTATTGGAGACTGAAGCTGGAGAAGGTGTTCAAGAGGCTTAGCTCTCCTTTCTTTATTGGCGATCGAAAAGAATCTTTGCCTCTTAAGACCTACATCTTCTCACGCCAAACATGCCCACAACGTTTACACCTAAAGAAAAGGGTTCCAGATTCTTCTTCTTCTCGGGCTTGGGATTCCCACCAGTAAGCTTCATTGAAGCTACAATTTGGGCATTCCGCATCCGTTGTCGGCATCGCCCTAAGCTTCTGGGCATCAATATCTACTATAGAGATCGCTTCTATTGGTCTTTCTTTCTCCTTTGAGACCTGCCTAAGGGGCTCGATTCTTTTCGATATCTTAAACCCACATCTTTTACAGTAAAGAAAGAGTTCCCCTTCCTCACGAGATGCCGAAAGAAGGGTTCCGCATTGAGGGCAGAATTCCGTGAATGCCACCTCAAAAGGTAGAATGAAACCATAACGACCAATCCTATTATTAAGGATTATGGTAAGTCTAGGGGCACCTTTGTTTCCCTTAAAAAAATAAAAAATAAAAAGTAAAAGGGAAAAGGAGGAGGTACCTATTCGTATACTTCATCGTCCTCCCTGTGCATAATTTCCAAGGCATATTCCTCGCTCATCTACCAAGGAACCTTGCCATAACTTTCGAGAATATGCCCTGCCCCCTTTTGATTTCCTTTCCTTCCATCACATCCAAGCCTGATCCATTCCTTAAAATAAGATTAGGCTTTAAGTCTTGACTTTCTTCCTGCATAAAGCCAGAGGGCCTCCACAATGGCCACTATCGCAGCCACAGAGGTTGTAGCCTGGAAAATCGTCAGTTGATCCTTCAGGCTCTTAACTTCCTCCATAAGGGTCTTTGTGCTTCTCCATTTCCTTAAGCCTTCGAAGAGCTGTTCGGCGTTATATTCGAACATTTGGCTCAGGTTCCCAGTTCCTGGGATGGCACCTGGAAAGTTTGTAAGAACTACGTGTACAGCCCCTATGTCCTTGGCTATCGTACCCCCAAACTCAGCACTGACTTGAAGATTATCGGCTATTAGGGCTACACCCTCCTCCATACCCTTCTTTACAAGATCTTCCACATCCTTGGAAGAAAGGGTCTCAGGGGGATTGTAATCTGCGACGACTCGGAAACCAACCCATTCTATGAAGGCTTTCTGCCACTTCATGCAAATAACCTTAACCTTTTCGACTTCAAGCCTTTGGGCATCACTCTTTATCTTGCTGGCAACTTTATCGATGGCGTTAAGCATTCTTGAAGCCTTCTCCGTGAGGTCTATGGACAGCCTTTCGCTAAGATTCGAAGCGATGATATTTACGCATTGCTTAGCTCCTTCTGGGGTGTTGTAAGTTCCTGGAACCTTCACCATGATAAGCCCTTCGTTTCCAGCGGCATTTATCAGGCTTTGCAACCAAGGCTTTTCCCCAGCTATGTCGTGATAGAATAGGATCTTAGCCTTGCTTACGGCGTATACATCACTGGGCTTCATATCGTAATCCGCAGGGCATAGACTCGGTCGAACGAGGATGATTACATCGGCGCTATCGCCTAGGAGTTCCTCAACCAGCGAGCCTAGAACATTGGTTGTACAAACGATGATGGGCTTCTCCGAAGCCTCCGATGAAGCCCTCGCACAGGCTATTGGCGTTTGGACGGTTGCCAATAGGGCTAAAGCAAAGGCTATGATTATAGGCTTCCATTTTCTTCCCAATTTAAAAGTCAAAGTCCCAGTCAAGGTTTCACCTCCTTCCTCCTCCTTTTTGGTGAGAAGAGGACAGAGATGGCGAAGATTAAGGTTGAAACAAGGACTATACAGGAGCCCACAGGTAGGTCCAAGAAGATGGATAGAATGAGCCCGGAAAGGCAAGATAAGGCTCCCAAGATAGGCGAAACGATGATGATCTTCCTCATATCATGCAAAAACTGAAGGGCAGAAGAGGCTGGATTAAAGAGAAGGGCGAAGATGAGGATGCCTCCTACAAGCTTTAATGCGAAGGTTATCACTAGGCCTATGAGGAATATAATGAAATAGAGGAAAGGTTTCGTGTTTATTCCATCAGCCTCTGCCATCTTCCTATCGAACATGATGGCGAAGAGCTCCTTCCAGAATAGCTGGATCGAAGCCAAGGTAGCAGTGAAGAGAATCGTAAGGCATAGAAGGTCCTCGTTGGTCATGGAAACGACGCTTCCCCAGAGAACGCTTGCCACTTCGCTCGAGAGACCAACTTGGGGGGAAAGAGTAAGGAAGATGAAGGCTAAGGCCATGTTTAGAGGGAAGGCTATGCTGGTTACAAGGTCAACGGGCATTCGGGCTTTGTCGGCTACTGGACCGATGAGGAGGGCCGTAGCGGCCGAAAAGAGCAGGGCTGTAAAGAGGGGATTCATAGAAATCGCTACACCCAAGGCTGCCCCGGCAAAGGCCCCATGGGACATGGAGTATCCTATAGCCGAGAGTCTCATCCTAGCGACGAATACTCCAATCAAGCCCGTGAGGAGACCCGATAGAATACAGGCTATGAGGGCCCTTTGTATGAAGGCAAGCTCAAGCCACATCATAGTGCCACACGCCTCCTAAGAAACGAGGACTCGAGGTATCGAGGAGGACGAGGGCATTCTCCGGTTCTTCATCAGCTACTATCCTTCCGCTACTCATGACTATGACCCTTCTACAAAGCCTAGATATTCGATGAACATCGTGGGTGACGATTACGGTCGTTAGACCGCGTTCCTCATGTAACCTACCTATAAGCTCTGGAATCCTCTCTCGGGCCTCTGGGTCCAAGTTGCTGAAGGGCTCATCCATAAGGAGGATTTTCGGCTCCTTTGCTAAGGCCCTAGCGATCATCACCTTCTGCTGTTGTCCTCCAGAAAGCTTTCCTACAGGCTTATTGGCTTGATCATCGATCTCCATGAGCCTTAATGTTTCCATGGCCCTCTCTAGGTCTTCTTCCTTAGGACTTCGGAGAATTCCCATCTTTCCATATCGGCCCATGAGGACAACATCGAGGGCCTTGTAGGGTTCCCCTGGATCGACCATAAAGTCCTGGGGTACATAGCCTATCTCTCGCCTAACCTCGCTGCCATGGGTTTGAACATTACGACCTAGGACGAAGACGCGACCCTTATAAGGCGGTAGGAGTCCATTTATCGTTTCAAGGAGAGTTGTCTTTCCTGAGGCATTAGGACCTACGATATAAACGAGTTCCTTCCTTCGGATCGATAGGCTAACATTTTTTATGGCTGGTCTCCTTTCCCCCTCATAGATCGTGGAAACATCTTCAAGGAAAATGGCAAGATCCTTGTCCAAAGCTTTGCTCTTCACCTTTCTTTTCTTTTCTTTTCTTCACTTTTCTTTACTTTACCTTACCTTCCCTCCTCCCTTCGCTTCACTTCACTTTCCTTTCTATGCGCCTCCTTATGCCAATCTAGAAAGGCTCCCTTCGTCCGGAGTGAGGATCTTTTTATGTTACTCAAAAGTACAATAGTAACACTAAAATAAAAATCTTGCCGAAGAATATTTTTAAAGAGACTAATCTAGGCGTGGCCCCTATGCCAAACAGGGTTGTGAGGTTCAGCATCTCCCTCCCGCCAAAGCTCGTAAACGAGATGGATGAAGCCTGGAAGAATATGGGATACGAAAATCGTTCGAAAGCCATACACGATGCAATTCGAAGCTTCATAACGGAATTTAAATGGATGCACGAGGAGGTGGGCCAGATAACCGGAGCCATCCTTTTACTTTACTATCTCGATATACCTGGCCT
>JAWCLV010000037.1:0-12744 GCA_038850515.1 Bathyarchaeia archaeon
TAGGTCTAAATAAACTTCTCCATATAATTTGTGGCTATTATTCGATTGAGAAGTGATAGATAATATATCCGGCCTTTATATCCAAATAAAGATGACAAAAGATCTTAAGATCCTTAGGATTCTTCCAGTAGTTCTCCATTATGATCAACATCATATCCACATGGAAACATGCACTCATTGCCTTTAACAGCCCTCTCCCAATCTTGTTTAGAAAAACTTCGAATCCATCCGCGTGCCTATAATCCAGTTCAAGTTCTAAAAAAGATTAGAATCTACAAAGCACATCTGATTATTCGATGGCTTTCTTGGCCCGAATTCGGCGAGCCTCATGTTGAAGTTCAACCCCACTTTTCCCTCCCTGCAGCTCTCGCAGAAGCACTTGAAGATTCCGTTCCACTTGGAATGATCAAGCTCATAGCCCCACTCAGGCCCATCGAGGATAAACCCATCGATTTCAGGGAAGTGCTCGTAGGCATCCCTTGTCCTAGCATCGAAGTACCTTAGGGCTTCAGGATCGTTGAAGCAATCCGTCAGCATGGCTCCGGGAATAAGGGAAACCTGGCGCGTAATGGCGGGTGGCAAGTATCCGCTAGAAAGGTCCTGACCCCAGTCATGGAGGTATACGCGAAAGCCCCTTTGCTTGGCCTCCTTTATGGCTTCTAAGAGACTTCGAGCCTTAGGCTCTAGATCCCTAGGCATTTCTGGAGGCCTGACCTTCGTATCCTTGTAAAGGGCTAGGTTTGGGGAAAAGGCAGGGCTTCCGCCGAAAAATAGGTCCCCTATAACTATGTCCCTTATTTCAGCCTCTAAGAGCCTCCCAAGAACCCTTTCGGAACCTTCCGTTTCGAAGACCTCAATCCTCCCAAGGAACATCCAAGGCTTCGTAGAACCTGCACCTAGGGAATATAAGGTAGTTAGTTGGAAATATAGGATTCGCCCTCATGCGATTATCCTTTGTTGCCTTCAAGGGCGCCTTTCCTATGGATGTTACGGCATTAACCTATCGTAAGCCTACGAGAAATCATGCGGACAGCCTTCCAGCAACCTTGAAGATTTTGTAAGCTTTTAACCTGTGGCTCCACCCCTCCGCATTTTAGTAACTTATGCATTTTTACAAACTCAGGCAAACTTTCCTATCGACGAATAGAAGCGGCAACCCTTATTTCCTCTATAAAAACCACCTATCCTATGGTGATGCTATGAAGATAAAGGATATCGAGGCCATTCCCCTATCTTGCCCCATCCCCGAGGAGAAGGCATGGAGGCTCGGAGGACGACAGCTACAGGACGGGAGGAGTTATGCCATGGGACAAAAGGGAGTAAAGGCGGATATGCTGATCTTGAAGGTCGTTACGGATGAGGGGATCGTAGGATGGGGGGAGAGTTTCGGAGCGAATGTATCGCCATCGAGGGGAAAGGCTGAGCTGGAGGAGATGAGGCCCCGCCTGATAGGGGCCGATCCCTTCAAGCTCATACATACGCCCAGCGGAGGTTGGGGCATATCGCCTGGCATCCATATAGCCTGCTGGGATATCGTAGGAAAAGCCCTTAAAAAGCCCCTATGCGAGCTCCTAGGCGGACCTACCGCCAGCGAAGTCAGGCCTTATGCCAGCGGAGGAATCGATTGGAACTTCCTTAAGGATCCGAAGCTCATCGTTGAGGAAGCCAAGGGATACTTCGAAGAGGGCTTCAAGGCTTTTAAGTTCAGGATTCCCCCCGACGATAGGGCCGTAAGCCTTGTTAAGGCGATTAGGGATGCCTTCGGCAATGACTTGGATCCCATCGTAGAGGCGAATGGGCGCTTCAGGACGGCCAAGCAAGCCATAAGAATCGCCAAGAAGTTCGAGAGGTACGATCCCCTATGGTTTGAGGCCCCTCTGCCAGAAACGCCCATGTACATGCATGGCTACTTGGAGATTGCGAAGGCTATCAAGGGCGTTCCGATTTCTGGGGGCGAAGGCAAGCTTAGCGCCCAGGAGTTCAAGCCTTGGATCGATAGCCATGCCTATGAGATCGTCCAGCCTGACGCTTCCATCGCAAGCCTTATAGAGGCTAAAAGGGTGGCTTACCTGGCTGAGCTTGAGGGGCTTCTATGCTGTCCCCATAACTGGGGCAATGCCATAGCCAATGCCGCGAATCTTCACCTAGTAGCCTCTATACCGAACCATTATCTGCTGGAATTCCAGAGGACATGGCATTGGAGCTGCCCGGCCTTCAGGGCCCTCGAAGGGACGGAGATCCTGAAGGATCCCTTGGAGATGAAGAACGGTCTCATCCAAGTTCCCAAGAAGCCAGGCTTAGGCATCGAGCCGGATGAGGAAGCCTTTAGGAAGTTCCCGTATAAAGAGGGACCGTACGCGGTCCCGTGGGAGACCCCTAGCCTTTGAAAGGCCTAAGGATGAAGAAGCCAAGGACCGAAGCCTGGCTAGGTTTCGAAGCCAAACGTACGTATGTATATACGTATGTAGGGTAGGCGTCGGTGTTTCCTCTATGAAGATCAAGGATGTCGATGTCTTCCTCCTGTCATGTCCTGTACCTGAGGAAAGGGCTTGGAGACTAGGTGGAGCCCTAAGCCCTGACGGGAAGACCTATCTTCCCGGCGAGAAGGGTATCAAGGCGGATGCCTTCATCCTGAGGATAAGAACGGACGATGGGCTTGAGGGGATAGGCGAGGGACATCCCCGCCTCGGCATCTCCGGTAAAGCGGAGATGGAAGGTCTTAAGCCCCTACTCTTGGGCCAAGACCCTTTCGAAATCATCCATTGGCCCCGAGGGCGCCTCGGAAGCCTGGCTGGGGGAATCAACATGGCCTGCTGGGACATCTTGGGAAAGGCTTTGGGGAAACCTGTCTGCGAATTGCTCAGCGGGGATCCCTTGGAAAGGATTAGGGCATATGCCAGCGGAGGCGTAGACTGGCGCTTCGTTAGGAATCCTGAGATCATCGCCAGGGAGGCTCGGGGATACCTTGAAGCCGGATGGACAGCCTTTAAGTTCAGGATTCCCCCTGACGATCGATGCATAGAGGTCATCAGGGCTGTCAGGGATGCGGTCGGCAGCGATATGGACTTGATAATCGAAGCGAATATGCGCTTCAGGACAGCCAAGCAAGCTATTCGTATCGCCAAGAAGTTCGAAAGATACGATCCCCTATGGTTCGAGGAGCCCGTAAGGGCAACGACGCTGGCAGATATAAGGGCTTACCTCGAGATTCGAAGGGCTGTTCCAAGCATACCGATCTCTGGTGGGGAAGGGAAGATGGATCCCCAAGAGTTCAAGCCATGGATCGATAGCCATGCCTACGACATCGTCCAACCGGACTGCCTTAGAACGGGCATAACGGAAGCTAAGAAAATCGCCTACATGGCTGAGCTTGAGGGGCTTCTATGCTGCCCTCATGACTGGTTCTCCGCCCCATCCAACGCCGCAAATCTTCAATTGGCGGCTTCTATACCGAACCATTATCTTCTTGAGATCCAGACAACCTGGTGGGGGAGCTGCCCGGCCTTCAGGGCAATCGAGGGGACTGAGATCCTGAAGGAGCCCCTGAAGATGAAAAAAGGCTATATAGAAATTCCTAAAAAGCCAGGGCTGGGTATAGAGTTCGATGAGAAAGCAGTTCAGAAATTCCCGTATATCGATGGTCCATGGACTGAGCCTTGGATGTTTCAATAGAATAGACCATAACTTAACATTAACAGAAACCTTAGCCATTAGATGTGTACCCCTTCCCTATGAGGGAGGCCTTCACGCCGGAGCAGTGAGCATAACGGGTCTTAGTGATTTCCTTACTTAATATCTTTATTTGCTGATGTTTTCCAAAGCCCCTAACATCGTTGAGAGGAGGCCTAGCTCTTTCTAAAGGGGCCTCCGAATAGATATTTATTAAGGAGTTTGCATAAATGTTTATGGTGATGTATATGGTTAAGAAAACGACTGTACTTCTGCGCGAAGATGTGTATCAAGCTCTTAGGGAGAGGGCAGGTGCAAAAAATGTTTCTAAGCTAATCAACCAGATAATAATAGATTACTTGGCTAGGGGTGAAAGTATGTTCGGAGCTATGAAGAAGGCGAGTACAAGCGACCTAAGAGACCACAAGGATAGAATTATCCAAGATGAATTATAGCTTAAAATCGTTTGAGGCGGCCTCCGTTGAGGTATGTCATAGACTCCTACGCTTGGCTGGAATACTTCATGGGAACGAAGGCTGGAGAAAAAGTTAAGCCAATAATTGAAGGCATTGAGGAGAAGTATACTCCGACAATATGCCTAGCAGAAGTTTACGCAAAAACCCTTAAGGTTGAAAACAAAGAGCTGGCTGAAAAACAGAAAAAGTTCATAAAGGAAAGAAGCGCCCTAGTACCCCTAGACGAGGAAGTCGCAGTTAAATCTGCCGAAATAGATGTAGTCATGAAGAAGAAAATTAAAGGCTGGGGGCTGGCCGACTCGATAGTGTATGCCACGGGAGTAATTAAAAATGCAAAGATAATAACGGGAGATCTTCACTTTAAAGATCTGCCAAAAGTGGAGATCATTTAAACCGCAGACCGAATGGCTCTTGATAAATTCCTTTAGAATAGTTTTCTTTACATCAAACTTAATGATCGATTCTGATCGCATCAAACTCCTCTCGCGGATAAATCTATTGGCTGAAACCTTAGCAATTAGATGAAACCCTTCTAGATTTTTGCATCCATCCATGCTTTAAGTTTCAAACAGGACATCGCGTTTCTGCTTAAAGTGGTTAAAGTAACGCTAGGCGTTGACATAGTTGACAATTGAGTTCATTGAGGAGATAAGGTAAGGTAAGGTAAGGTAAAGGAAGCCAAGGGCTGGTTTTATGGACAAAAACCGCATAGGCTTTTTGGAATGCTAAATAAAAAAATAAAATAAAATAAAATAAAAAAACGCAGCAGTTGCGTTTTCAAGCCCAAAAACGCAACTATTGCGTTCGAAATACTCGAATATTCACGGATTGGGAGAGGGAAGCCATAAAGCAGCTCAGGAATAAAAAAGAGGAACAGGGTTGTTAACGACATTTTTACGTACTTCGAGGAAATGGCGAGGATCGTTGATGACTTTATTCTAATCGCCATAAAGAGACTTTAAGATAAAGGCTATTAGGCTTTCGTTTCTAGCAATCGCCCGGTACTAGGAGGAGTTCCTAAGACTCTCCTTAGAGAAGAGTAGGATAGCGAGGCGATCGGGTATCCTTGCTTGGAAGCGATGAAGGACCTATGCATGTGTCCTAAGAGGGCGCAGAAGCGCCCGAGCCTCCTCAGCCTCTCCTCGGCCGTCACTACGCTTCCCCTAGCCACGTTGTTGTACCAGCGCCGAACTTCTGGATCCTGAAGAAGGTGCCTATGCTTGCTCCTGCCCAAGCCGGATGCCGAAGAACTATAAGCAGCATTTAGATTAAACCTTATTGAGAGTGCGGCTGGCGGGATTCGAACCCGCGATCGGAAGCTTGGAGGGCTCCCATCCTAGACCAGACTAGACCACAGCCGCCCTTCTTTTTTATGGAAAATCCTCAGAATTTAAGATTTCGCTCTTTTCTTAGGGCACTTTAACCCCAAGCCTTCACATTACGTCCTCCTTAGTCTACCCCAAAGTTTAAGGATATGAGCCCCAAATACTAAGATGTGGTCAGATTGCCGGAAGAGATTCGTTTAATCGTACGCGGCGATGATATGGGCATGACCTATTCGAATCTATTAGCCGTGGAGAAATGCTTTGAGGAGGGCATCCTCACTTGCGCTGCCATTCTCGCCATAGCACCATGGGCTGAGGCTGCTGCGAAGCTCGCCGTTGAGCATCGCAACTGGTGCATAGGTGCCCACCTGGCAACGATCGGCGAATGGCGAGGCTACCGCTGGAGACCCGTCCTTCCTTATGATAAGGTCCCTTCGCTTGTAGATGAGAACGGTTTCCTTCCCCAGTCTCCCAAGCAGTTCTATGCCTTAAATCCGGACTATGGGGAGCTTGAGGAGGAGTTCCGGGCCCAGATCGCCCTCCTGAAGAAATGGGGAGTAGAGCTGAGCTACATAGATATGCATTACATTGTAGGCGATAGAGATCCCAAGTATATGGATGTGGTGCGAAGAATAGCGGCCGATGAGGGGCTTCCTATCTCAGGCCATTCTGGGGAAAAGCGTATGAGGGGGGTCTATTCGGATCCTCCTTGGATGAAGGAAGCCCTTCTGGCTAGGCAGCTTGAGGAACTCACGCCAGGGCTATGGCTTCTGGTAAGCCACCTCCTCGTCGATTCGCCTGAATCTCGAGGCCTCGTCCACACGGAGCCATCTGATGTTATGAGAGGTGGAGTAGGAAGCCTCAGGGCTGCTGAGATGCAATGTCTCCTAAGCCCAAGGATCAAGGAGATCATCGTGAAACGGAGGATCGAGCTGATCGATTACAGGAATTTGAAGCCATGAGGTTCGTCTCGAAATATTTGTTATGTTATGTTATGGAATCGGTGCTCTTCAGGCATGAGGGGGCTTACATGAAGCCTGTCCTCTAAGGCTTCTTATTCCAAGTTAATAGAGGCTCGGCTTCACTTTTCTTTTCTTTTCTTGATTACCAATGTTACTTGGGGTTGATCTCAACGATGGAATGAAGGCGGCTATACATCTCATCCGATACTGCCTTAACGAATTAAACCAATCATTGGAAAGCTAATGGATTAACTATTAGTCATAAAGGTCAAAAACGTTCAAGATTAATCAAAAATGTTTGTATTCATGAAACCCATGGAGATTTTCTCAATAACCAATGTATTTTTGTTCAAGAACGTTAAAAATAAAAATAAAAATAATCGATCCACTTACCTTTTCATGATAAAGGAATGGGATGGGGATGGGTAAAGAAAGGGTTCGGATATGTTTCATAGGATGTGGGGGGCACTCCATGCAAAGCCTCCAGCCCGCCGCTACCATGGTTCCACAACTCGATTATGTGGCTGCCTGCGACCTGGTTGAAGAAAGGGCTAGGGAAGCCGTACGCCGTTTCGGGGCCAAGGAATGGTATACGGATTATAGGAAAATGATCGATAGAGTATCTCCAGACGCCGTCGTAGTCGTCGGACCGCCCACGATGCACGAGGAAGTTGGAATCTCATGCCTAAAGATGGGACTTCATGTTTTCATGGAAAAGCCGCCATCCCTGACTCTAGATGGAGCCTTGAGGGTTGTCGAAGCCATGAGGGATTCCGGAAGGATTTGCATGGTTGGAACCATGTGGCGCCATATGCCAGTCCATAGAATGCTTAAGCAGATCTCCGAAAGGGAGGACTTTGGCGAACTCTTCCGCCTTGAAGCCACGTACTTGGCTCCTGATCAGAGGGGCGCATGGGGACAGGGCTTTGCTTGGGGCTTTATGCTCAACCAGGCAATCCATCCCATGGACTGTCTTCAATTCCTTGGCGGAAAGATTGCCGAAGTCGAAGCCAGGGGAACCGCTTTTGAAGGAAAGAAGCTTGCCATTATAGCCTCCCTGCAGTTTGTCTCCGGCGCCCTAGGCTCCTTTGTCCTAGGCGGATGCTCCCCAGCCTTCTACGAGCGAATAGGCATCCAAGGAACTGGAGGAGTATGGGCAGAGGCGGAGCAGTTTAAGAGGCTAAGATGCGTAAGCAAGGTTCGATGGGCCGAGCCTACGGATCCATCAGCCATACAGACAAAAACCTTCGAGCATGGAAGCCACTATAGGGGGGTCTCGCGACCGGGCTATGTGGAGGAGCTTGAACATTTTGCCCAGTGCGTCCTATCCGGGAAGCCTCCCCATGCGGATGCCGAAGATGCATACAATGCCCTAAGGACCTTAGATGCCATCGTCCGGAGCATGACCGCTGAGGAAAAGATCCGCCTAGAGTAAGGTAAGGAACTCTCTCCAAACCTCATAGAACCCATACCGAGCAAGCCTATCCTAGGTTCCCCATCTCTACTTTTTCTTATGACGTTAAGTCCATGGACATTTTCGCCCGAGTAGAGTGGCTAATCTTGGACATAGTTTCGAAAGGTCTGAAGGACTATTGTTGGGCGCATACTAAGCTCTGGATATGCCCTATACCTTTGTCCTCATCTAAGAAATGTCATGGTTGAAGGTTGACTTGGAATCCATAGGGTTCGAGGATTACCTATATGGAAAGTTTATGAGGGTTGAGGGTTAATTCTTATGAAACGAGGCATGGAAGCCCTTAGGGAAGAATAGCTTCTGAAGGACAGACTTTCCTGTCTTCAAGCAACATATGCGAGGGCTGTAATAATTTTTGGTTCTAGGGCGAGGGGAAAACGAAGAGAGGAGTGATTTAGATTTACTCGTCCTCCATGAGGGCTGGGGATAGGGGAACCCTTTTGAGGGGGGAGGTATATATACAAACTTTTGCAGGAAGCCGTAGGAGAGAATTTTGAGGATCTTACAGTCATCGATAGGGAGCTTTCTCAATTTCCCAAGCCAACAAAGATCCTCTCGCTTCTCTTGAACATCTACTGGCATGCCCTCGTGATTTACGATAGGACAGAAAACCTCGATAGCTTCTTGAGACATGTCGAAGATGGGATAGCGAAGAGCGGGTTAAAAAGGATTAGGGATGAAAGGGCCTATTACTGGCTTCTTCCAAAGCCTATGATGGAAGTGAAGATTTTATGAGCTTTAACTCTTTGAGCAAGGTCAAGTATAAACATAGACTGGCCATCGAGCATTTGGAGGCGACTGAAAAAATCTTTTCGCTGAGAGATTAGGTTGGTACCGTATCGGCATCTCAAATGGCGATAGAGAACTTTGCAAAAAGTTATACTCGCTCCCTCTTTTCGGCATTGCTCTTCCAAGATACTAAACCATTTTAATCCTAAATCCATATATGGTTTTAGGATTAAAAGGGAGCGGACCCGTGGGGATTTGAACCCCAGACCTCCGGCTCCGCAGGCTTGCGCCCACTTTTAAGGTCAGCGTCCTATCCGAGCTAGACTACGGGTCCAAGTAAATAAAGGAAGCTTGAATTCTTATTAAAACTTGCCGTTGCGAAAGCTCCTTTATAAGAATTCGATGTAATAGCTTAGAGGCTTCTAAAAAGGAATGAGAACGGAAGCGAAGGAAAGGAAGGGGATTATGACCAAAGTCTTTTGGCAGGAATATACATGGAAGGAGCTTGAAAGTATCATCCCTAGCCTAGAGGCCGTCCTAATACCCGTGGGCTCCACGGAACAGCATGGCCCCCATCTTCCCTTGGGGAATGATACTTTCACGGTCATGCTAGTCTGCGAGGGAGTAGCCAAGAGGCTCTATCCTAGGATTCTCGTGGCACCCTCCATAAGCCTAGGTTATTCAGCTCTCCATTTCAGCGACGGGTTTCCTGGAACCCTAAGTCTTCGCCCCGAAACCTTGACCCAGATTCTCTGCGACCTAGGGCATTCTTTTCGAATCTATGGCATAAGGCAAATCGTAATCGTTAATGGCCATGGAGGGAACAGCCCTTCGATTGCCATAGCCGCCTCCAAGATGAGGGTTGAGATGGATCTGAGGGTTGGCTATGTGAATTATTGGGAGCTCATACCTCCGAGGGTTTATAGGGAAAGCCTAGAGAAGGCCTATCCCTCGGCTAGGCATGCGGGAGAGTTTGAGACTTCCATAGCCTTGGCATACTATCCGCATCTTGTGAGGAAGGACTATCTATCCGCCATCGGGGAAGCTGATCTTGGGGAGGTTCGATCTAGCGATAAAACGGATGATTGGAAGCCTAGGATGAGCCAAACCCTCTTTACCGATGAGTATAGGCCCTCTGGTTTCAGCGATGACCCTAGGATGGCGGGGGAAGAAAAAGGGAAACGCTTCTTAGATGCAGCCATCGAAGGATTGACGACAGCCTTAGAGGAATTCTTGAAGTTTGAGCCGAGATTTTGCCATAGAAAGCCTAGGGGCTAGGGGCTAGGGGCTAAGAGCCTTCCTGAAGCCATAGCTTTCCAGACTATGGTATAAAAGGCAGGACTTCATCGTTTCCTTAAAAAGCTTCAAGGAACCCTCGAGTTGATGCCTTCGTTTTACTTTTGTATTTTAGATTCTTTCCTTCCTTTCCTTCTCTTCTTTCCCCTATTCCACGGGAAAGTTGTTTTTCAGGTACATCAAGGCGATCTTAATGCTCTCTATGGAGTCTACGCTCGGCCTGTCGTTTTCGAAGATGTACCAATTGGTCCCCGATCCTTCGCATGACCTGACAATGGCCTTGAAATCCATAGATCCCTGACCGAGCTCCACCATCTCCTTCGATACATCGT
Organism: Bathyarchaeia archaeon; assembly: GCA_038850515.1. GTDB lineage: Archaea > Thermoproteota > CALKCG01 > B24 > JAGTQN01 > JAGTQN01. The sequence continues at coordinate 10,264 of JAWCLV010000037.1, forward strand.
CCTTCATATCCTTCAGATGAACTAGGGGGCACCTACCCTTCAAGGATTCGATCACTTTGCATGGATCGTAGCCAGCATAGCGAATCCAATAGACATCCGGCTGGAAGAAGACGAGCTTTGGATCCGTATTCTCAACCAGTATCCCATAGGCGGTTTTTCCCTCGAACTTCTTCTCGAACTCTATGGCATGGTTGTGCATGCCAAACCTCATGCCTTGCATGCTCGCCTGCTCTCCTAAGGCATCCATCTTCTCCGCCGCCTCTAGGCATTTCTCAAGGCTGTCGATTCGCCTCATATCTGGTTCCGAAACGACGTATTCTAAGCCCAATTCAGACGCATAGCCCAAGGTCTCTCTAGGCTTTTCCTCAAGAAGCCCGAAGCCTATATGGGCTGAAAGGGGCTTAAGACCGAGCCCATCCAAAACTCTCCTCAATTCTCCTGCCCTTAAGGTGCCATAGGGATGGCCCGCAAATTCGACGGCTCGATAGCCTGCCTCTGCCACAAGCTGCAAGGTAGAAAGACAGTCCTTCGCCATCTTGTCCCTAACCGTGTAAAGCTGGAGGGCAACCTTCAATTCGCTTTCTCCTCCTTCAGCTTAGTTTTACTTCCACCTTCTAAAAAGCATTATTCCATTAAAAATTGTTGCATAATCGAAGTTGGCTTCCATGAGCCTTGATGCATCTTCAATAATCGAAGCTGTTTTGTTTGAAGCTGTTTTGCATTGAACTCGTCCTTTGGCTCCTGAAATAAGTCTTTTTCAATATCTACGTAAATTTTCAATAATATTCAGACATTGTAGCCGTTATATCTTTATGTCCTAAGAGCTCCTTTACATGATCTATGTCCTTCTTCATACGATATTCCATATTTGCCTTTAAATATCTGAAGGAATGAAGGCTTATTTTCAAAAGTCTAGGATTGTTAAGCTTTTTGCAAGCCTCCCACTCTTTAAGAAGATCGAGGACATAGCCTTTAAAGAGGGAAATACTTTTTTAGGCAGATTCTTGAGCCTGGTTAGAGGTTTTCACTTATTGGTATTGGCAGTATCCGTGCCTTTGATCCTTTTTCCGGCTTTACGATTACAGCTCTCCTCCCAGGCCAGTGTAGACATGCTGGATTTCCGTTTGGGTTCTAGAAACCTTAGACATAAAAATTAAAATTTCGCAGAACCTTCTTTAAGGCTGCGTCCAAACTAACCATGGGCCTCATCCTCCATTTTTGGCTTTAAGCAGAATCTGGCGAATGACTTCTTGAATGCTTTGAGCCCCGCTCCTCTTTAACTCGCTTAGAAGCCACTCGTAAAGCTTGCGTCAACTCTCTGCTGGAAAATCGGCAAGCATTCAACACAAACAATAATAAAGAACTTTTAAACAAAAGAAATTCTGAAATAAGTTTTTAATTAAACTCGAATTTAATAAAAACCGAAGCTTCTGCAGCGTCTACAACCGATATTAACAAACGCAAAAATTGATGTCAAAGTTATCCCTCCTCGATAAAACTCTTCCAATTAAAAGCAGAGGAAGAAAATTCCACAAATCTTAAATTTCCATGAATGGAATGGAACTAGGGGGAGGGATGAAAATAAAGAGAAAAGTTTTTCTTGGAATAATAATGGGCGCAATAATCATTGCCAATAGCGTTGCTGTTTTAACCTTTATCATGCATCCATCGTCTGACCTGATGAGACCACTGAGAGATTTACTTCACTCTATATCTCCTTTCCGACCTTCTCGTCCCACTCTCCAAAATGAAACTGTTGAGAGATTGAATAATAGGTACAACGCTACTATTGTGACTAGAATTTGGGTTAGCGAACGGCCAAAAGAAATAATGGAGGAAATGTTAATAAAGTACACGGACGAGTCGGGAAATCACTCAGCTACGTTTTGGGGTGAAATGAGAAATTCGTTTGATTGGATAAAAACTAATACTTCGGAAAATTCTGTTTTTCTATGCTTTTGGTTTTACGGTCATATGATTAAGGGTTACGCGGAGCGAGACGTTGTGGCTAGAAATCCTTCAAAAGAACTTATATTAACTCCTGGATACGCGGCTGATCCGAGCTTGGTAAAAGAGTTAGATCCTCATGAAAGAATTGTTGATATCGCCACTGCTTTCACAACAATGGATCTAAATGTGACTGCCCAAATAATGGAAAAGTACGAGGCGTTTTACTTATTGGTAGACAGAAAAGAAACTAACCTAAGAACTCAGTTTTATTGGTTCTTTAAAATAATTAACAAAGAGATTCGCGACTTTTTAGAATGCGATAAAGATGGTTGGCCAATTTTCCCGTTAAAATTTACGGAGATGGGAAGGAAAACGGCACTTTATAGATTTGCAACAAATGAAAACGCCACAGGGTTTACTCTAGTCTATAGCGATGATTGGGTAAATATTTATAAACTAAATCGAGGAGGCAAAGAAAGGTGGTGAAAAATTGAAATTAGGAAAATTTTTTGCCTTAATTTCTCTCCTGCT
>JAWCLV010000038.1:0-12724 GCA_038850515.1 Bathyarchaeia archaeon
GCCCGCCATGTAGAGAAGATATGCCCTCAGCTTCTTGCGGATCGAAACCTTATTACGCCTAAAATGAAAAGCCCCTTTTCTTTAAGGGCTTTGAGGAGCCTATCTATGGAAATCACCTCCAAAAGATGGCTTCTTAAAGCCCCCTCAAAAATCTAAACGTAACAGTATCAACTGCCGTCGCCTAAAATAATATATACCAGCAGCTGGTATTTTGGGAAAAAATACCAGTAGTTGGTATTGTTATCGTTATCGTTATCGCTGTTCCCTCGACTTGGCTCCAAGTATTTCCTTATCGATGGTAATGTTAAACAGTACATTTTTTTCTTCCGGATGTTCCGGGCGGATCCATGGAAGCCCTAGGTCCCTTTTTTTAAAAAACGGATCATCCGTGGGATTCGAGATTCCTTATTTGCGAGGCTTCGATTCGCGCTTCGATTTGGAGCCCCAAAAAGTAGAGTGGGAGGAGGGAGGGGGTAGGTTTAAAATACGTTGAAAAATGGCATTCAGAATGCCATTTTTTACGCCATTTTTAGGGCTATTTTTAGCGTATATTTATTTTAGCCCTAATTCCCTGGCTTTTTAGCCTTCAAGAGCTCTATTTTCCTAGTAGGATTGAACCTTCAAAAGGCTTAAGCCCTCCCCCGTCATTCTAAGGCTTCCCCGCAAATCCCTTATTTCTTCCCTTCTTCCATTTTATGATTATGGGTCTCTTCCATCGCTTCGAAGGTCTTCCTTAACCATGGAATCCTGAAGCTCAAAAAATACTATGGAAAAATAGGGGAAGGAGGTAGGTTTAAAATTACTAAAAAGATGCTATGGAATTTGAAAGATGCCACCTCGATTGTCTATTCCTTTTCGCCCTTGATATGGCCATTCCTAGGCAAATAGAATCGATACCTATTCCTTCCCCATAGGCTTTCAAGTAAACGCTTATCCCTGGAGGAACGAACGGAGCAGGTCCTCCTTCGATATCAGCCATTTCAGCCTCTTCGTATCCTCGTAGACATAGATCAAAGGAGCCCTATACTCCCTAGCAAGCTCGTAGTAGGCTATGGTAGCGGGCTTAGTAAGGGATGTGCAGTCCATGATGACTACATGGCTCCTTAGGAGATTCTCGAGCTGCGGCCTCACCCTCTCCTTGACGGCATCTATGTCTATCACTTCCTCCTCGTAGCATAGAACCCACTGGTATGGAAGCTTGGCATCCCTCCATTGGTTAAGGGCCTCTGGAGATGTGAGGACGTATATGAGTTCGGGCTTTATGCCTTCGCCCTCTAGGATCCTTTGGGCTACGAGGGGCTCAGGCTCCCTTCCTGGCTGCCTCCTTCCCAAAAGCCCTACATAGGCATAGGGAACCTTCCTATCCTCATCGAAGAGGAAGCACAGGGGCGTCCTGTAAAGGAGGCGATAGGTTCCTGGCACCTCCCTCTCGACTATGCCAAGGCTCCAGAGCCTATGAAGGTGATGGTAGACCAGGGAGCCCGTTAAGCCTGTATCGTCCTGGACCTCGCTGAGCCTGGTTACGCCTCCCCTCTGGGCAAGGGCCTTCAGGACCATCCTGGTTTTCTCAAGCCTGAAGGCCTCCTCGTAGCGCGGAGGTCCCTTCCTCTCAAGGCACCTTTTCATTCATTCAAACCCCCAAGATCAACTAAGGTGTTCTTTCAATCATCATTGAATATTCTTCAAGAAATCTTTGATTAATCGGATGTCCTTGAATTTTTCGGTGAGGCAAGGCAAGCGAGGCGATTCCTATGGCAAGTCCATTCTCAGCTTCGAGGGGCTATGAGGGCCCTATGACCTCAAGCCTTCTTTCTGAGGGCCCGAGGCCTCACCATAAGGGGCTCCTTCCCGTAAGCGCCATCGTAAGCTTCCTATACTGCCCTAGGCTTGCGTACATTACCCAAGTTTATAGGCCAAGGCTTAGAGCCTCGAAGGCCCAACTTAGGGGGCTAGTCCTCCATAAGGTAATCGGAAGGATTCATCTATTTGAGGGGGACCTATTAGCCCTATCTCCATCCTATTGGAACTTTAGAGAACTTGGAGCCATCTACATAGCTGAAGGTATGCGCTTCGCTAGGTTAGTCCTAGCTGCCCATAGGAAAGATTTGAAGAATTTGGGCATCGGGATCGATGATCTTATGGAAGAAGTCCTCTTTATACTAAAGGGGCGCTTTGAAAGATGGTTTTGGAGAATTAAAGTACTTTCTGATAAGAAGGGACTTGAGGGTGATGAGGCTCCATTCTTCTTTTCCCCTGAGCGAAGGTATCAGGTCTACCTCAGGTCTTGGAGGCTTGGAATCCATGGGGTCGTAGACCTTATAGAGGAAGGGTTGCCAGTGGAGCTAAAAACCGGAGGCTTCCGCCTAGATCTTCCTTCTGTCCAGCTTGCTCTTTATGCCATGCTCATTGAAGAGACAGAAGGAAGGCCTATTGAAAGGGGCTTCCTTGAGTTTCTTTACGGAGATCGTTACAGAATAGCTATATCGGAAGAATTGCGAAAAAGATCCATAAAGGCGAAGAATTCCCTAGAAGCCCTTCTCTCCGAATCTAAAGGGCCTTCCCGCCCAGCAATCTGTAGGAAAGCCTGCCCAGCCAAGGAAATATGTTATAGGGAAGAATCATCCTTAGTTTAAGGGGGGTTCGAATTCCCTTTGGGCCTTTCTGAAGAATCCATTCTTTTGGCCATTAGCGCCCTTCTCCACGATATAGGAAAATTCTACCAGAGGACTGGGGAAAGGGACAAGCATTCAAGGCTTAGTGGAAGGTTTGTTTCCGAGAACCTTTCCTCTGGAGTGTTAAAGGAAAATTTAGCCCTCCTTCAGTGCCTAGCTGAGCATCATCATGAAGAAAGTTTTCCCGAGCTTTCCGACCCACGTATCCTGTATTTAGCCAGAATCATAAATGAGGCTGATAATCTATCAGCCATGGAAAGGGCGAAGGAGGAAGAGGAGACCGGATCGAGCATATACACGCAGCCCCTGAGGTCCATATTCTCTAAGGATAAGTACGCATATAATTTGAGGCCCCTTTCCATCGATTACGGGGCTCTGATACCCATCCCTGAAGAAAGGGCTGAATGCGGTCCAAGGCTTTACGAGTATTGCTGGAAATCCTTCCTAAGGGAGTTGAAGCTTCTCGAGTCCGCCAGGGATAAGGAGGCCTTCCTAGAAAGCCTCTACAGCATCCTTCGAAAGTACACATTCCTCATGCCCTCTGCCGTCTACAGGGCAGTTCCTAACATCTCCCTCTTTGAGCATCTTCGGACGACTTGTGCCATAGCCTTCTGCCTATACCTTTACCATAGGGCGTATGGAGGCCTAATCGAGGATAGGGAGGCTGAAAAGTTCCTCCTCATATCCGGGGATCTGAGCGGGATCCAGAGCTTTATATACACGGTTTCCTCCAAGGCCGCGGCTAAGGGCCTGAGGGGAAGGTCCTTCTATGTATCGATTCTATGCGAAGCCATAGCCAGCTATCTGGCGAGGGAATTGGGGCTTCCTCAGGCATGCATCCTCTACTCTGCCGGGGGGCATTTTTCCATCCTTGCACCGAACACGAAGGAAGTAATCGAAGGCCTAAAAAGGGCTAAGGCAAGCATAAACGGCTTCCTTCTGAAAAAATTCAGGGGCGATCTATACGTAGCCATAGCATCCATTCCCTTCCGAGGAAGGGACTTTGAAGACTTTTCTATGGTTTTGGAAAGGGCTGGGAAGGAGGTTACGATCGAGAAGCTGAGGCGATTCTCGGAGGAAATGGAAAGGGGGTATGAGGTACTCTTCGGGCCTTTGGAAGGGGAAAGGCTTAGAGCCTGCAGAGTATGTCAGCATCAGGTTAGAGATGAGGAGCTCAGTCGAGAGGGATTGTGCCCCCCATGCGAGGCCTTCGCCGCCATTGCCAAGCCCCTAGGAAGGGCCCGTTATCTCCTAGAAGTCTTTTTGGACAAGGCTTCCGATGCAAAGTCCGTGATTGCGGGTATGGAGGGCTTTTTGGATTTTGTCGAGGATCTTGGCCTTGGCTACTTTCTCCTTGGTAACGCTGAGGAACTAAGGATTGTCCTAGGAGCGCTTAAGGATCATCTAATTTATGTAAGATTGTACAAGCTGAACGATATGGGCTTCCTCGGGGATGACCCCGATCTTATGGAGGCCCTAAAGGCCTTTCAAGGATCCCTAAGCCTGGGCTTCAAGAGCTTCTGCAATGTAACTCCATGGAACAAGTCTGGCGATATAAAGGGCTTCGACGACCTTGCGGGGGAATCCGAGGGGGCTCCTTTCCTCGGAGTCCTCAAAATGGATGGTGACGATATGGGGAAGGCTTTCAAATTTCTTACGGAAGAGAAGGTTTTGGTCGAAGGGAAAGAGACGAGGCGGAGAACCCTTGCTAGGTTTTGCACCCTAAGCTCCTTCTTCTCCCTTTTCTTCGATGGGTTGATCAACAGGATTTGCCAATCAAAGGAATACATGGGCGATGATGGAAGCTTGAGGCTATACGCCATCTACTCCGGCGGAGACGACCTCCTCATCGTGGGATCTTGGAACGTTCTAATAAGGCTTGTCCAAGAAATAAGGCAGAAATTCTTGGAATTTACCTTGGGCTTCCCCACCATAACGGCAGCCCTCGCTCTGTGCAAGCCAAAGATCCCCATCTATAGATTTGCCGATGAAGTGGGGAGGAGGCTGGAAGATGCAAAGAAGCTTAAGAACGCTATAGCCATATTGGATGCAGAGCCCGTAAGTTTTGAACGTTTTGAACCTCTTATGAAGCTAAAGGACGATATGGTAAAAGCCATACAAAAGGAAGGCATTTCTAGGTCCCTCCTATTCCAACTTTTCCGAATTTATACGATGTATAGAAGGGAGGGTGAACAGGGATCCTATGGGGCTTACCGCTGGCAGTTTAAGTACCTCATAGGGAGGTACAGAAGCCTTTATCCTAGGCAGCAGTCCTTCTTCGAAAAACTCGATGGGGCTGTGAGGGAGGGACTGCTACCTTTCATGGGCATTCCCTTACGGGTTGCCGAAATCCAGACACGGATTTTTGAAAAAAGGGAGGTGAGGTAGTTGTATGAGCCATTATAGGACAGGAGGTCCTCCGAGAGGGGAGGGTCGAAGGCGCCCAGAAGAAGCGAATGTTATAGATAGCCTCCGGAAAAAGATCGAGGAGAAGGGAAGTCTCAAGGAGGCATTTCCTTCAGCCGAAGAGATCGATAGGTGGGGAGAAAAGCTTGGAGAAATCCTTAAACCGATCAAGGCCCACCAAATGAGGAGGATCCATACTTCTCTGAAAAGAGTTAGAAGGTATAGGCAGCTTAGCCAGCAGAAGGAAACAAAGGAAGAAGAGGAGATCCGGTCGAAGGAAATCCAAGAGGAGCTCTGGAGCCTTCGCCATTGGCTTGCCTATACCGGGGGAAGGATCCAAAGCCAGTCTAGAGTGGCCAAGGGCTTCCTCGATATCCTCATGGCTTGTGTAGAGAAGGTTAAGGATCCAAAGGACTTCGATCGCCTCTATGAGCTCATGGAGGCCACCTTAGCATACCATAAGTATTATGGAGGCGAAGATTGATGGAACCCCTTAAACTCCTAGGAAAGATCTTCATCGAAGGAATTATCCATTCCGAAACGGGCCTCCATATTGGCACTGGTAAGGAGAAGGTCGAGATAGGGGGCGTAGACAATCCAGTTATAAGGGATCCTATTACAAACTATCCATACATTCCTGGATCTTCCCTTAAGGGAAAGGCTAGATCGTGCCTCGAAATTTACCTTGAAAAGCCCCTTAAGGGGGAAAAGACTCGATACCACTACTGTGATAAAAACACGGAGGGGGCTGAAAAATGCGAGGTCTGTAGGATCTTCGGAAAGCCCGCCGAGGAGGGGGGCATTTCCATCGGACCAACGAGACTCACGGTTCTCGACTGCTTCCCTACTGAAGATACGGTGAATATATGGAAAGGCCTCGATACAGAGCTCCAGTATACGGAGGTCAAATGGGAGAACGCCATCGATAGACTGACGAGTGAGGCAAACCCAAGGCAGATGGAGAGGGTCCCTAAGGGCTCGGAGTTCTCCATGGTTCTCCTATACGACATCTATGACAAGATCGATTTAGAATACCTAAGATACGTGTTCACGGCCCTCAAGCTCGTTGAGGACAGCTTCCTTGGGGGACAAGGAAGCAGGGGCTATGGAAGGGTAAGGTTTAAGAACATAGGGATTCAGGTCGTTCCTAAGGAATTCTACGAAAGGGGCGATGAAAGCCTTAAGATCAGTATTTCGAAGGAAGAAACCATAGCCGGCATCCTCGCCAAGTGGACGGATTATGAAAGAAAGTTAGCCGAGATCCTTAAGGTCGAAAGTGTAAGTGAGGGCGAAGGAAAATAGTAGGGGGAATCGATTGGGGGACCATACAGCCATTCTTATGGAGTTCCTCAGTCCCCTCCATGTTGGGGAGAAAGGTGTGGGACTTGAGGAGGCAAGTCCTACGATTCGATCTGATACGCTCTTTGGAGCCCTCTGCTGGGCAATACGCCATACCCAAGGAAACGATGAACTTGAAGGTCTCCTAAACCTTTTCAGGGAAAGCCGTCCTCCCTTTCTCCTCTCCTCAACCTTTCCTTGGATCGCCTTTAATGATGAAAGGATCTTCTTCCTCCCTAAGCCCAAGAAGCCCCTCTACAGCGGAAAGGAGGCTGGAATAGCTAAGGAAGAGAAAAAGGTATCGTTCCTTCAGAGGGAAATCTTCGAGAAGGCAATAGCCTCAGAAGACTTGGGGAATACTGCCACCCTGGGTCCTTTCTTGGTGGATGAAAAGATGGAGCCTTTTTTGAAGGATAGGATCGAAGCCTTTCGAAAGAGAAGCGAGGTTCATCGAAACGTTTTGGATAGGCTTTCCCTCAGTTCGGATGTATACCATGTGGGAGCCATCCTCTATGAAAAGAGAGGGGGAGGGCTTTACTTCCTCATCAGATGCTTCGATGTAAGCCTAAGATCCATCAGAATGGCCTTGCGCTACCTTGAGGAATCGGGAATAGGAGGGGAAAGAAACCTAGGCTACGGTAGATTCAGGCATAGGGAAACTCCCTTTCAAATAAAGGAGCCTCAAGATGCAGAGTACATCGTATCCCTTTCCCTCTACCACCCAACAAGGGAGGAGGCGAGCTTCTACTCAATGCATAGGGAAGAGCTTTACTATACTATGGCTACTAGGGCGGGCTTTGCCGAGATCGATCCAGGAATCGGAGGCCTCTTGAGGAGGGAGGTAAGGATGTTCGAGGAGGGTTCCGTCTTCCCTAAAATCCAAGGAAGAAGGCTCTATGGAGGCCTTCCCGAAACCCTCAAAAAGGAAGATACCAGAAGTCATCCCATATTTACGTATGGCTTCGCCTACCCCATATCCATGAGGGGCGATAATTTTGGCATCTTTCTCGGAGGGTTCGAAGGGAAGTTCCTCTACCTTGCATCCGATCCGTCATCTTTAGGCGTGGATGATAACCATGATCTATGAAACCTATTCCATAAGCCTAGAATCCTTGACGCCTATCCACATAGGTGATGGAACCAGGCTAACCCCTATGGACTATTGCGTCGAAGGTAATACATTCTACTTGATAGATCATGAAAGGTTCTTCCGAAGCCTACCAAAGGAAGGGAGGGATCGTCTTATTTCCCTCATCCAAAGGACTGGCGCTTCCTTCAGCCTAAAAAGGTATATGGATGCTAGGGGTCTTCGACCAAAACCCTATTCCATCTATGGGATAAGGTGCGAGTCCCAGGAACCGAGGGAGGTTCGGAGGTTCGTGAAGGATCCATCCAACCTCGTGTATATACCAGGCTCTTCCTTAAAGGGAGCCATAAGGACCGCTATCCTCCACAAACTCCTCAAGGAGGATGAGAAAAGGCTCCTAAAAGCCCTTGAAAGGGTTGAAAGCACTTTTGAGGGAACGGGTCCAGGGGTGTGGAGGGATCAAAGGAAAAGGATTGGAAATAAGGTTGAGGAGGTTGCAGTAAGGCAGGGAGAGAAAGATCCTTACTATGATGCCCTACGTTTCATTCAGACTACCGATTCGATGCCCCAACCTCCCGAGAAGGTTCTGGCCGTCCAAGAGGTAAGGGTCTTCAGAGAGAATGGAAGGATCCTCCCCTTCCCCATTTTTCTAGAAGTTGTGATGAAGGGATGTGGGTTCCAGGGCTTCCTCGTCCTCCACAGATCCCTTCGTCCTCTGCTCCAATCTAGGAAGGAGACCGATAAACCCTTCTCAGATGAAGAGCTTCTATACGATCTAGAGAAGCAATCCTCCGAGATAGCCAACAAAGACTTCATCCTCGAGGCCTGCAACGAGCTTTCAAGGGACTTGCTAGAGCATGAGATTTCCTTTGCAGGGAATGCCCAAATTGAAAGCCTAAGAAATTTCTATATGGACTTGAAAGCCATGAGGCTCAGGGCTGACGAATGCCTCATCCGTCTCGGTTGGGCCCAAGGGCTTCTATCGACGACCTTAAGGCTTCTGCTTAAGGAGAGGCAGGCGTATCAGAAAATCTCTCGGTCCCTCGGTCTAGGTAGTGCTGGAGAACCTTTCCCAAGAACGAGAAGGCTCCTTGCAAAGGAAGGAATACCCCTAGGTTGGGCAAAGATGAGTATAAAGGAGTATAAAGGTCCTTGATTAAGAGCTATGAGGTATCGATTGAATTAGAAGGAGAAAATATTCCTTCAAGTTCCCTATTGGCAATTTTTCCTTATCACCTTAGAGGAGCCTTTGGATATGCTCTAAAAGATGTCTGTTGCAGAAGAAAGGATCAAAGGGCCTGCGCAATGCTCCATTGCGATTCCGTCTTCGATTGTCCCTTCCCCTTCATCTTTAAACCCATGAGGGCAATTTTTCATGGAAGACCCATGCTAAGGAAACTCCGATACGTCCCTAGACCCTTCATCTTTACTCCATTATTATCCAGAAGGGAATTTCTGAGCTTCTGTCTAAGGATCTTCGGAACTGCCATAAAGTATGAGACTGATATTATCAGGGCTTTAGCGGGATTGAAGAATAGAAGCTTTTACAAAGGAAAGGTAAGGTTAAAGATTAGGGAGATAGCGATCGTGAAGGATCTCATGGGGTTTAGGGCAACCCTTTACTCGTCTGATGGCTATTTTGCAAAATATCCTCTTGAAACCGGAATCCTCCATGATGGCGAAATTGAGGACTGGGCAAAGCGAAATGTCTGTATACTTGGAAGAGGAGGGGGCATTACTTTAGAATTCCTAACTCCGGTATCCTTCCCCAGAATGGATGAAGGGAAGGGGTGCATTGCTCCCTCTGACTTGGTTAGGTATGGAGCTAGGAGGAGATCCCTTCTCAACTATTTCTACAAGGGAAGATTCTTTTATGATGCTGATGAAGTCATGGAGCTTATGAAATGGACTGATTCGAGGGCCGAGGTTATTGATCAAAGGCTCAGACCGATTCCTATGGCTGTAAAAGGTCGCACAGGATTCTACGAAGGAAGGATTTCCTTCAGGCTTGCTGAAGACGGGGAAATGGCGTGGAAGGTTCTTGATTTGTTGAAATTCGGGGAATACATGGGGATTGGAAAGATGACTGCCTTTGGATTCGGCCAGTACTCATTGAAGTTTTTAGGGAGGTGATGCGAAGCAAATAGGGATTCGATTTTCTCATAAAAAAAATGATGAGTTGGCTGGACCATGATTCTTGCCCCAAGCTAGTCCAGACCAATGATCATAGGTGGGGAAGATTGCAAACGCCGTGAAGATCTTTAAATATCCCCCTCCGATTTTTCGATCTTCACGCTCGGCCCCTCGGCGCCAGCCTTCAAAGATTAAAAGAGGCCCAAATTAAGCTCCGATCGCTCGGGGTTACAATAACTTCCTTAATGAAAAAAGGATTGAAACCCATTTAGGGTCATGTAGCCAACGATGGCGCTGAATGGTTTCAACGACTCCTAGAAGGATGAGAAAAACTAAAACTCAAGGAGCACTTTAGTCAAAAGCCATTTAATAGCCTTATGGTCACTGAAATTTAATTAGAAAGTGTTTAAATCTTCGAAAGGTGAAGGAAATACCATGGCTATCCTAGTTTCTACGATAGGCTTATCTCCAGCCGTAGTTACCGAAACAATCGATGAACTCGAGAAACGGGGAGCCGCCATAAATCGGGTTAGGATCCTTCTAACAAGGGGATCCAGGCCCTCCTACGATGTACTGAATTTAGATTTCGCCTTCGGACCATATCAAGGCACTAAGGATCTTGAACCAGTGGATATCGCCTTAGAGGACATCAAAACCGAAGGGGACTGCAAGACCTTCCGAGCAAATGTGAGAAGCTCCGAACTGCCCTGAACAAGGCCAGAGGTCCAGACGAGGTCTACGTAAGCCTCGCAGGGGGAAGGAAGACCATGCCTATCGATGCCATGCTCGTAGCCATGAGCCTAGGTATAATGAACGTCTATCATGTCATAGCCGAGGAAATTCCAGGCGTGGGCTCCGTAAATGATCTTTTCTCTAAAGTCGAGATGGAAGAGATCCAAAGGTATGCCAAGGAAGGGAAGAGGCCTCCGGAGGCCCTCCTCCAAAAGATCTTAGACCTATGCCATCCGAAGGGATTAACAGTTCATTTGATAAGGATACCAATCCCGAGGCTCACTCTACAGCAGCGAAGGGAGCTGGCAAAGCAGCTCTTCTAAGCTTTCCAAAGGAACCAGGAAGGGATCGATGAAACCATATGGAACTTTACAAAGCTCGATCGCAGCATCAAGTTTAGCCTAAAGGATTCAGCCTTTCTAATCGATGGGAATGCGTTCTCGAATTCCATTAATCGACTTCAACTTATTCGCCATCTTGTCCGAAGATAAGAATGGATAAGGCTTATTAAGCCCTCGGAAGGCTGCCTGCAACAATAAAAAAGCCAAACGTAGCATCCCTCCCCAATTTGCCTTTCTTATCAGGGGGGATTAGAATTTTGGAATAAATCCTCTATTCCATGGGCAGCTCACTCAGATCCTTTCCTATGCTTCCCTCCCCTTCCCTTTTTCCCTTTCTTTTCCCTTCCTCCCTTTCGCTCTGTTCCCTCAGCTTCTCAATCATTCTTTCTGAAAAGAGCTCCTCAGCCCTTACCTTCAGCTGGATTTTTGGCATCTCTCCCTTTTCCCTCATCTCCCTTACCTTCTCAATGGAAAGCCCGAAGCAGTCCAAAGCCCTTTCCTGAATGCTGCAGTACTCGAAGAGCAGGGTTTCCGCGATTCTAGAAAGCCTCTCCAATCCAAGCCTTTGCCCTCCTCCTTCTCCCTCTCCTTCCCCTTGTCCTTGCCCCGGGGGCTCTGAAAGGGCTATCTTTAGGAATTCGGAGTGGAGCCTATCAAGCCAAATAAGGAAACGCTTGCTTTGCATACGGAAGGTCTCAAGATCCCGCCTCTCGTATTCCTCCTTCGGAAGGATCTGGGCGAAGAAGGGTGGAAGGATATTGAGCGCCCAGATCGCCTCAGCCAGCAACAGGTAAGTCTGGCCCCTTATCCATTTTTCAACATCCTCCTCCTTCGCATCCTCCTTCAAACCTCCCGTAATGGCATCGATAATGGCTCTGGCAAAGGGATAGGGACCCAAAGTAAAGGTAGTCTCCTCCTCCTTGTTTCGCTTGTAATAAACCGTGGGAGGATAGGTCGAATCGTCGACCCTTCTGGAAACGATGTTGAGGGCTACAAATCGCTTGAGATGCTTGCTTAAGGTCGCCTTGCTTATGCCCTGCTCCTCAGCCTTTTTAGCCAGTAAGGACCAGGGGACCTCCCGATCCTTAGGAACGAGGCCCAGTACCTTCTTGGCGGATTGGTCCCTTCTCTTCTCGGAGCTGAGGGCTATGTACCATTTTCCCAAGGGCATCCCCAACTTAGTTTAGATGGATAAAACTTATATTTAAGTTTAACTCATCTTTTTTTGGTTTAAATAATCAAAACTCAAAGATTGAAGAGAAAGGGGGGCTGTCCAAAATGCCTTTGTTGAAAAGGCTCGTAAACCTACGGACTTGCAGAGCCCTTATCCTACCGGTTGACTGGCTTCGCTGGGTAGAGGCGAAGTACGGTCGTATCGATTACGTAGAGGTAGAAACGAACGGGGAGCTGAAGGTTCGACCCTCATCCTATCGAAGTCCTATGGAAGGAAGGAAAAGGGCCGTCCTTCCCTTGGAAGCCGGGAGGGGGTAAAGCAGAGGAGAGGAGAGGAAAAGCCATGACATCCCCATCTTTGCCGTCGCATCCAACATCGCCGTCGATGGCAATGGAAGAACGGATGCTGGCGATTCTCGAAGCCTTTAGGAAGATCCATGAGGAGCTCTCGCTTCTCAAGGATGGGCTTGAAGCTTTACTAAAGGCCTTAGAAGCCCGTGTCTCGGAGGAAAAGGAACCGCAACCTGCCTTGGAGGGGCTAGAGGGGCTTCCTTGGAAGCCCTACAAAAGCGGGAAGGGCTTTTGGATCTTTTCGAACCTTCCCGGGGCTTCAGCCTTGAAGGAATGCCTAGAGAAGGCTCCAGGAAAGACCCTGGTCCTCGGAGGCTTCCGCTACAGGCTCCAGGGCGAAGCGGATCGTTTCATAGCCCGATACCCCCATAGAAAGCCAGCTTCGGAGTCGGAGAGGAGGTAAGAATGGAAGGATGGGCCTCTTCGGCCCTTCAGGGAAAACTATGGGGCTTCTAAGGAAAGAGCCGAAGGAGAAAGAAAAGGAGAAGGAG
>JAWCLV010000039.1:0-12566 GCA_038850515.1 Bathyarchaeia archaeon
ATGGCGACGAAGGCGTTTCCTAGCATCACGGTAGGAAGAAGGGGACTATACGTAATAACGGCAATATTATTGGCAACCCTTCTCATAGGCTCCACGATAACCCTCGTTCCACTAGAAGTCTTTGCCATTAAAGATGAGGCTAAGAGGGCTGAGGATCTGATTAAGATTGCCCAAAAGGCTGAAAGCAGGGTCAAGGCGCTCATCGAGGGCATCGAATCCAACGATACGATTATGCATGCCATAAGCACTATAGGACTTAATGAAGACTTCTCTGGGAATGTTACAGTCTTTGAAGAAGGCTCCGAGCTCCTCGATAGGGCTGAAGCAGCCTTTAACGCGGAAAGCTATGGAGAGGCTATGCAGAACGCCACTCTGGCCATGGAGAAGTTCAGAGATGCCTTCAGGGGCATATGCGCCATCCTTCAGGAGGCTGACATCCTTGAGATCGAAGTCGAAGGAAAGCTCATTATACTAGGCGAGGCCGAAGGAAAGCCCGAGTATCAAGCTCAAGGCCTCCTCATAGCCATGAACAGGTGCCGTGAAAGGATCGAAGCCTTGAACAATACCCTTAAAAGTCTATCAAATGACGATATTGAAGAAATCCAGGCCGTGCTTTATAATGCTTGGCTCTGTCTAAATATTACGGAGGCTAAAAGGCTCCTAAGCGAACCGGGTCATGTGGCTGATGTTGCCCACAACCTCACTTTGGCAAACAGACTCATGAACCAAGCCCACTTGATGGTGAAGGCTATGGCTTCGGCGAAGTGCGAAGAGAAGATGGAGCGCTTCAGGCTAAGGATCGAAGAACGAATTAGAAGAATGATCGGAAACCTCGGCGAAACGGAGCTCAACGAGATTGCATTGCGCATGGGCTTCAGAAACATGGGAGAATTCCAGAAGGAGCTGAGGAGCTTCCTTGAGGAGGCAAGGGAGCGCTATAGGACGGGAGGTGTGGGAGGAGCCCTTGGAAGACTCAAGCTCGTCGAGAGGAGAATAGGAGAATTTACAAGGCTTTTTGAAGCCCGGCAAGTGCCAGAGTCAAAGCCTGAGGAAGGGCATCCATCCTTGGAAGTAAGTGTTACGAAGGAAGTCCAAAAGAACTTCGTGACCCTAAGAATAACCGTGAAAAATACAGGCGATGTATCGATCGTCTTTCCGAATGCGGCGTTTGGGCTCATCATAGAGAGGAAGGTAGCCAATGGGAATGGTGGGGAGGGTGAGTGGAAGCCCTTCTATACGCCTGTCTCTGCCCAGGTCTTGGTAACTCTGGATCCGGGGGAGGCTAGGGAAATAGCCATAAAGATCCAGAAGCCTTCAGAGGGGCTATACAGAGCAGTTGTCCATGGCTGGTCTAAGATTTCTATGGAGCCTGTGGTTGCCTATTCGCAAGAGTTCCATCTTCCGTGAGGCTAAAAGGACGAATTTTCCTTTTTTCTTTTTTCTTATATTTTCCAACCTTACATTTAACTCAATTTAATTCAATTCAATGACATTTTGCATTCCCACCTTCTTCACTGAAACGATCCCCCGCTTCTCAAGCCTCCTTATAAGTCTCCACATACTCGTCCTAGGAATTTCTGGGAACCTACTCCTCAGCTCCGATTCGAAAGCCCTCCCCCCTTTCTCTCTGAGGAATTTTATGACCTCAGCCTCCTCGGACCTAAGCTCCCTGAGCTTCCTACGCTTAAGGACTGTAACAAGAAATACTATGCCAAAAAAGACTAAAGCTGCGACCGCAGCGATCAAGACACCATACTGAAGTAGGATGTCGAATATCGTCGGCTCCTTTGGAGGCTGGATCGGACCGGGTCCCGGGGGCCATGGCTTCAGGATAGCTACCTCATAGCTGATTTCCCAATCGCCGGGGAAGAGGGTTAGGGCAACCCTTTCCCCCTCGATGGTTATGGCGCTTGGAGTCGAACTTATGTATAGAATTGTCGAATTCTCTGGAAGAAGGACCTTCAAGGTGAAGGGGGCCTTCAACTGAAGGGTCCATAGGCCGGCGCTCTTTGATGTCAGGGCATCTGTATCGTACTCGATGGTTATCTCGGTTGCTCCAAGGCTATAGACAGTAAGGCTTTGGGATGTTGTGTTCACATCATAATCGAGGGGCTCTTTGTTCTCGTCTAAGGCTAAGACATTGATTATGGATGAATCCAGAAGGGGTATATCGACGGAAGCCTCCGTTTCGTTAGCATAAAGGACCATCTTCACATGGACGATCCCATCTCTGTAGACTGTCAGCTCCGCCTTGGGTATGGAGAAGGCAAAGGCTTTCTGGATGGCTAAAGAATTGTAGCGGGTTTCAAAGGATAAGGATCTTGGAAGACTTGGGAAGGATATGGTTATGAGAAGGAATTGAAGCGTTAAGGACGCCAATACGAAAGCGAGGGGCTTAGAACTGGACGACTTCCCTTCCCCCATACATGAATCCTTTTCTTCGGGACCTAAAAAGGCTTCTGGACCAGTTTAGGCATTAAAAAGCGAAGCGGAGGGAAAGGACGGAAAGGAAAAAGAAGAAGAAAAAATCCAAATTAAATTGGAATGAGGGCATCGATAGTTATAGAATCCTGTTCAATGAAACTGTCACTATTTAGAGTGACAAAGGCTTGAATAAGAATTTAGAAGATTGTTACATCTTATTTGTATATGGATGAAATAATAAGCTACGACATGCCGAAATAATCCTTTAATGAAGAAACTTTTTGAGCTTAAAGGTAATAACTAAAGTACCGGCCACATTTGGTGCATTCCAAAAGTGGCTTTAAAAGATTCGAAATTCATAGCCGCATCATGGACATAGAAGCCAGGCTTCTCAGATACTTTCTCCCTTCTTCACCTTTCATCTTCATCTTCTGGTTCCCAATTTTTCTTCATACTCTTTAGCCTCGCTCCCATCTTGGGCAGAAGATGGGAGAGCAAAAAGGCGATGAATAAAGTAGTGGCAATGAGCGATACTATAATTCCAAGGATAGGGCTTCCTGTTATGGCATATCCAAAAACGATGGTTGCAAGGGCAAGAAAGAGGAGGGCAACCTCAAAGATTCTCTTAACTATATGGTCGCTCCTTACATAGGAGGTGAGAAGCATGGAAATGTCGGCGAAGAATAAGGATGCTCCAATGATAGCCAAGACAACCCTTTCTGAAAGGGCTCCGAAGGCTATCAATAAAAACGAAAGGAATGTAAGAATTAACCCGTTCCATGGGATAAAATCGAGGTTCTTCTTCCTCCATAGCCCATAAGTCAAACCTGAAAAAACTGCTATGGATGCGATGAAGAGAACAAAGAAAACTGATACCATGCCATCCTCGTCCATTAAAAACTCGTGGCATAATAGAGCTCCATTGGTAAATAAGTTTAAAAATCCTATAACTAATGGACCTTTTCGAAGATCCACTATGGATAGCACCTTACCATAACATAATGCCCAGAGGCGCTCTCTACAATTTATATGCGGATCATCATTGATTTATCCTTTCTACTCTTAGGGAGGTTATTGCCAAGTTTTATGGATTTTATCATAATCTTTTGTTCAGATTGCGGGTGGACTTTGGAGGAAAATTGGCTAAAAATCGCGGTTATGGAAAGTCCAATATCCATCAATTAATTTAGATCCTAGAAAATTCGATCCTTTCTTATCTTACTTTCTTCCGCTCAGACCTCCCTTGGGGCATTGAAGTCTTTTATCGCTTTAACCATCGCCAAGTAATTTTCCTCGGGTATGTAGTCCTGAGGGCTCGTATTGCATGCAGCTATGAATTTTCCCTTCTGACTACCTATCCTAAGCATCTTCCAAGTCTCCTGTCGAATCTCTTCAGGATTTGCCATCGAGAGGAAGGCTACATCCATATTTCCCGATAGAACTATCCGGTCGCCGAACCGATATACGAGGTCCCCTAGATCATTGGCATTCTTCTCGCATCCATGGACAGCCGAAAAGCCCAGCTCTATGAGGATAGGGATTGCATCATCGAGCTTCCCATCGGTATGGAAAACATAGGGAATTCCCAATCGCCTGAGACGTGAAACCGTTTCTTCTGTTCTTCTATAGACGAGGCGCCTGAAGACTTTTGGATCCACCATAAGACCCGTTTTGTAGGCACAATCGCCATCAAGGAGCACGAAGGATGGCTTGACCTCCTGAACCACCGTATCGATCGCCCTACGGCTTCTCTCCTCGACCCAATCGAAGGCCGCCTCGATGAAGGCTGGCTCCCTGTAAAGCTTTATGAAGAAGTTCTTATGACCCATGGCTGTCGCGATCGTATGGAAGCACCATGGAAGAGTGATCCATGAAAGGAGTCCCGCGGCCTTGATCTTTGCCTCATCCTTCTTCCATTTATCGATGATTCCCCTCCAATCGGGCATTTCTAGGGCTTCCAACTGTTGAAGGCTTGTCAGGGAGCCCCCGGCGTATCGACTTTGACCGTTACTGGCGACTTCATCTCTTCGAAAGTGGGCATTAATGTCGATGGATCCGAGATTGATGGCAGCCATACCCAGATCGTAAGCCATCCGAATCTTATTCTCAACCCTATCCGGATCGCCATAGCGCCTCCTGAAAAACTCCGGCATTGCAAACCATGGCTCCCAGAAGGGTGGCTTGTAGATCCTTTCTCCCATTAATAGTCTAAGGAAAGCCTCACTCCCTTCCGAAAGGACCATTTCCTTACCTCCGAGTTCATGAAACCTATTGATTTTCTAAAAATTCATGGATATCGGACTTTAAGGGTTGTTTTTGTTTCCATAGAAATAGCCCTTGCATTAGCGGTTGCTTAAACATTGCCAAACCTTAAGATGCTTCAACAAAAATAAATTCGTATCATATGTAAAGGCTGGAGAAGCCATTGGTTTAATAGGTTCGTAGATTTAAAGCTGGCATTAGTATTTTTTATGGCTTCTGGCCTTCAAAGCATAGAGAAATGGCTATGTGGAGCAAACGAAGTAAATCAGCCCTCAGATAAAAGTATTACTTTCCATGGGAAGGTAACAACTTTTCTCCAACCATCTATAAAAACCTACTGAAAAAGAAGATACTTGAAATAACTACTTATAGGTTAATCCATGCTCTCTGGGAAAATAAGGAAAAGAAAGTAAAAAAAAGAAAAAGGTGAATAAGGTCGATTAAACTCTTTCTTTCCCTTAATTTTCTTTTACTAAGCAAGCCCATTCTTCAGCATGTCTTCATTCCAGAATTATGACAGTATCGATTGAATCCAAAGGCTTTTCCGGTACTCGTATTACTAAATCCTCCTCGCCTTGCCATTCCCATGGCAAGCTAAGCGAGGGCTCCCTTAATAAGGATGCCCATCTAGGCTCAATCTTTCCTTTAGCTCCGAAGACCCTTAGCCTACTTTCCCATGGCCATCCAAAGACATGCACGTAAAACCTTCCTGGCTTGTAGGTGCATCGATAGGGTGCATCAATCGGCGCATCTAAAGGCGCAGCTCCGGTTCCATATATGCTCTCGCCGTTATTCTTCAACCACCTGCCGACTTCAAGAAGCACATCAACCGAAGGCTTGGGGATCTCCCCCTCCGCCGTAGGTCCAACGTTGAGAAGGAGGTTCCCACCCTTGCTTACGATCTCAACGAGCATTTGCACAATTCTTCCTGGAGTCTTCCAATTATGGTCGTAGCTCTTATAACCCCAAGTGTCGTTGAGGGTCATAGGGACCTCCCAATAGTCATCGATTCGCCTATCGGGTATCTGGTTATCTCCCATGGTTATGTAATCCCCTAGGCCCTTGAAGGAAGTGCTAGGGGTCCTAAGTCCTCCCCCTATGCGTCCGCTTATGATGGTTTCTGGCGATAACCTTCGCACCAGGTCCCTAAGCTCCCTTGCCAGCTCTGGGGTAGGCGTCGTTATGTCGAACCAGAGAATGGCTATGGGTCCGTAGTTTCCTAGGAGTTCCTCGAGCTGGGGTTTAACATACTCCCTTAGGTATCTCGTGAAGTCCTGCTTTGAAAGGTCGTAGTCCCAGAAGTTACCCATTCCATCTGGATGATGCCAGTCGAGGGTCTGGGAATAGTAGAATCCAAGCCTTAGCCCCTCCTCCCTACAGGCCTCGGAAAGTTCCTTCAAGGGATCCCTCCCGAAGGGTGTGGCTCTCACGATATTGTAATCCGTGAGATCCGTATCGAACATGCAGAAGCCATCATGATGCTTGGCTGTTATGACTATGTATTTCATGCCCGCCATCTTGGCTATTCGAACCCATTCTTTCGCATCAAACTTAATGGGGTTGAACCTTTTCGCAAGCTTTTCATATTCTTTCACTGGAATACGGGCGTTGTACATGATCCATTCACCTATTCCAGGTATGCAACGACCTTCCCAAACCCCAGCGGGTATGGCATAGAGGCCCCAATGGATGAACATGCCGAACCGGGCTTCCCTCCACCAAGCCATCCGATCGCCTTGGATGCGTGAAGTTTCCATGGCAAACTCTCCTCAATTCAAGATCCTTAAGATCTAGGCACTTAAGTTTATTTATTGGATGCTTGATGGATTTAAAACGCCTTGCAAAATTCTGCCTTAAATTCGTTATCAATAAATCTGAATCTGAGCGAGAATTTTCTATTCTATAGACGTGATATCAACCTAGGACCTATATGTAACGTTTTATAATCGTGGTTTGATGGCTTATTTCACTGCTATAAAGGAACGATTATTGATGCCCAAAGAGAATTATCGATTCGCTTCAGAGGCCTCTTCAAAGGCCCTGAAAAAGAGCCCTTGGTATATCTTCAGCCTATCGATGGCCTTTAAGCCAAGAGTTATTACTTCCCGCCGTCGATTTTATTGAAGGTTGAATTCGAATTGAAACCCCAAAAGCTTCAGGGAATAATCCCAGCCATCGCCCTTCCTATGGGGATGGATGCGAAGCCCGATCTCGAAACCTTAGAAAGCTATCTAGACTGGCTTCTATCCTTCAGGCTTGGAGGCCTTGCCATCAATGCCGACACAGGGGAAGGCCCCCATCTCCATAGGCATGAGAAGGTTCTAGTATTGAGGAAGGTTGCAGAGGTCGTTGGTGGAAGGCTCCCAATTATAGCGGGACTTAATGCCCGATTCACGGAGGAGGCCATCGAAGAGGCGAAGGATGCCAAAAAGGCCGGAGCCGACGCAGTCCTCGTTTTTCCCATTCCTGCCTTTACCTCATCCCCGTTGCCTCCTGAGATACCCTATGAATACCATAGGGCCATCTGGGAAGAGGTGGGAATCCCTATAGTCCTCTTCCAGCTCCAGCCATCCTTGGGGGGTGTCCTCTATGAGCCCGAAACCTTGAGGCGTCTTTGCGGAATCGAAGGCATTATAGCCTTGAAGGAGGCATCCTTCGATGCCCTTAGGTATCTCCAAGCCCTTAGGATCATCAGATCATTGGAACGCCCCATAAGCATCCTTACAGGCAACGACAACTTCATCTTCGAATCCTTCCTTCTTGGTTGCGATGGGGGGCTCCTAGGCCTAAGCAATGTGGGCATAGACCTTCAGGTCGAGATGTTTGAGGCTCTTCAAAAAGGGGACATTCAAAAGGCCTTAGCCCTCAGGGAAAGGGTTCAGATCTTAGCAGATGCTATTTTCGCCCCTCCGGTCGTGGACTATAGGGCTAGAATTAAGGAGGCCCTCTTCATTATGGGCATTTTTAAGAACGCTATGGTTCGCCCCCCTCTTCGCCCTTTGGAAGATTTAGAGAGGGCTAGAATTAAGGAAGCCCTAAAAAAGGCTGGGGTCCTAAGGGTGCAAAGGGAAAAGGAAAAGTAGGATAAAGTGGTAAGGGCACTTTAATTGTATGGAAGGCGGTGATGGAAAGCGATGAGCTTGGATCTAACAACAGAAATAGCAGGAGTAAAGCTAAGAAATCCCCTCATAGCCGCCTCTGGGCCTCCGACAGCCACAACTGAGCGCATGGTAAGGCTTATAAAGGCAGGAGCCGCCGCCGTCGTTACGAAGACTGCAAGCTACGACCCAGAATACCAGAGAAGTCCCCGACCACGCTTCAACATCCTTCATAAGGAAGCCTTGAAAACGGGCTTCTTCTCCCTCCACTCTGTAGAGCTGGCTGCAAGATTTGCCCCAGAGGAGATTGCCCATCAGGTGATGGAAGTGAAGAAACTAACCAAGGTGGAGGATTGTGCTGTTATAGCAAGCATAGCTGGGAGGAATGAAGAAGAGTGGATAAGGCTAGCTGAGAAGATGGCGGATGCAGGAGCCGACATGCTGGAACTTAACCTTTCATGCCCCCACACGAGAGGCGTTGAGAATTCCCTCTGGGGCAGGGAAGCAGGTTCGGATCCAAAAGCCTGCGAGTTTGTCATACGCACTGTAAAAAAGGCCTCGGGAATCCCTGTGATCGGAAAGATCACCCCAGATGGTGCTAACCCAGTTCAGGTAGCCCTAGGAATGCTCGCAGGTGGTGCTGATGCCCTTGTGGCCACTGCCCGCTTCAGCGCCCTTTTAATAGACGTGGAGCTAGAAGCCCCTCCCCTCTGGGGAGGATATGGGGGCTATGGAGGACCATGGATGCTCCCAATGAGTTGCCGATGGGTAGCGAGGCTTAAGGAGGCGGGTGTAAAGGTACCTATCATAGGCTCTGGCGGAGTCTATGATTGGAAGGATGTTGTAAGCCTCCTTCTAGTAGGTGCTGAGGCGATACAGGTCTGCACGGCCGTCATAGTAAAGGGAGCACCCTTCTTCGAGGAGATCCTCGATGGTCTAAAGAACTGGATGCTTAGGAAAGGTTACGGAAGCCTAAAGGATTTCATAGGAAAAGCCCTTCCTAGGATCGTTCCCTTCGGCAGTCTAGATCGTAAGACCATGTACGAAGCCCATGTGGATGAAGCCCGTTGCACAGGATGTCTCCAGTGCGTCGTTTCCTGTCCCTTCGATGCAATCCAAATAAGGCAAAGAAAGGCCTTCGTCGATCCAGGCAAATGTGATGGGTGTGGCCTGTGCGTATCCATCTGCCCAGTTGGAGCTCCATCTCTTTTATCAAAGCCTTAGGATTTGAAAAATGGAAAGATTATTAGGTTTTCGCTAATCAACCCGGTGCTGTGAATTTAAGACCTTAGCATCCATAGCCAAGTATGGAAAAGTAACATCTAAGTTCTCAGCACAATCAAACTTTATTGTTAATGAAGCTTGTATAGTAGCTTTAGCATAGCTTTACTTCCCAATATATTGATGATTTCTTTAATTAAGCCTTTAAGAATAATTTATAACTCTAGTAGATCCCAACTGGGAATTGGTATCTTTTAAATAGGTCGAATTTTTTAGGTTTCCTATTATACATCAACGAATGAATTTCTTTTTTCTAATGGTGTGTTTTTCGATGGAGGATAAGCCGGCCTGGTATCCTAGGTCTCCTGAGAAAGCGTGCAGGATGGCGTTCCTTCTGCTTCCTCGTCTCAGGAATCGCGAGGAGAAAATAGGGAAGGATGATGAAACATTAAAGTAAAGCCTGGGCTGCGAAAAGGGACCTTGCCCCAAAATTAGCTGAATCGCACCTCCGAGGGATGGACCGGTAGAAAGGCAAAGAAGCATAAGGGCCTCGTTTGCACCAAAATAGCGAGACCTTAGGTCATGAGGGACGTATTCTTGAAGGGGGGGCATAGCTAGCAGCGCCCCCAATGGCCGTTATGGCAGCCATCATGTAGTAAGGAACGAGAAGCGAAGCATCCTCGACCTAGAGTTTCAGTTAATGAGAGGTGGGATAGCGGTTCGCTACCTTGATGAGAAGGGGATAGGCACCGAGTATAGGATCCACGAGGCTGTGAAGAGCTGAAGGTGAAAGCTAGGCCTAGAATTACTTGAAAAACAGCCTCACAAGCTTCAAAGGGAGAGGAAAGGCTCCAAAAGGAGCTTAAAAGGCTTAAGGCTAAACTGGGTCGGAGGAGCCTTAACGGTCGCATGGCTACCAGAAGAAGGCTTCGAGGAAAAGGGTCGCATCATAGGTGATAGGATCGAGGTCTATACGCAAGATATTGATGAAGCCTTAGCCACCCTACGGCATGAGTCCATCGAATGTCTCTTGGTCCGCGAGTTCTTGGAGCCCCGTCTCTTCGAAGCAAAGCTTCACCTCCGAAGCGATAGCCTAGTCGATATCTTGGTAAAGCTCCTGCGATAGTTCCATTTTCTCTCTAATAGAAACCCACCCTTAGAGGGATGGTAGAGGTCGACCTACTCTAAAACAAATTTTTTATAAACAGAGCTTGAAAGGGAGCCTCGTGCAGTAGGGGAGATGGAGGCTCTCCGTAACAAGGTTAGGAAGCTTAAAACATGGGGAGGAAGCGATCCCCAGGATGAAGGATAAGAAGATTGCCTAAGGGATTGCAGTTCGTAAGTATAATGCCATTGTAGAGGGTCTTAATCAGAAGAGGGGGCTAATTGATTAAGGTTATTTTAGTTGGATGCGCCAAAAGGAAAAGATATTAAAAGCGAGACAAAAGGATTGAGAGACTAGCTATGAAGAGGACCGGAGGGTAAATAATCAACATGAATAAACCTAGAATAGTAATAATCGGAGCGGGAAGCCACTTTACGTTGGGCTTATTCGGAGATTTTTTTAGGGTTAACGACCTTTGGGGAAGCGAGCTCGTCCTCATGGACATCGATGATGAAAGGCTGAATTTGATGAATAAGATAATCGAAAAAGTCGTCGAGAAGAGAAAACTGGATATAAAGGTTAGGGCAACGAGCAACCTGAAAGAGGCTTTAGAAAACGCAGACTTCGTCATTGTGACGATAAGGGTTGGGGGTCTGAAGGCGTTAAAAGAGATCATTGAAATCCCTTTGCGCCTCGGCACGGTGGAGATAGTTGGTGATACGGTTGGTCCAAGCGGTGTACTTAAAGGGATGCTCGAGATTCCAGCGATCCTTAACATAGCTCAGAATATGAAGGATGTCGCTCCTAATGCTCTAATGATCAACTTCACAAACCCTATGACGCCGATATGCAGAAGCGTTAGAAAATCTACCGATGTACGGATCATCGGTCTCTGTCATGGTTTTAATCAAATCCGCAGGCTTGCATCCAACATCCCGATGCATCCTTCATATTCCATGGAAAAATTGGATGTAGAAGCCGCCGGAATAAATCACCTTACTTGGACCCTAGACATCAGATATGGTGACAAAAGCGTTTATGAAGAGTTTCAGAAGGGTCTCTTGGAGGGGTCTAAGGAAACGATGGCTAAATATCGCTACTTGATCGGCAGGGAGCTTTATAGAGTTTTTAAGATACCTCCAACCCTCAACGATAGGCATACTTCAGAATTTTTCCACTATCTATATGACTGGATAGATGATCCAAATTATGGACCGATTTTGAAAGAAGAAAGCGGATATATCGATTATGAAAACAAGACCTTAAGGAAGGAAGTAATCGAAAACGAAGAGAATAGAATGCAGAGATTGGTGCGGATGGCTGATGGATTAGAAGAGATCGATACAGTTCCTTCAGGAGAATATGCATTCGACATAATATCTGCAATGGAAAATGATAGGAAGATGGACCTTTTAGCTGTGAATATGCCCAATAGCGGTATCATAAACGGGATACCCTCTGAGCATGTTGTCGAAGTTCCGGCTGAGGTAAGCAAGCATGGCCTAAGGCCCATCAAAAATTTTCAGCTTCCAAAGGCGATTACAAGCGTGTTAAATCGGCACTTGGATAAGTTTGAAACAATGGTGGACGGAATCCTAGAGGGGGATAAAGACCTCATCGTACAAGCAATTGCTCTAGACCCGCTAACCCCCTCGCCCGAGAAGGCCGAGAAGATCTTTGACTTATTCATCAAAACTGCCCAGCTTAAAGCTATCAAGTCTCGGCTTTCAGGATTCCACCAGGCTTGGAGGATTTAGGGAAAAGAGCCCTTCAATCTAAAACCCAATGCGTAATGTGAACTAGGAAGGCCTTCAAGGAGATAGGCTTTGAATCCTTTCCCGATCGGAAAGTAAGGCATACAAGGGCTTCTGGGATGGCCCAATCCTTTTTTAAGCTTCCTCATTCAAGAGCCTGATTAGCGCGCTCGTAACTTGCCCGTAGGGCTCGATGGTCTGGCTAAAAAGGTAATCAATAAGTTCATGTCTGAGGACCTTCAAGGTCTCCAACGCCGCCAGCTAGTATATCCAGATCCCCCCTCACTTCCTTCAAAGGGATTGGTCTTCATTCAACAGCAAGCAACATTGAGGCTTGACCTAGGAGGGCATTTAACCTTGTCTCTAATAATCGTCCGGCGACCTGAAAATCCCATGAATTAGGTACTCACAACTAAGAATGTAAGGCGAGCAGACGCGCCCAGCTTTACGGCCTAAGGAGTTGCAGACTCTGTCTCAATCAATTGCTTTAGGTCTATGTATTGCCTGACGACTTCATCGACCAGCCTCAGTCTCAGGTTCTCATCCCTTGAAAGAAGCAGCCTACCCCGCGTGAAGACACAGTATCTGAATGGAAGCGGGGCCTTGTTCAAGACCTGGACATCGACAGGAACCCCCATCTCAACTTCCAGCTTGGCTGAGAAGTCCACCGTATAGTAGAAGGCTTTATCCAGATCCTTTATC
>JAWCLV010000040.1:0-12322 GCA_038850515.1 Bathyarchaeia archaeon
ACACCTTTGGGTAGGCTGAGTGGGGTTGCCGCTCCATCTAACCACTGAAGTCTGGGGAGTGCCGTAATGGCGAGAACCAGGCGAAGGTGGGAATGGCCTGCCGTTTAGGCGGGTTCAGTCGATCCCAAGGGTCAGGGAAAAGGGTTGGGGGAAGGATTCCCCACGACCGTACCAAGAACCGACACAGGTGCCCTGGGTGAGAAGCCTAAGGCGTGTCGGGATACTCCGGGTGAGGGAATTCGGCAAATTGGCCCCGTAACTTTGGGATAAGGGGTGCCTATGGTCTTGGCTTAGGCTGGGACCGTAGGTCGCAGTGACTAGGGGGCCCCGACTGTTTAATAAACGGGTAAGGACGCCGGCCAAATCTTAAAAAAGGAGTCATGTATTATGCGATGGGTATGAAGATCGATCCTTATATTGCTGGTCTATTTTTTGGAGATGGGTGCATTCATAAGAGGAAGAATGGAGCTTACTGCGTCTGGATAAGACCAAGTAGATAAAAACAGGAAGATTTTAGAATGCGAAGTAATTCCAAGGCTTACAGAGATGCGAATGAAATTTCACTTTTTCAGCTACTACGCGAAAGAAGATAATGCGATAAAGAGGCTATACAGTTTATCGCTGGCTTATTTGATGCAGACGGTACAAAAACAGATAGAATCGTTATATATAATCAAAATGTTGGCCTAATCAAGTCGATAAAACGGAAACTTTAGGATTTAGGTATAAGAGATTCTTACATTTACTCGTTTGGGTCGGTTTATGGATTACAAATATACCGGAAATCTTCCGTAAAGAAATTTTTCGAATTAATTCCCTCTGTTAGGCTAAAGGCGCACCTGCCCGGTTAAAAAACATAGGTAGCCGCTAGTCCGAAAGGATTTGTACGGCTACTGAATCCTGGCCAGCGGCAGTACCTAAAACCCGGGTCCAACCGGGCTAAGGGCTGCTTAGCGCCGGAAGTAACTCTGACTTTCTTAAGGTAGCCAAATGCCTTGTCGGATGACATCCGACGTGCATGAATGGATCAACGAGGGCCCCACTGTCCCCACCTGGAACCCGGTGAACCCACATAACGTGGTGAACAGTCCACGAACCCCCAACGGGGCGAGAAGTCCCCGTGGAGCTTTACTGCAGCCTGTTGTTGGGGTATGGTTATGGATGCGTAGCGTAGGCGGGAGCCGATGGATCGGTCCTTTCGGGGATCGAAAAGGCGTCAATGAAACACCACCCTTCCGTAACTATATCCCTAACCTGGGCGAAGGCCTGGGGACAGCTGCAGGTGGGCAGTTCGCCTGGGGCGGTGTCCCCTTGAAAAGGTATCGAGGGGGCCCAAAGGTCGGCTCAGACGGGACAGAAACCCGTCGTCGAGGGCAAGGCCAAAAGCCGGCCTGACTTGGTTCTCCCCAGTAAGGAACCAAGGGGCGAAAGCCGGGCCTAGCGATCCTTCATGTCCCCATTAGTGGGGGCTGGAGGTGACAGAAAAGTTACCCCGGGAGTAATTGGCTCGTCGCGGGCGAGAGTTCACATCGACCCCGCGGCTTGGTACTTCGTCGTCGTCCCTTCCCATCCTGGCGGTGCATAAGCCGCCAAGGGTGAGTCTGCTCGCCTATTAAAGGGGAATGCGAGATGGGTTTAGACCGTCGCGAGACAGGTCGGTCTCTACCTGTTGGGGGTGCTAGCCGCCTGAGGGGAAGTCGTCCTCAGTACGAAAGGAACGGGGCGACGCAGCCTCTGGTGTACCAGTTGTCTGGCAAGGCAAGGCTGGGCAGCCACGCTGTTGAGGATAAGGGCTGAAAGCATCTAAGCCCGAAGCCTCTCCCGAAAAGAGGCGGCTATTCCCAGGGTTGGCGCCCGGCAACGGGCACCGTTCCTGGGACAAGGGCTGGGGTAGAAGACCCCGTTGATGGAGCGGAGGTGTAAGCCGGAAGACTTCGGTCGACCGGCTCAGCCTGCCGCCCCCAATCGCCCGAGGTGTCGGGTTGAAAAAGAAGCCCAATCCCATGCGAAATGGAAGCCTATGCATGGTCTTCTAAATTCTGGGGAATTTAGGGAATAGTTGAAGATAATAGAGGATCCTATGGATGCGGAAAAAAGGAAGATGGGATGGAAGGCTTAGAAGCTTAGAGGCTTAGAAGCTTAGAACTAGGACTTAGGCAGAGAAACTCCACCTTGCCATCGAAGGCGAAGGAAGCTTAGGGATGCCTAGTCGGATCGGAGGCCTGCGTAAGCTTCTTATCTTTCTATTCTAATTGCTAGGGCTCGAGATAAGGGCGAGGGGAAGCCCGGAGTAGGACCTCATGCCAAGCATTGCCCTTGTTTACGACAGGATGACCCCAGATGAGGGTGAGCTATTCCTAACGGCGAAGGAAAGGAATGTGAGCCTCATCCCCATATTCCTGAAGTCCCCTTCCCCGGAAGCCTTTAACTCGGATTTAAAGACTTTTCAGGTAGCCATCAATCGATGCGAGAGCAGATGGAGGGCTATGCAAGCATCCTCGATCTTAGAGGGATTGGGCAAGCGGGTTATAAATCCCTCCGGGGTCGAGGCCCTCTGTGGGAGCAAGATTGAAACAGCCAAAATATGGATGAAAAATGGCTTGGACGTTCCTAGATGGGTTTTCATACCCTTCTCCAAGGCTCAGGACACCCTTTGGAAGGAAAGGGTCCTAATCCAGATCGAGGAAGGACTTTCTTACCCCTTGGTCCTGAAGCCAACCCATGGGAGCTGGGGGAAAGGGGTCCAGAAAATCGATTCGAGGGAGGAGCTTTGGGCTGCCATTCAAGAACCTCAGGCTAGTTCCATAAACCCTGAGGGGTTTTTCGCCCAAGAATACGTGCCAAAACCTGGCTTTGATCTAAGGATACTATGCTATAAGGAGCCCTTTCACATGCCCAGATACTTATGTTGCATCGCGAGGGTTACGAGGAGCAAGAGTGAGTTCCGAACTAATACTCACCTTGGCGGTCTTCCCTTGGGCATAGACCTCCATAGGTTTCCAACCATCGTTCGAGAAGCTGAAGAAGCCTCAGGGCTCCTCCAAGGTTCCAAGGATGCCTCGATCATCGCCCTCGACGCCATGCCCTACACGAACGATGAAAAGGATGAATCCCTTATCCTTTCTTTGGTCCAAAATTGCATCCCCCGCTTTGAACAGGTTAGGAGGATCGTAGCCGAGAACAGGATGAGGCGTTATTCGGATTGGAAGAAAGACTTGGAAGAAGCTTTCAAGGCTTACAAGGCATCCAAAGAGTATGGGGATCTAAAGGGAGCCATAGAGTCCATCCTCTCGAGGGCAAGGGTCAAATGGCATGAGGCGAACTCGAGGTTCGATTTCGCTATCAATACGAGAAATGCCACGGGTATAAACCCGGCTTATATTTACTTGGATCTTGCCCAGGGTAGCTATGACTTCATGGAGAAAACGGAGCCTTAAGCTTGAAACTTAAAGCCGTATCAGAAGCTCAGATCCGAATCATGAAGAAGGGACTTGAAGGATGAGAAGGGGGCGGAGAAAATCGGAAGAAAGGCTGGAGGCATCGAATTTGACAAAGCCAACGCCTACATCCGCGCTTAAGGCTAAGCCTAAGCCTAAGGTCGTAGGCATCGGAATCATAGGTTGCGGTGCCATAGGAGAAATCTTGGCAGGAGCCTTGGACAAGGGCTTAGTAGGAAATGCCGTACTAAGGGCTCTCTTCGATAGGAACCTTGCGAAGGCAAAAGCCTTGGCAGAAAGCCTCGAAAAAAGGCCCTTCGTCGCCTCCTCCTTCGAAGAATTCCTAGGACAGAAGGCTTTAGAGCTTGTGGTGGAGGCGGCTTCCCAGCAGGCTGTGAGGGATTATGGAATCAGGATCCTTGAAGCTGGAAAGGATCTGATGATCATGAGTGTTGGGGCCCTCGTGGATGAGGGGCTTTTCCAAGCTTTAAGGGCGATTGCCGAAGGAAAAGGGCGCAAGATATACATTCCATCGGGGGCTATAGGTGGCTTGGATGCCCTGAAGGCGGCCGTTCTAAGAAGGCTTGATGAGGTAACCCTCACGGTTAGGAAGCCTCCTGAAGCCCTTAGGGATGCGAGCGGCTCCTTAAAATGCCTTGGATTCGACCTAGAATCCATAAGGACTCCAACGATCGTTTTTGAAGGGCCAGCCTCAGAAGCCTGTCGCCTATTTCCATCAAACGTAAACGTTGCCGCAGCCCTTAGTCTAGCATCCCTAGGTACAGAGAGGACGAAGGTCCAAGTGATGGTCGATCCTTCCCTAAAGGAGAACGTCCATAAGATCTTCGTGAAGGGTGAATTTGGGGAATTCCTCTTTGAGGCTCATAACATACCATCGCCCCAGAAGGCTTCCACAAGTTATCTTGCTGCCCTTTCAGCCATCGCCACTTTGAAGAAGATTACAGAAACTATTATCATAGGTACCTGAAGAAGGCTCAAGGCCCCCAAAGCTTTCGTCTATTTTAATAACCTCCTTACCCATACTTCAAAAGCCGCCCATGCCTCGATTGCCAACCTCCTTTCGATCCATCCATAGGATAAGCTTCGATTTTTCGCTTAGGGCCTTCCAATCTCAACATGCCCAGTCGAAACTTTAACCTGAATTTCATCTCCGAGTTCAGGTTTAGGCTCTAGGCGTTCCCATTCGCTCCTCGTAAGCCACAAGGTTAGGCGGGGTACCCTCAGCTTTCCTTGGGGTCCGAAGGGCATAGCCCTGACAACCTGTTGGACTATGGGAACGACTTCCCTCGCAAGTTCACTCTGGCCAGGACCCGATATGACTAAGGGCGGAGGCATAGACCTTTCTTCCACCAATTCAAGCTTCACTGCCTCACCCTCTAGGGGCTCATGAACTATAGTCTTACTCACAAGGGTAGCCTTGAATTCAACCTCGAACAATAGCCCTCAACCCTTCGCTACTATACAGCCTTAGGATAAGAGAATATTGGATAGAACTCCCAAATAAAGGAAAGTTTGGAAGTGCCATGAATGTTTTGAAAAGATGAAAAGTATTTTCAGGGAATTCTTGTCTCTGCCTTAGCCTAAACCAAGCCTATCCTAAAGGGGCTTCGCGAACTCCCTAGCCTTATTCCCGAAGGCCGCATAGTTCGAAGGCGTCGTACGCCCGTACCAGGTATGGAGGCAGAAGCCATCGGCCCCTCCCCTGGAAGCAGCCTCCACGGCAGCCTCCACGTCCTCGGGCCTCGCGGGGGCATCCCCTACGATGCCCGCTATGAGGCGGAAGGAATCCCCAACCTCCTCCCTAGCCTTCCTAAGCTCATAGTAGACGTTCATCGGAGGAAAGCCCTCCTGGGAGAAGGCCGGGAGGCTTAAGGTCCCCTCGTAGCCCGTCAGGCGGGAGAAGAGCTCCACGATCTCCCCATCGGGAATCTCGGGGGCGGCATCCTTTATGGCTATCAGGGGATTAGCCTCATAGCTTCCAGTACGCCTGTTGAAGAAGATTATCTTGAAGTTGTCGGCGTAGGCCCTATGCCTCCTATAGTCTTGGGCAAGGGACCAGGACCAAGTTGGCGGAAGCATGTCATGGGATACCGTAACCTTAGGATCTATGGACTTTATGGTTTCATAGACCGCCTGGAAGGCCCGCTCTAGGATTAGGCATCTAAGCCTTATCCAATCGAAAAGCTCAGGCCTTCCAAGGAAATAGCGTACGACGTCATACTGTCCCCGGAAGGTATCGTAAAGCCTACGGAAGGCTTCATAGGAAGGCTTTAAGGAAAGCTTAACAGCCTCCTTTACGGCCCCCTCTATCCTTTCCAGATTAGCCCCTTCCTCCCTGGCTATGGCTTTACAGTGCTCGCAGAAGCAGGATTCTGGAGCAAGATGATGGAGGGGATAGAGGGCTGGGGGCTGTTTTGGATTCGTCATCCTTGCATGCATGTCTATGTAAAGACCGTCGTACTCAAGGCCCATGATCTCCTCATTATTCTCGACAATGTCCCTAATCCTTGCCAGGGTTAGCGCCAGCACATCAGGATTCGAGGGGCATGGTCTAGAGGGGCTTCGATTTCCAAGGACATCGAGGATTGCAGCTTCAGGATGCTCCTTGAGGGAAGGGCCGAAGGTTCCTATGACGACCTCGACATCGATACCAACCTCCCTAGCCATGGCGCATACTTCTTTGAGCGTAGGATGGGGCTCCTCCCTCGCGGGTATCTGGTATCTTAGGCTTTGATAGTATTCTGGATGGACGGCTCCCGATACTCCTCCTCTGATCGATGTAACTCCACAATCGGCAAAGAACCTTAGGGCATCCTCGTACCCCATTTGGAGCATCTCATCGTGCTTGACCCAGACGCCTATGTAGGGTCTCCCCATTCAGGGCTCACCAGCCCAGATCCTCGTCAGGCGATCCTTCTTGATTTCCTTCCTCGATATTTCGTAGCGAAGCCTTCCAAAGAAGTCTCGGATGACGATCTCATCTCCTCTGGAGGGGGAGTTGATCCTAACCCAGCTATAGGTTCCATCTATATTCCTGAGCTTCAGATTCCAGAGCTCGAAAACTTCAGAAGTAACCTCCTCGATAGCCTCAACCTCCTTAGGAGTTTCATAGACCATGCTGCTCCCATCAGGATATTCGACGATGATGAGGGGCTTATTCTTCGATTCTCCTTCTTTCGCCATTCTTTCCCTTCCTTCCTTCATGGTGGGCACCTTTAGATCATGGTCATAGGTTTAGTTTATAAGAGTTTACATTAGGATAATTTTTCAAATATCCCTTTAATGGCTTTGATAGTTTTTTCGAAAACTCCCTAGCCTTCCAGGTATCTGATGGCTTTCTCAGGTCTCTTTCCAAAGCTTCAAGAAGCCTTCCCTAGGTTGATGCGCGCAAGTCAATTACATAGCATTTAGAAGTCCAAGATGCCATGCTATGAATCGCTTAAAAATTAAAGTCAAATCATTTTCTGGGTTGATGCATCCAAGAATTCCGAGGCTAGGAGGGAAAACGATTAATAACGATTAAAAGAAAATAAGGGCAATGCCTTCAATAAGGGTGAAAGGACTTTGAAGATAGGCTTTCTCGTTGGGGGACAGTTGGGCGATCTAAAAAGGACGGCTAAGTGGGCTTCCGAGCATGGCTTTCAAGCTCTAGAGGTTTCCTCGGCTCCCAATAGCCCAGTTTTGGATCCATTAAAGGTACTTTCGGAGGGCGTAGGAGAGGTTAAAAGGGCCCTAGAGGGTACGGATGTTATAATTTCATGCCTTACATGGTGCCCGAACAACATGGATCCAAACCTTGAGGTTCGGAAAAGAAACAATGAGCATGTGAAGCGCATGATCGAGGCTGCGGCGAAGCTTGAAGTTCCCGTTGTAAGTACATGGATCGGAAAGCTTCCCGGGTCTATCGAGGAAAACATGAAAGTCTATAGCGAAGTCTGGCCGCCTATCGTAGAGCATGCGGAGAAGCATGGCGTAAAGATAGCTATAGAAAACTGCATGGGAAACATCGCCTTCAGGCCTGACATCTGGGATCGAATGTTCCAGATAACACCTTCCAAAGCCATAGGGCTGAACTTCGACCCATCCCACCTGGTCTTCCAGTTCATAGATTATCTAGAAGCCATAAGAAAATTTGGTGATAGGATATACCACACCCACTGCAAGGATACGGAGATTCTATGCTGGAGACTTTCCTACGTGGGCTATACGGGGGATGGATGGTGGCGATTCAGAATTCCTGGGTTGGGCGATATAGACTGGAAGCGCTTCATCTCCACGCTTCGGGACCAGGGCTACGATTACGTTCTCAGCATAGAACATGAGGATCCCCTCTACCATGGACCTGAAGGCTTCAGGGAAGGTCTTATAATCGGAAGGAAGCATTTAGCCCAGTTCCTTCCTTAGAATCGCCTTAAAGTCTAGATATGCTATACTAAGCCAAGTTAAGCTTTGAATCGTCAATTACCCTTGGATATAGGAGGCGTTTTAATTTGGCTTCGAAGCCAAAAGAGGAGGTTAGGATAGGAATCATAGGCTGCGGAGGCATAGCAAGTTTTCATATAGGAAACCTATCAAGGGTTCCTGAGGCTAAAATAATCGCCTTGGCGGACGTAAGGGAGGAAAATGCCCTTAAGCTTCAGGCGAGCTTTCCAACCCTCTCCGGTTGCGAGGTCTATGGAGACTACAAGAAGATGCTTCAAGGCTCGAAACTCGATGCCGTAGAGATACTGACTCCCCATACGCTCCATTTCCAGCAAGCTCTAGACTCCCTTAAGGCAGGGCTCCATGTCCTTGTGGAGAAGCCCCTCGTCTGTAAGGTCGACCATGCCAAGCGTTTGATAAAGGAGGCTGAAGGAGCCAATAGGATCCTTATGGTATCCTACCAGCGCCACTATCAGCCCACCTTCCGATATATGAAGCGTGCCATAGAATCTGGAGAACTAGGCGATGTCCAATTCATCTCGGCATTACAAGGACAAAACTGGCTCCAGAGCACGAAGGGGACATGGCGCCAGGATCCAGAACTAAGCGGTGGAGGTCAGCTGAACGATTCTGGAAGCCATCTTTTGGACATAATCCTATGGACCACGGGTTTGAGGGCTACGGAAGTTCATGCTTACATAGATAATCTGGGGGCCCCTGTGGACATTAACAGCGCCATAGCCTTGAGGCTGAGTAATGGAGCCGAGGCTTCGATAGCCGTCGTTGGGAACTCGCCGATATGGTGGGAGGATCTGACGATCTGGGGATCGAAGGGCATGCTTCTATATCGAAACGGTCGCCTTCAGCACGTATCTTGGGGGGCCAACGCTATACAAGAGCCCCTCACTTTCCCTCCTGGACCGCCGAGCCCAGATGCGAACTTTGTGAACGCAATCCTGGGCAGGGAGGCTCCAGAATCCCCAGCCCTTTGCGGTCTAAGAGTTATAGAGCTTACTGAGGCTGCTTGGAAGTCTGCCAAGACGGGAAAGCCCGTGAAGATCAAAGAAAGCACTTAAAATTAAGAATCGGTAACGGATTCTATCCTCTCTTTTCTTTTTATCGTTCGGGTATCGATTGGATATGAAGCCTTTTGGGATGGACTTTTAATCCCCTCCATTATGCTTTAGCCACACCCATGAATTCCCTTTTATTTTCATATCGATAAGCCCTTATCGCAATATTTAGCATCGGCCAAATCATCGAAAGCTAGGAACGAAAAACGTAAAATCCATCTCCTATGAATAAAAATCGCTGATATGTTCAAAAGAAGGATGGGCTGAACTATAATGAGTTAAAGTTTTTTCAGATAAACTTAGTCTATTCTTGGGAAAAGCTCATAAGTTGAGGGAAAGCCTTTGCCATGCGAACATGAGGTTTTTTGCTGCGGTGCCAGGGTGAGGATCCGAGATGAAAAGGTTGAGGTTCTAAGCGAACCAAAGGTCCTTCGATGTCCCCTCCATGAGTCCCTTTATGGATTCAGTAAGATCGACAAAGAAGTCGTGAAGAAGACGGTCGAAGCAAGGATGCGATGTTATGGATTCTGTAGCTCCCAAAGGATCTTCGATGAATCCTTGGTGGTCCCCTATGGTGCCTCAGAAGTCATAAAGGTTTGTATGGAAAGGGGCCTTCTCCAGGTCGCTGTTATCGTATGCGAAGGTGCTGGGACCGTTATAACCTCAAACCCATCCCTGGTTCAAGGAATCGGTGCCAGGCTCACAGGAATTATCAAAACGTCTCCGATTCCCGAGGTCCTTAGGCATTTAGAAGCCCATGGGGGCATAGTCCTTGATCCATCAAGCGCCCGGATAGACCAAGTAGAGGGGTTTAAAAAAGCCTTGGAACTAGGCTTTAGGAACATAGCCATAACCGTAGCGGGCTTCAGGGCCGAGGAGATAGCCCGCATAAGGAGAATGGAGGAAGGTTTAGAAGGCGTAAGGGCGACGGTTTTCTCCGTATGCAACACATGCCTTAAGGAGGGGGATTTAGCCTACCTAGATATGGCAGACATCGTATGTGCCAGCGCATCAAGGATCCTTAGGGAGAGGATAGGATCTAAGGCCCTTATGCAGGTTGGGGTTGGCATTCCCATCTTCGTCCTTACGGAAAGAGGTAAGGAGATTATGCTGAGCTATCTGATGGGGTTCAAGGATAGGATCGTAGTCTTCAGAAGCCATTTGCCATATCTCGTCGAGGGGCGCGGTCCGATACTGAAGGAAGATACTTAAAGTGGAAAGGAAGCTAAGGAAAGGCTAAAGGGTATCTACGGCAAAATTTCAAAAAGCCAACTGGAAGAGAGAATCGCCTCCTAAGAATTAACCTACAGGCTCCTCCACCTCTGAGGCATGGTGCTCGCTTCTCTCGATACGGAGGATTTCTTCGCCTAAATCTATGAATTCATCGCATTGGGATTTCAGCCATCGTCCCGTAGCCTCGGAGAAGAAGAGGATTACAACCCTTTTTCCATGAAGCTTTAACTTCTTAACCAGGGGTATATAGTCGTTTCCTCCGGCGACGAGAACGAAGGTTTCAAAGTCCAATTGAAAGAGCACTTCCATAGCCTCGGCTACGAGGCTCGTATGGACATCGATATTTACCGTTCTAAGGGCCGGGAGTCCTATGGATTCTAGGAACTCATCGAACTTTGGAGCTCCCGGCACGCCAAGATGAATGAAGTACCTTCCAAGCTTTATGCCTCCTATACGCGTAAGAACGACATTCCTTATGAGCTCGATATCGAGTTCTCGTTTTCCGAAAAGGTTAAGCCAGCTTTGGTAGAGTTCATGTCCATCGACAAAGACGACTATACCGTCAGCCCCCGCTCCCATGGGAGTCCTAGCCTTCAATAAACATCCCTTGATGCTTACAAATCCTTGTCAGCTCCTTATGAATCTTCTCTACCCCCATGTTTAACCTCTTTCGGTGTTTTCCCTGGGCAAATGCCTAATCGAGGGTTTAACGCTAGGCTTTGAGGCGAACATAAGCATATCGAAGGTCAAGAATTTAAGCTCGTGGCTTTTAGGAATCTGCCAAGCTTGATGTTTTAGGAGGGCTTTGGGCGAACCCCTTTATGGAAGTTACCTTAAAAAGGTGGTCTCCCAAGCTCCACATCAAAGCTAAAATCGATATTATTGAGATTTCAGCATCACATTTATATACTTTATGCGTTATATTGCTCGTACAATGGGATGATATAGTATGGAAAGAAAAATTACGAAGATTATATCTTTGCTTTTTTTGCTCTTGCTCTCAACGTTCCTCGTTTTGGCATCTTCCCTTAGTGTGCCTCAACCTTCATTGAGCCTTAATCCGGAGGAGGGGCCTCCGTCAACACTTGTTTCTGTCTTTGGAGTTGGTTTCACACCTAGCACAAGTTATAAGGTCTACTTTGATATAGATGGTGATGAGAGGCAGGATTACGATGATCCCGATCGATATGTGATGACGGATAGTTCGGGTAGTTTTACAACAATCCTTAAAGTGCCTTCAGTTGCATCCGGTCTTTATTATATAAGAGCTGATGACCTTTCGTGCAGCCCTCCTGCAATAGCATCAAAAGCATTCAATGTCAAATCGGTCTGGGAAAAACTCTTAGAAATTCAAGATGAAATATCCGACATCAAGGCAGAACTTGAAGATAAGCCTAAAATCTTCGAAGTATGGTGCTATAAGCAGAATTTAACTTCAGGCGATTTTTGTATACATATAACATCGACGGAGAACTTCCAAGTTAAGGCGATCTATGTTGCTTACTATGGCGACCAAGGTGAATATATAGAAACTAAGGATTGGTACGACACTATGTGCTTAGGTGATGCACGGCATAATGCGCCATTTTGGATAGCAGTTCGAAACAGTGCTGTAGAGATTTTGCCGTATCATAGGAAAGAACTCTTATCTTGGATAGGTGTGGATCTTCCCCCAGCCGGAGAAGCCTACGATGTATTATTTATAATCCTACACAACCACGGCGACGGCATCTGGGATACTTTATACGTTAAGGTTATAGTTGAGTCTGCGCAAAACGCGAATGTGGAATTGAACGTATTTCCATATCCTTAAGCATACATATCGTTAAGCAAATACCTCCCTATTTTTTTATTTTATGTAGTTCTGCGAACTGTGGCTGAGACATAAACCTGAAGTGTCGCGTTTTGAGAGATTAGCATCACCGCACGTAACGAATAGTGCATAACTATTAAGCCATACTATAAGTCTCGAGAAAAAACAAATCAAATCCCATCTTAAAGCGAAAAGCATCATCAAAAGAGCTTAAGGACGCCTTGGGTATCGGTCCTGTGTTTAGGGTAGGACCCTAGGACCTTTAGGAAAGTCGTTTTGGACTTGAGCTCTTCAAGGGCCTCCTTGCACCTCTGGTCGTCCAT
>JAWCLV010000041.1:0-12316 GCA_038850515.1 Bathyarchaeia archaeon
CTTTCCGCCTCCTCTCTGCTTAGTTCCCCTTCTAACGGCCCAGCTCCCACCCTAGTAGTGAAGGCTTTGAAGACAAGGAGAACCTCATCAACCCTCTTAGGACCAACACCACATTCGCTCGCTATGGCAGAGGCCGTCGTATCCCTTGAGGTGACATACGGATATGTTCCATGGATGAGGGAGAGGAAAGTTCCTTGGGTCCCTTCCAAGGCGACCTTCTCGCCCCTAGCTAGGGCTTTATTCACCTCTAGGGCTACATCCGCCAAGTATGGAGCCAACTCCGGCACTTCCCTCGCGAGCTTTGCGATACGCTTGACCCTATCTTCCTGTGCCGGTCCAACACCCTGCCCCGTAGTCCCTATCCTTCCTCCCGTTGCCCGATCCCTCTCGATGTGGCTAGATTCTATGATGGAAGCTTGGGAATCAACCCAAGCCCTTCCGGCCGTTCCGGTGAGGCGAAGCTCATCCAAGAAGATGGTTGGGTTGACGTTAGCCCCTGGGGCGACATAGAGACGGCACTTCTCGTAGACAAAGGCGCTTGGAATCATTCTAAGCCCGTAGGTTTTACCTTCGAAGAGAATCGTATGACCTGCATTCACAGAGCCGGTTCTCACGGTCACATCCAGTCGATCCTTCAAAGCCAAGTAGGATACGACCTTCCCTTTTCCCTCGTCTCCGAAGAAGCCTCCAACGATAACTACGCACGGCATAGGCATGCAAGATGAAAACTGACCTGACTTACTAATAACGGTTGCTGTCCCTTCCTCTCCTTGGGCTTTCGATGGACTTGAAAGCCCACTCTAGGAAAACCATACGATAGGATGCATGGATGCGTATATGGAGCCGTTTCGGGCGTATGTATGAAATTCCATATCGCGTAGGATTAAGCTACGGAGCGATTGGAAGGATAGGACCTATCTTAGATTAGACCGATAATCCCTATCTAAAGGTCCTTTCCGGATGGATGAAACTCCGGCTTGGAGCCTTATAGGCTGGGAAGAAAAGGAAGTTTGTTTACTTTACCTTGTCCTTTCCTCTTAGAGGACCTTGGGATCCCGAATTGAATCTCTGCTCTACTTAGAAAGGCGCTCCCCAGTACTTCCGGAAGTTCCCCGACGCCTTATCTCCCGGACCTTTCCTAGGACATCGAGCCAAGTCGATAGGAGGGAGCCAAGTTGATCAAGCTCCTCCAAATCCCTTTCCCTCTTCAGCATCTCATTCAGCTCTCGGATCTTCATGACCACCGTTTCCTCCACATCTTCAAGGACTATAGGCGTCCTTGCCGCCACCATTTCCTCATCTGATTTAACAAGGATCACCCTAGCCCCGCACTTGGGGCATAGAACTTCGCCCTTAAGCCTGAAGAGGGGGACGTGGCAGTTAGGGCATTCCTCTGATAGCATCGTTGCCCCGCTCTTCAGATATTCTGCCATCCTTTTCGTTGCTTCGTCACTCATATCTCCGCTTCCCTCCTTCCCACCCCTCCTCTTGCTATGGACGTAAAGAGTAGAAAGGAACGATAAAATTTACTAGTTAAACTATATATGCTTCGCCAC
This sequence comes from Bathyarchaeia archaeon, assembly GCA_038850515.1. Classification (GTDB taxonomy): domain Archaea; phylum Thermoproteota; class CALKCG01; order B24; family JAGTQN01; genus JAGTQN01. The sequence goes on from JAWCLV010000041.1 coordinate 1,557, forward strand.
TTTAAATACTCAAATAGAATTCGAGTAGGTGAATGGGGGCTAAGCCCCTAGCCATGAAGTCCTGGGCGGGATTGGAGGGAGGAACCTTGTCCTCTAAGAAGAAGCGTCAGGCAGAGTATGAGGAAAAGATCAAACAGGCTATAGAAATTCTTCAAATCGTAGCGGCAGACAACACGACGCCAAGGAACATCAGAAGGGCTGCGAAGGAATGCATCGATAGGCTCCAATCCGATAAGCTGAGCATAGCAGCCAGATCGGCCAACGCCATGGAAATCCTCGAAGAGATTAGCCAAGATCCAAATATGCCCATTTACACAAGAACGAGGCTCTGGCAAGCCATCAGTTACTTAGAGGGGATAAAGGATTAGGTAATTACAACTATCTTAAGCTTATTGCCTAATAATAACGATATCTGGGTTGTTATTCATCTTTTTCCGTCGCTCTCGTGGCTTTGAAAAAAAGCGCCACCTTAAGGAAATCTTCTCAAATTCTTGCTACGGACCAAAATGGACATGAACATGGCTAACGTTTCTAGCATGCGACCTCGATAGATTTCCAACGCCATCTCTTCCTCTTTGGGATGATATAGCCTAAGCATGGAAAGGGAAATGGAAAATTTGCACTAACCTAACATCTTCTCTGATACAGCTTTGCTCAGGAGTTTTTGCCTCTTTGAAACTTTGAAACGATTTTCTGAGGATCGACTGCAACGGAGGAAAGCCATTCCGATTTCCCCAATGTATTTGGGGGTAGCCTAATGTCTGAGAGACATAATAGTTTTCTCTCCAAGAGAATCGAATTTACTGCAACAACCCTAGACAAAGGGTTGAAATTCGCTAAGAAATAAGAAAAGCAGTCTTTTCGCCCACTTCATGGGTGAGCAAGGCTCAACTATAACATCGCGACTCTTCTAGTAAGTCTAATGACTTTTAATCGATCGTTGACTTATTTTAGGTGGGTTTGGTTGAAGGGCTTCTTAAGAGGAGCTTAGGGTTGCTAAGATCCCTTGTAAGGGAGGCCATCGTCTTTACTGCTGGTGTGGAGCTGGCTGAAGCCAACCCAGAGGCGGCGATTCGGTTGGCGAAAACCTGTATGGAGCTCGTGGCCGAAGCCATGGAACAGCTGAAGGGCTTAGGGGAAGACCAAGAGATAATGAGGGCTTTCAGGGAGCTTGAGAAGGCAAGGGACCTCTTCATGTCCGTAGTTACGGGGGAACCCGCCTCCTTCATCGCCAAAAGATCGATTCCTCAGGGAGCTGAGGGGAGAAGGATCCTGATCTTAGATATCGCCCATAGCCATACCCATAGAGCCATCGATATGTTAAGGCATTCGAAGAGGCTCGAATCCTACGAAGCGCCCCTAGGGCTTCTAAGTAAGGCAAGGAGGGAATCGGCGCCCACGACTCTATACAGGCTAGCCTATGAGCTTGCCAAGCAGGGCAGAGATCATAGGAACGTATAGACCTAGACTAAAAAAGAAAAAAGGAGGAAGGGGAATTCTTGGAATCGATGGGCAACTTCTCCATGTGCCTATGGTTCAGGCTAAGCCCGGCATATGCTTCATTAGCTTCAGTCCCTCTTTATTTATTTATTTCCTTTTTCTTTCCTCCCTTCCCTTCTTTCGACTAAGAAAGCCTAAGCCCTACCGAGGTCTCGAAGGAAGCTTCGGATCCTAGGTCCCTCAAAGGCTTCAGGGTTTACCGGATAAAGGGGCTTTTCACCCCTCAAAACCCTTACAACATCTTCGGCTACCGTAATGGCCATTTTCCTGAGGGTTTCCCTTGTATGGGCGGCCATATGGGGAGTCACGATAACATTCTCCATTTTTATGAGGGGATTTCCAGGCTCAGGAGGTTCCTTCTCCAGAACGTCCAGGGCGGCACCGGCCAAATGTCCACTCGAAAGGGCTTGCAGCAAAGCCCCCTCATCCACGATGCCCCCTCTGGATGTGTTGATGAGGAAGGCACCCTTCTTCATGATACCCAGCTCATGCCTTCCTATGATTCCTCTAGTCTCTTCTGTGAGGGGGACATGGATGCTCACGAAGTCCGAGGAACGAAGCAACGTATCCAAGTCTACAAGCTCGGCTCCAAGGCCTTTAGCCCTCTCCTCGGAAGCATAGGGATCGTAAGCCAAAATTCGCATCCCAAAGCCCCCGGCCCTCTTGGCGACAGCTCCTCCTATCCTACCAAGCCCTATAATGCCCAAGGTCTTTCCAGCCACATCCGTACCTATCAATTCGTACCTAAGCTTCCAGCTGCCGCCTTGCTTCAGAGCCCTATCCGCTTCGGCGATACGCTTAGCAAGGGCTATCATCAAGCCCATGGTATGGTCTGCAACGGCATCAGTGTTGGCAAAGGGCGTATAAACCACAGGAATGCCGCGCTCCGTGGCCGCCTTGATATCTATGTTGTCAAAGCCCACGCCATGCTTTCCTATGACCTTGAGCCTAGGGGCAGAATCCATGATGGTAGCTGTTATGGAACCGAAGGCCCTTACGATTACGGCATCCGCATCCTTAATCTCCTTAGCGAGGATCTCCTGAGACGTCCCTGAGGACCATTGAATATCCGCTATTTCCTCGAGGAGCCGAACCCCTGCTTCGTCGATCTTCTCTAGGAGAAGGACTTGGAAGGGCCTTCCCATAGGGGATCCCAAAGGGATGGGTTTGAAGGAACATTTAACTTTTCTTTTTCCTTCCTTTTTTCCTTTCCTTTCATTTAGGCTCGAGTCGTTTCGATTCTTCGCCTTCCCAGGCTTCAGGGACTTGGAAGTGTAGGAGCCCTAGAATCCGTGAAAGGATAAATTTATCGCTGTAAAGAAGCCTTTAGGCGGATTCCTATGGATGATGAGGCGCTGGAGGGTTATCTCAAAGCCGGAAGGGTCGCTGCCACGATCCTCAAGGATGCCGAGAAAATCGTCAAGGAAGGAATTCGCCTCTTGGATATATGCGAGGCATTCGAGAAGCGGATCCTCGAGGCCGGATGCAAACCCGCCTTTCCCTGCAATATATGTATTAACGAGATCGCAGCCCACTATACACCGGGTCCTTCTGATGAGGATGCCATCGTTCCTCCCAATGCCTTGGTTAAAGTGGACATAGGGGTCCATGTGAACGGTTTCATCGCCGACACAGCCAAGACCATCGTCTTGGACGAAGGGCTGAAAAGCCTAGCCTCCGCCGCCGAGGATGCCCTTAGGGAGGCTTTAAAGGTTGTTGGTCCGGGTGTTCCGGTGGGCGAGGTAGGCCTCGCTGTGGAGAAAATCGTCAAGGTAAGGGGCTTCAAGCCCATATGGAACCTCGTGGGGCATCAGATCGCCCGCTATTCGCTTCATATGGGGACTTCCATTCCAAACGTTGGTGGCTCCGCCGGCGGTAGGTTCGAGGTAGATGGAGTTTATGCCATAGAACCCTTTGTAACCTTCCAAGGGGCTGCAGGGGAAGTTTCATCCCTAAAGGAAGCCCACATCTACCGATGCGTCCGCTACAGGAAGGGACGGGAAAGCGACGAAAGGGAGGCTTTGCTCTCTAAGATATGGGAAAACTATCGGACCCTTCCCTTCGCTGAAAGGTGGCTTCAGGGGCTTGTGGAGGTGCCTAGGGAGAGGCTTTGGAGCCTATGGAATGAGATCAAGGCTTCAGGCTTCGTGAGGGGATATCCAATCCTTGTCGAGAGGACAAGAAGGCCCGTCGCCCAGGCTGAGCATACGGTCCTCGTTACTCAGAAGGGGTGCCTCATCCTCACGGAGCTTTAGGGCTTCTGCTCAGATTCGGCGTATATGCTCGTTATCAGCATGCTCTGGGAACACTTGGGGCAACCCTCTGCACTCTTCAGAACGTAATCTCCCTTTTGGAAGGACCTTATGTTCTTGAAGCCGCACTGGAGGCACTCGACCATCGTGAAGACCGAGGGGGCCCTCTTGACGGCTCCTAGTCTCACGTTCTTCAGGTGCATGAGAAAATAGCTGCTTAAGATGAGTCCCATAAGGCTGAAGATGAGATAAGAGAAGCTTATGGGAAGGTCTCCTTGGGCATAGGCCGCCATGGACCTGTATATGAGGAAGATGGAAAAGAAGAGGAGGATTATAGCTAGGATGATGAAGGTCATAAAGGAGCCGAGGCCGAGGGTTCTTCCCCTTTCCTCCAAAGAATTCTCTCCCTCCCTTTCCTTCCCTTCTACCTTCCCCTTTCTTTCATCTCCTTTCCTTTTACTGCCCAATGCCTATGGTGTTACCGACGCCTACGAGGATAACGGATTCTCCCTCCCTCGTCCTTTCTCTTATAAGGCGTCTAACGCGATTCACGGCCTCCTCGACTCCAGCATAGATCTCCTTCTTCATGGGAGCTATGACATCCTGGAGGGATTCCTTTATTATAATCGCGTAGACAGGGACCCCAAACTTCGTAGCAGTTTCCTCGATCTTGAACCTATCGACCCCTATGCCCCCTATGGCTGCCCCTATCCCTTCCGATACGCCTCCCGTTTCCTCGCCCTCGAGCTTCATGCCTGCATCGACCATGATGACAAGGGAGATCCTCCCCATGTTCTCTTCAAGGATCCTCGTAAGGGCTTCTCCTATCTTACCCACATTGGCTCCAGGCCCTTCTGCCTTCAGGACGATGAGCCTCCTTCCTTCGAAGGAAAGCTCCGAGACAACGGTATCCTTGGCTATTGCCCGCTTCTCCATGCCGTACATGAACTTGGCGGCCACGAGGCTTCCAGCCCCATCTCCGATGGGCTGCCCAAGCTGGAAGGCCTGCATACCCGAGGCATAGGCCTCGGCCTCCTGAATGATTTGGGGGAGCTGGGCCTCAAGCTGGTAGATGATGAAGATGCTCATCGTCTTCTTGCCGAAGATGTAGAAATGCCTGACGATGCGATAGATCGTGTTGAGGGCTAAGCCAACCTCAGCTAGGTTTTCTAGGTTGACGACTTGGTTCCTATCGGCCTTAGGGGCTAGGGCTCCTACTTCAGCCCTAAGCCTTTCGTCATGAAGATCCATAAAATGCTCTATCTTGGCTACGATTCCATAGGGATCTAGGTTCGTGGGCTGGATCCAGAAGTACTCGAGGAGCCTGTCAACCTCTGGGGTAGGGTCCCTATTAGAGTCTCCAAAGGACCTGATGGTTTCGATGAGGGTCCTTCTGGCATTGTCCCTGAGGACCTTAAGGCGTCGGAGGGAGACATCTATGTTTCGGAGCATGATAATGGCTTGGATCCTTTGTCCATAGAGCATCGTTATCGCAAACATGAGGATGAAGACGAATTGGAGGATGGATCCTAGGATATCCCCCTGTTGGTTCGAGGGGCCTATCTGGCCTAGGAGGGCCTCTAATATCCCTGAGAAAGGTGGGGGCATTGACTGCACCGTTTTTTCTCCTAAACCATGTTATTGGGTGTTATAAAGATTTAAATGAAATTTGGTGAGGCGAAGGGATGCCCTAGGGGCTCGGGCCGCTAGCATTCCCAACATCTCGTAGGCTCTCGCACTACAGAGGTTGGGAACGTGGTGTGGTTTGACGGCCGCGTTCGGAATGAGAGCGGGTCGGACCCACACCCTATGGCCAGCGACCCATTAAAGGAGGAATCCAAGGTTCCTTTAAAATGTTTCCCGGATTCCTTAAGCCCTGTCGTACATGAAAATTCCCTTCAGTTTAGGATGGCATTCTTACAAAGCTCGAAAAATTAAAATCGCAAAGCTTATCCCTTTAGGGCTTCGCCTTTCTATGACGACGGAATTGGATAAGTATAGGAATCGATATGATGGGATAAGATAGAATGCGAAGGGATAGGATAGCCTTGGTAAGTTAGGGTTGGATGCCTATGGTCACCTATCAGGAGCTTGGGGTTAGGAGGGTTGTGAACGGAGGGGGAACCTACACGATCCTAGGAGGCTCCCTCATGGCTCCTGAGGTCCTTGAAGCCATGAACGAAGCCGCTAAGCAGTTCGTCCTCATAGAGGAACTCTATGAGAAGGCCGGAAGGTTTGTGGCCGAAATCCTTGGAGCCGAGGATGCCTACATCACCTCTGGAGCAGCGGCAGGCTTGTTCCTTTCGGCGGCCGCCTGCATCACGGGGAAGGATAAGGATAAGATGAGACGCCTTCCCCATACGGAGGGTATGAAGAACGAGATCATCGTCCAGAGGCTTCAGAGAAACCCCTGGTTCAGGCACCTATCGGATGCCGGAGCCAAGTTGGTAGAGGTAGGAAGCGATAAGGGCTGTTCATCGGAGGAGCTGGAGAATGCCATAGGTGAAAGGACCGTAGCCATCGCCTACTGGATCAACATGGAGACCTTCGGAAAGGGAGTTTCCTTGGAGGAGGTCATAGCCATAGCTAGGCGTAGAGGCCTGCCTACTATCCTCGATGCGGCGGCCGAGCTTCCTCCCGTAGAGAATCTTAGGAAGTTCGTAGCCATGGGTGCAGACCTCGTGATTTTCAGCGGAGGTAAGGCGATCGAGGGACCGAACGATACGGGCATCGTATGTGGTCGAAAGGATTTGATCGAAGCCATAAGGATGCAGGCTTTTCCCCATGAGGGCTTCATAGGAAGACCCTTCAAAGTAAGTAAGGAGCAGATCATAGGGCTTTTGACGGCCCTCAAGAGGTTTGCATCAAGGGACCCTAGGATAGACGAAGCTAGGAGGGAGGCTAAGGTACGCTACATCGTAGAGCATTTGAAGGGCGTTCCTAATCTAAAGGCTGAAAGAATCGCCCCAGACCCTGGCAAATACTGGTCGCATCATTGGCCGAGGGCCCAGATAACCATCGATGAGGAAGCCTTGGGTATGACGGCTAGGGAGGTTGCCAAGAAGCTCAGGGAAGGCGATCCTGTCGTATGGTTGAATCAGGCGGGGAATAAGCTGATAGTGAACCCCTTTGGTCTCTTGGATGGGGATGAGGAGATAATCGTCCGAAGGATAAAGGAGGTAATCCGGGCATAGCGCAGTGCTTAGTCTTCCCTTAGGCTGTGGGGCGTCGATTTCCTTTACTTTAGAGAGTGAAGAAAGCCCTTAGTCAGAGAGCCTAAGGGATGCCAACCGATATGGACTTTGAGCCATAGCGAAGAATTTCCTTTCTTAGGGACGGAGCGTCTAGGAAGCTCAGATCGGATTGAAAAATCGAATGCCAAGAAGCTTCCTCGACGCGAAGCCGAAGCTCAGAAGGAGCTCAGAAGGGCTCTATTGGAATCGGATCCTTGCCCCCTCGGGGCAGAATGGAGGCTTCCGGACTATAGCCTTAGAAGGCTAGAAATTTGACGCGTAGGAAAACCTTTTGGAGGTAAGGGGTAGGATCGTAGCCTTCTCCGATACCTTCATCTATTGCCCAAGATTATGCCTATGGGCAAGTTCTGAAGGCATGAAGCCTTCCAATATCCTCCCTTACCCCGATACTAAAAATCGATGGTCGAATCGTCCATGGGATTCGTGGGTATTAAAGAACTCGAAGGATTTCTGTTGATTTTTCCATGGTCCTAGGAGGATGCCTTTGGTAGCCTTTCCAAGGCTTCCTTCAGGCTTTTCATCGTTTCGTTCAGCATTTCTTTGGTTTCTTTGGATTCCCTGATCAAGGTTTCGAGTATGATTGTAAGCTTTTCCGATATCTCCCCATACTTTTCGGAGATCAGCTTGAAGTTGTCATCAGTCCTTTGGGCAAAATCCCTAAACTCCTCCCTATAATCCTTAAACTCCTGCCTAAAATCCTTGAATTCCTGCCTAAAATCCCTAAATTCTCCCCTAAAATCCCTAAACTCCTCCCTATAATCCCGGAATTCCCCCCAATAGTCGGTAAATATCGATTGCATAGCTCCAAAGCCCTCCTGAAGCTCCTCGATAAGCTCTCCATAGACGATCCTGAATTCCTTAACTTCGGGCTTCACATCCGTTTCTTCCTTCCTGATCTCCTTTACTAGCGCTGGCGGTGGGGGATGCCCCATCATATCTAGGAATCTTGCGAGCCCCTCCCTTTCTCCTTGAACGAATATTTCTATCGATCCATCAGGCTGGTTTTTCACGTAACCCGCTAAGCCCAATTCTTGGGCAGAATCCAAGGCATATCTCCTGAAACCAACCCTCTGAACCCTTCCAAAAACCTTTAGAATATAGGCTTCCAATCTTGCTTACCTTTTAGTCATTATTTTCGACGGAGAGATTCTTAAGCCTTTCTAAAAAACATGGCTAAGAAATCCTTTAGCCTTTTCCCATCCGTAGTCCAACCGATCACACTAAGTAAGCGCTAGTAGCCCCTATGAACGGCAGAGATCGCTATATCATTCCCTAGGAATTTCTAAGGCCTTCAACTCCCGATTTTAAGAGCCTAAACCAGCAAGCTGGCAAAAACTGAGTTAACCGCCTCTTTTTATGAAGACTTGAAGAGAAACGCCTCAAGTCTTCTCTTCCTATCCTCCATTCATTTTTTATTTATTTTCCTTTATGGGCATTCGATGCAAAGGCTTTCTAGCATACTTTAAATCAATCGCAAACTATTTTCAATTGGGAAGGGTCTGAAGCTTGACTATGAAGGAAGCCATGCTGTACGAAAGGCTTGAGGACCTTAAGGTTAGATGTAACCTATGCGCCAGGCGTTGCCTCATCCCAGATGGAAAGCTTGGCTTCTGCCGCGTCAGGGAGAACCGGGGAGGCATCCTTTACAGCCTCGTCTATCCGAGGGTTTGCTCCTATGCCATCGATCCCATAACCAAGAAGCCCCTCGCCCACTTCCATCCCAGCGCCTCCGTCTTCAGCCTTGCAACCGTTGGCTGTAACTTCAACTGTCTCTTCTGCGACAATTGGGTCATAAGCCATGCGAAGGACATAAGGGGCGATGAAATTCCGCCAGAAAGGATCGTAAGGCTTGCTAAGGACTATGGATGCGAGGGGATAAGCTATACCTACACGGAGCCTACGATCTTCTTCGAGCTTGCATACGAAACCTCTAGGCTCGCCCATGAGGAGGGCCTCTTCAATACCTTCGTGACGAACGGCTACATGACCCCGGAAGCCATTAGGACCATCGCTCCATACTTGGACGCGGCTACGGTGGATTTCAAGGGCTCAGGTGAGCCCAAGTTCTACAGGGAACTCATGTCCGTCCCCTCCGTCGAGCCCATATACGAAGGTCTTGTGGAGATGAGACGACTCGGCATCCATTTAGAAATCACGGACCTCCTCGTGACGAAGTACGGGGATTCCTTGGAAAGCGTTAGGCGACTAGCCCGATGGATAAAGGAAAATTTAGGTCCCGACATTCCTTTCCACATCCTGAGGTTCCATCCGGATTTCAGGCTTATGGATGTGCCCTCGACTCCCATAGAAACCCTAGAAAAAGCCTGTGAAGCCTCTAGGGAAGAGGGGCTCCACTATGTCTACATAGGAAACGTTCCGGGGCATAGATACGAGAATACCTATTGCCCAAGTTGCGGCGAGCTGGTCGTAGGGCGCTTCGGCTTCGACATCACTAGGTGGCGTTTGAAGGAAGGAAACTTATGCCCCAAGTGCGGTGCTAAAATAGCCATCGTGGGAAGATGAACGTCTTGAATAAGGAAAGAAGGCCGTATCGCATCTAATCGAATCTAATCTAATGAGATCAAGCAAATTATAGTCACTCTGCCAACATTTTACCCTAATCATTGAAGGTAATTTCCATCAACTCTAAAAGCAGGGCAAAATCTCATTTAGGTAAAATGTTTCTAGATCGACTATAAATAATATCACCTATCCTATCCCTATAGGGCTTCTGAAGGTTATGAGCTTTCCCCGCTTCGGTCCTGCAGGCATACCAGAACGTTTCTTGGGTCCCCTTCCAGAGTTTCCAGCCTTCCTCCGATCCGAGGGGTTGGATGCCTTCGAATACCAAGGAACCCGTTGGGGGCCCAAGCCCCAAATCCGCCCCGAGGAAGCTGTAGCCTTGGGAAGGAGGGCCTCCGAGAAGGATGTCCTCTTAACGATCCATGCCTCCTACTTCATAAATCTGTGCGGTGAGGACTCCATCATTATGGCTAGCAAGAGAAGGCTTCTGGCCGCCATCGAGGCGGCTACATGGATGGGGGCAAAGGCCGTGGTCTTTCATCCAGGATACTATGGAAAGAGAAGCCCTAGGGAAGCCCTGAATCTTTGCCTTAGATCCCTGAGCGAGGTTTCTGAGGAGATGGAAGCTAGGGGTATCAGGGGTCTTTACCTGAGACCCGAAACGGCTGGCAAGACCTTCCAGCTCGGAAGTCTTGAGGAAATCCTAGCCTTAAGCCAGAGCTTGGAGCTTGTAAAGCCAACGATAGACTGGGGCCATGTCTATGCTAGGGCTAGAGGAAGCCTTAGGACGAAGGAAGATTACGAAAGGATCCTTGGAATCGTAGAAAAAGCCCTGGGATCGGAGGTTCTCAAGGACCTTCACTTCCACTTCACGAAGGTTGAGTTCGGAAGGAAGGGGGAGAGGAGCCATCGACCCATCGAAGACCTTCGCTACGGGCCGGAATTCGAGCCTTTGGCTATGTTAATCTATGAGATGGGGTTAGAGCCCGTTTTCATATGCGAGTCTCCTCTCCTCGACCTCGATGCCCAAAGGATGCGAAGGATGTACGTGGATGCGAGGTCCAGCAATAAGCCTCGGACATAAAACAAATAATAGGCCTTGAAAGATTACGTAATGAAAAGGAAAAAGAAGGGATGAGCCTCGGTAGCTCAGCTGGCAGAGCGACAGTCTTGTAAGCTGTTGGCCGAGGGTTCGAATCCCTCCCGAGGCTTTTATCCTAAGTATAAATAC
>JAWCLV010000042.1:0-11381 GCA_038850515.1 Bathyarchaeia archaeon
TAGGAGATAACGATTTGTTGGTAAGAGTGAAAGCTGCGGCCATCTGTGGAACCGACATTCATATCTATCAGTGGAACGAATATGCTGCCTCAAGAATTAAGCTCCCCCTTCTATTCGGACATGAATATTCGGGTGAAGTGATTGAGGTGGGAAAGAATGTAAAAAACTTCAGCCCGGGAGACCGTGTGGCAGCTGAGACCCATGTCCCCTGTGGTCACTGTTTTCAATGTACAACCGGTCTTCAGCATATCTGTAAAGACATGAAGATTCTGGGAGTCCACCTGGATGGGGCCTTTGGGGAATATTCGATTCTTCCGTCGGCTTGTGCTTGGAAACTTGATCCCTCTATTCCTTATGAGATCGGGGCCACGATGGAACCCTTTGGGATCGGAGTACACGCTCTTGCCAAAACAAAACCCGCCGGGAAAAAGGTAATCGTTTTGGGTTGTGGTCCGATCGGGATCTACACCCAGATGGTGGCCAAACTCAGTGGAGCAGAGTATGTGATAGGTGTGGACATCAGTCAAGAAAGGCTCGATCTGGCAAAAAAAATGGGAACCGATATTGTCCTAAATGCGAAAAAGGTTGATGTGGTGGAAGAAGTAAATCGAATTACAAAAGGATTTGGAACTGATGTGGTGGTGGAGTTAACAGGGAATAAAGGGGTGCTCAATGAGGCAACAAAAACTCTGAGACGAGGCGGGGAGATTATTTTGGTAGGACTATTCCCGGGTTCGGTCGAGTGGGATGTGGTCAATAATGTGATTTATAAGGAAGCTACTGTGTATGGAGTAACCGGACGAATTATGTGGGATACCTGGTGGACCGCTCAAAGTATGATCCTTTCCGGAAAAATCGACGTAAGTCCTGTAATTACCCATCGCTTTAACCTCAGCGATTATGATCAGGCCTTTCCCTTAGCGGAGTCAGCCAAGACTGGAAAGGTGGTGTTCAAGATCTAAGCCACGGGGGCAGGACAGGATGGAAAGAGAAATGGAAAAAGAAGAATTAATTCAAAACCTTCAATCGAAGGCTAGAAAGCTCAGAAGAGAAACGCTATTCATCATGAAGGAGATGGGGTCGGGTTGGTTGGGCGGGTGTTTCTCATCTGCTGATTTAGTTTCTGCCCTCTTCTTCTATCGGATGAGACATGATCCGAAGAATGCCTGTTGGAGGGAAAGGGACAGATTTATTGTCTCAAAAGGCCATTCCTGCGAGATCATCTATGCAGCTCTAGCAGAGTCAGGATATATCCCCAGAGAGGAACTCAAGACATACAGCCACCTAGGCTCACGTCTTCAGACTCATGTCGATTGTCGGACCCCTGGGATTGACTGTAGCGGTGGCTCTTTGGGATTAGGATTGTCCTTTGCGGTAGGCTCTGCCATGGGGGCCTACATTCTTCCTCATGGGAAAAATCTTTCATCGTCATTTCGAAATCGGAAGGCCCGTTTCAGAGTTTATTGTATCTTGGGCGATGGTGAATGCAACGAGGGACAGGTCTGGGAGGCAGCTATGAACGCATTTCATTACAGGCTGGACAATCTCACCGCTATTGTTGACCATAATCGGTTTCAGTCCACAGGTCCAGTTGAGGCCAAAATGAATCCCCTTTCCCTGGCTGAAAAATTCAAAGCCTTCGGTTGGGAGAGCTTAGAGATCGACGGGAATAACATGAGGGAAGTGGTCGATGCTCTAGACTGGGTTCTCACTGTGGAGGAAAAGCCACAGGCCATTATTGCCCACACAATCAAGGGAAAGGGGTTTCCGTCCCTTGAGAATACAAACTGCCACTTTATAAAGATAACAGAGGAGTTAATGCAAGAAGGCCTTCGGGTCTTGGGAGAGAATGATGAATCAAATTGAAAATCGGAGAAGATGGGATTGAGAACCAAATATTTGCTCAAGACGAGGGGCGTTGAAGACAACATCTATTCGGCCCATAATCGGGCGCTGATCGAGTTGGCAAGAAGGGATGATAGGATCGTCTCATGCTATGCTGACTTTCCTTCTGGAGAGGTCGGTCAGATTTTTCAAAAGGAATTTCCGGATCGCATCGTCGATGTGGGAATTGCAGAGGGTCATTTGATCTCGAGTGCCGCAGGGCTGGCAGATGCCGGTTTCATCCCCTTTACGCACTGTCACGCTCTGTTCGCCATTGGAAGAGGATATAACCAGATTCGACAGAACGTGGCTTATGATAACAGAAATGTGAAGATCGTCCTCTGCAACTCAGGAGTGATCTGGGGAGGCATGGGGCCCTCCCATCTTGCCATTGAGGAACTGGCCGCTCTCCGGGCCATCCCCAACCTAGTAATACTCTCACCCTGCGATCCTGTTTCTGCAGAGAAGGCCACCATCGCAGCCGCTCAATATGTGGGCCCAGTGATTCTGCGTCTGCCTGCGGTGGGGATCCCCTATCCAACTCTCCACAACAATAATCTTCCCTTTGAGATTGGAAGAGCCATCTGCCTTCGCGATGGGAGGGATGTGACTTTGATCGCCACTGGGATTCTGGTTAAAGACGCCTTAGAAGCAGCTGAAGATTTATGGAGACGAGGCATTGAGGCGCGCGTGCTTGACATGCATACCATCAAACCCATTGATGAGAGAGCCATTCTTAAGGCGGCGAGGGATACGGGGGCGATCGTCACTATCGAAGACGGAAATATCTTAGGAGGGTTGGGAGGGGCAGTGGCAGAACTGACCTCTGAAAAGTGTCCTATCCCTGTCAAGAGGATCGGGGTGAAGGATCAATTTGGCGAATCTGGCACCTTCCAAGAGATAAAAGAATGTTACCAGCTAACGTCCCGCTATATTAAGAGGGCTGTGTCAGAGGTACTAAATGCTAAAAATGGAAATAAAACCAAATCCAAAAGAAAGGCTTCTAAAAAATAAGTCACCATTCTTAATTTTTATTAGATGATGCTGGCACCCTGTCTTCCCAACCTGGAAGGAATCCTCGAGGGCTGTTCAATAATGAGGAAATTTTATCTGGTGGGATTGGGTAGATAATTTTTAAAAATGAATTTAACTGAAGATGGAAGCGATTGAATATTCTAATCAACTCATTTGGGCTTTTCCTCCTCTATCAGGAGATAATCTAATGGGATGGAGGGGGAGTAAAGACAGAATGATCCCCCCTCCTGGCTGGTTCTTCTCCTCCCAGCAATCCTTAAAAAACAGGCAAAAGGCATACTTTGAGCTTCATCCCTGTGATCCATCTTGCCAGATAGGCCAAGATACTAAAAAACACATGGGTCGTGATATTCTTTATCCCCCTCATTCTGATTTCCTCGAATCGATAAGTCTCCTTGAGAATACTGTAAAATCTTTCAATGATGGTTCTCTTTTTGTAGAGACGGGGAAAGGATTTGCTGTTCCGGATCGTTCTCATTCGATCCTGGATCTTATTATCTTCCTTAAGATAGAAGACGGGTCCATATCGGGTTCGCCAGCAGATGGGGCTAAAGAAGCACTCCTTGGCTTCCTCTTTGAAGAGGCCCAAGCGGAATTTGAATCTCTTTCTTCGAGGTTCTCTTCTCTGGATAGGGTTCTCTCTACCTCTTGGATTTTCTACAATGATAGGAGTAATCTCATTTTAAGTCAGGTGGCTTGCATTTTCCGTGAATTCATACCCTGTATCTCCGATGATGGCATCGATCTTTTTATCTACGGCCCCGAGGTTTTCCTTAGATTCTTCAGTAAGTTCTTTAAGAAACCTTCCATCCCATTCATTTCCTGGAGAGACCTTGACAGCCAATGGGATAGGCAGATCTGTATCAGTGACCTCCAGATGGACTTTTCCGCCAAAGGCGGATCTGACTCGGTCGGAATAGCCAAAGAAATCGAAGTCTTTGCTTTTTCGGCCCCAAGTAGCATAAGGACTAGATCTTTTAGCTTCGATGGGAGAGGACTCGATGGAGAGCTGGAGGTTTTCTTTTTTAATGAGACAGAGGGCTTGGGCGATGATGATGATATTGATGACGATCTCGGAGAAGGTTTTTTCAAAGAGTCTTTGTCTGAAGTAATGAAAGGTGTTGTGGTTGGGAGTATCTCCGTAGGAGAAGCTCCAGAGGTAGGAGATCTTCCATTATAGCGGAGTTTTCGAGTGAGGTCTCTTTCGGAGGAGGCGTAGCTAGGGTAGATGAGGAAAAAGCTTTGAAGAGACAAATAGGGTCATAGCCTTTTCCTCCCTTATCGGTGGATTTATATCTGGTGAAGTTGTAGAGGAAGGAGAAGTTAATTTGTTGTAGAGGATTTTCAGGGGTCCTCGGGTGGGATGATGGAGTCGATTTTGGCATCTATGAAGTTAAGCTGTCTTTTATATTGATCTCTTGGTTTTGAATTTGGGGTAATGTTAGAGCAATTTGCGGTAAAAATCAATTGGAAAGTTCCTGGAAGGCTTTAAAAATCAAGGCTCCCAGCACTGTTGGACGACCATAATCTTCAATAAGGAAGTAATTTAAATTGCTTTTACAAGATGAAATAGCAGTTATCACTGGGGGGGCGTCTAAACGGGGAATCGGTCGATCAACTGCAAAGCTTTTTGCAGAGCACGGAGCACAAGTGGTCATTTTGGACATTGATGGAGAAGGGGCCGAAGAAACAGCACGGTCCCTTGGGCCCGAACACCGGGGATATCGCTGCGACGTGACCAAAAGGAAGGAGGTGGAAGAGGTTTTCGCAAGGATTGTTAAGGAACTGAAGACACCGACGGTTTTAGTAAATAATGCAGGGATTACACAGCCGAAAAGAGTCGCTGACATTTCCGATGCCGACTATGAGGCTGTCCTGGATGTCAACCTTCGTGGGACTTTTCTGTGTACCCAGGCTGTGCTTCCCTATATGCGGAGACAAAAAAAGGGGAGTATCATTTGCATCTCATCCGTGTCCGCCGAACGAGGAGGTGGGATTTTTGGAGGACCTCATTACAGCGCAGCCAAGGCAGGGATACTTGGGTTTGCTAAGGCGGTTGCTAGGGAAGTCGCCCCTGAAGGAATTCGGGTAAATGCCATTGCGCCGGGACTGATAGATACTGATATTACCCAAGGGAAGCTGACCGAGCAATTAAAAGGGGTCATCCTCCAA
Organism: Bathyarchaeia archaeon; assembly: GCA_038850515.1. Classification (GTDB taxonomy): domain Archaea; phylum Thermoproteota; class CALKCG01; order B24; family JAGTQN01; genus JAGTQN01. The sequence goes on from JAWCLV010000042.1 coordinate 5,092, forward strand.
ACAATCCCTATGGGAAGGATAGGCCAACCCCTTGACGTGGCTAGAGCCTGTCTCTTTCTTGCCTCCTATCTTTCCGAGTATATCACAGGAGAGGTGCTGGATGTAAACGGCGGCATGCATATCGATTGAGGAAGAGATAGAGAGTGATCATGAAGGCCCTAGTTAAGACAAACCCTGGATCCGGGGCTTGCTTAAAAGAAATTGATCTACCTCAACTCAAAAAGGGTGAAATTATGATTGAGGTCAGGTCCGGAGCTATCTGCGGGACAGATATCCACTTATATAATTGGGACCTAACAGGAGCCAATTTCCCGGTCCGATTTCCCCTTATTCTCGGACACGAGTTTTCGGGGGATGTCGTTGAAATCGGGCCAAACGTGGAAGGATTCAGCGTGGGAGATCGGGTGGCCGTTGAGACACATATCCCTTGTGGAACCTGTTACCAATGCGGATTGGGAGAAGGCCATAACTGCCAGAATATGGAACTTATTGGTATTACTTATCCGGGGGCATTTGCAACATATGCAAAAGCCCCTGCCAAAGTCACGTTCAAACTACCTCCCACGGTATCGCACGAAGAAGGGTCTTTATTTGAGCCGGCAGGAGTCGCCATGCGGGGAATCGATGAGGCTAAGATTTCACCGGGGGACCTAGTAGTCATCATCGGGTGTGGTCCCATCGGGCTTATCGCGATTCAAATTGCCTGGGTCGTAGGAGCTTCTCAGGTCATCGCTATCGACCTAAATGACTTCCGCCTCCAAATGGCCCGTCATTTTGGAGCCTTTGGGCTAAATCCGCTTAGGGACAATGTAGTCCAAAAGGTTAAAGAGATTGCCGGACGAAAGGGCGGTGCGGATGTGATCTTAGAAATTAGCGGAGCCCCGGCTGTATACGAATATCTGTTCGAGCTCCTTCGTATGGAGGGGAAGCTAGTGACGATTGGCCATGCAACGAAACCGATTTCCATAAACATTTCAAAACAGATCAATATTAAAGGAGCTACCATCAAAGGGATATTTGGCCGCAGGATCTGGGAAACCTGGGAGCATCTTGCTTCTCTTGTCATGGCTAAAAGGATTGACCTCTCCGGTGTGATCACGCATCGATTTCCTATTGAAAAATACGAAGAGGCTTTCAAACAGGTTCACGGAAATGCTGGGAAGGTTCTTTTTAAACCCTAAGAATTAAAACTCAATCAAAAGGAGGAAGCGTCATGAAAAAGGCTTGTCTGTTAAGTGTGTTTGTCCTCTCGTTAATCGTCACGGTTCCTTTAGCTCTTATTGGCCCAGTATGGGCGCAGAAGGTAATCAAGCTAGGACTCACCGCAGCCGAGGGAACGCCGGAGGTTGTAGCAGCTCGTGAATTTGCGAAGATCCTCGAAAAAACCTCAAATGGTGCCATGAGGGCTGATGTTCTAGCCGGTGGGCTCGCTGGCGGTGAAAGAGATATCGTTGAAGGCCAGCAGCTCGGTACTCTTCAAATGTCTGTTGTCTCAGGCATCATCCAGAATTTTGACCGCGCCATGATGATCCTTGAATATGAGTTCCTATTTAAGAATGAAGACCACGTAAGGAAGGTCTTCGGGGGCCCCCTTGGTGAGAAAATCAACAAACGATTGATCGATAAGTCAAAGTTGCGTTACCTCTCTGTCTTTATGAGGACTCCTAGACTCCTCACAACTCGGAGACCAGTCAACAAGCTAGAGGACCTCAAAGGCATGAAGATCCGAGTACCTGAAATGCCAGCTCGCATTGCTCTCTGGAAAGCATTAGGCGCCAGTCCGACTCCACTTGCATTTCCCGAAGTGTTTACTGCTCTTCAGCTTGGAACTATTGATGGTCAAGAGAATCCAATCGGCCTAATTTACAGTGCCAAATTCCATGAAGTGGTAAAATATCTTGCATTGACCAATCACGTCTATGGGTTCATGTTGCTTACGATCTCTGAGGACTTCTACAAGTCCCTTACGCCTCAGCAAAGGACTTGGGTTGAGCAGTCAGCGAAGGAGGCAGCCGTTTTTAATGACAAATATGTCAAGGAGACTGAAGCAGATTTTATGGCTAAAGTGACAAAAGTGATGACCGTAACCAAACCGGACATACAACCATGGCGGGAAGCGACAAAGAATGTCTATAAGCAATTTACCAGCGTCGAAGGGTTCGAAGATTTGTATTTAGCCATTGTTGAGGCAGGAAAGGAGTATAAGTAATCGTCACCCGTTAGGGGAGAATGGACGGTAGAGGTGTCTTCCTGTCTGTTTTTTCATTAAGGTGCTATTGAAAATCATAGTACTTATTCTGTTCAAGGAAACAGTGGAATCGTTCCGTTAATAATCATAGTGAAATAAAAAATGGGTTGGCTATTTCGTATTATTGAAGCAACAGCGAAGGGATTTATGATTACTATGATCTTTGGGATGGTCGTTCTGATCTTCAGCCAGGTCGTCTTTCGTTACCTATTCAATCGACCCCTGGCCTGGACAGAGGAGCTCTCAAGGCATTTCATGATTTGGGCAGCATTTTTGGGGGCTGCTGTTGCTTATAGGAAAAAGGCTCATATCGGGGTGGAATTTCTCGTGGCAAAGCTCAGAAAGCCCTGGCAGCAATGGGTCGAGAGGTTTGTCCACCTTTCTTGCATTGGTTTTGCCTCTTTTATTACTATTTATGGAAGTTTCGTCGTCAAGAAAACGATGAGTCAACTCTCGAGCGCGTTAGGCATTCCAATGGGATTTATTTACGCCTCTATCCCTGTGGGGGCGACCCTTTTAGTGATCTTCGCGGTGGAAAAGCTCCTGCATCTGCCTACCCCCCAGGAGGACCCTTCGAAGTCCCATCACGAGGGGAAGGTTTCATATTTGGAACGTAGTAACCGGACAGATTAGGGGAACACCTATGCTTTTCTTCGTTCCATTGTTCTTTTTGCTGGTAGCGCTTAGCCTTCCCATCAGTATTGCCCTAGGCATCACATCCATCATATTGGTCGTAGCAGAGACAAACCTACCTTTTCTTGTGATTGCCCAGCGGATGTTCACAGGGATCGATTCATTTCCGCTCATGGCGATCCCTTTCTTTATTTTAGCTGGTAACCTGATGAATACAGGTGGTGTCACACGCAGACTACTTGCGTTTTGTAATGTCCTCGTAGGCTTCCTGAGAGGGGGGCTAGCTGCTGTGTCCATCGTTGGAAGTATGATCTTTGCAGGCATCTCCGGATCCTCGGTTGCAGATGCCTCCGGTTTGGGATCGATTTTAATCCCCGCAATGAACAAAGAAGGATACGATCCTGACTACTCGGCTGCCATCAATGCTACCTCCTCAACGGTGGGGGTCATTATTCCGCCGAGCATTCCCATGATCCTTCTAGGCGTTGTTGCCTCTCTCTCGGTGCGCGATCTGTTTATCGGCGGCGCCCTTCCGGGAATCGCCGTGGGTTTCACGTTGCTTGGAATCTCCACATTCATTTCTTACAAGAGAGGTTACCCCAAGCATGAACGAGTGCCCTTCAGTGAAGGAGTGAAGATTACGGTCACATGCCTCCCTGCCCTGTTTATGCCGATGATGATTGTGGGAGGAATCATTCTCGGCATTTTTACACCAACCGAAGCAGCCGTAGTGGCAGTTATTTACTCCATCGCAGTGGGTTTTTTCCTCTATCGTGAATTAACGATACATAAGGTGGTTGAAGCACTTATTGAGACAGGCATTCAGATGTCAGTAGTGCTCCTGGTCATCTCGACTGCCTCCGTCGTTTCATGGTTGCTTTCTTACAACCTCGTCCCTCAAAAGCTTGCCCAATGGGTCCAATCCATCGTCCCTTCACCCACAGCTCTTCTGGCAATTATTGCGTTAATCTGCCTGGCCGCAGGAACTGTAATCGACATGGCACCAGCGATTATTCTCTTCGGTACCGTCTTTGCCCCTGTGGCTGAGAGAGTTGGAGGGGATCCTATTCATTTTGGTGTGACCTTGGTATTTTCCCTAGCCATTGGTCTTTTTACTCCTCCGGTGGGAACTACCCTGATCATCTCCTGCTATATCGCAGGGACCGGAATATACCAAAGTTTCAGGGCTTGTTTGCCTTTCCTTATAGGCATGCTTTGTGTTCTCACGGCTCTTATCATTTTTAAAGAATTCGCTATCTTTTTACCAAATTTGCTCTTCCATTAATGCATGGGTATAGGAACCCTGCATTTATTGTAATAAATATCTGACTAGATGTTAGAAAGACTAAGAGCTTAATTTGGAAGGGGATAGAAAGGAAATGATTCTAAAGATCTTGGCTTGGATTGAGGAGCAACTCGGCGGGTACTTGCTGTTCGTCTTGTTTTTAGTTCTTCTAATACAGATTTCGTCTCGAATTGCCGGCTGGACATCGTGTGACCCGAAAAATCCTCCAAATTTCTGTTCATCTGGGTGATCTTTTTGGGAGTGAACGTGGGTATTAAGTATAATATCTTTTATCAACCTCCTCCCAATAAGTATAAGAAAATGGTACTTCTATCCAATGATTTTCTATCTCTTATCTTTATGAATTACATGGCTAGACTTTCTTTAACCCTCATTTTGATGCAGCTCCAGTTCAAAAAACATGCGCTGGCGACAGAAGTCCTCATCTATTTTATTTCGGTCGCTTTACTTCTCACTTTACTTGCCACGGCGATCCTTTTGATCCTTAAAATAACAAAAACCTTGAAATTATCAGTCGGGGGATAGCAGCTATGTCGACCAGTGCGTGGTTAGGTATTTTCTTCATAATCTTAGTGATCCTGGGATTCTCGATTCTTCCAACTTTTTTAAGTATAATGTACGGCGTCATTGACTAATTCATGTTAGTCGCTATCCCTCTTTTCATGCCGATTGAATATGTGGAGGTCTTGGGGAAGTGAATGTGATCACCGGTATGATCTTTGGAGGAATTTTCGGCTCACGGTAGGTGATACTGCGAGTCTTAGTCCCATTGAAATCAATGCCATGGTACGAAATGGATATCCCAAACGCTATTCAGCAGCGATTACGGTCGAGTCCTCAACCTTAGCCGTCATAATTCCCACAAGCATCCTGGTAGTCATTTACCCTATAATAAGGAAAAAACGGTCCTTTTGGGCTGTTATTACCCCAATTATTCTGTTCTGCGGTTTTTTAAAAAGTTTTTTATATCCTTATCATATCCACGATTGTTTACCGGGGATTAAACTCCGAGGATATTATGGTTGTTTTTTTCAGTTTATCTAAAATGGGGGGCTCAACAACTTTCATGATAAGTACCACTTCCATCGCAAGTTACATCTTGAGTGTCGACAAGGTGACCTATATCTTCTCGAAGACCATTGTCCAATCCCCACAACATCCTTGGTTAACCCTTTTGTCAATCAATATTTTCCTCCTCGTTATAGGGTCCCTTAATATGGGATCCAATAATATTAATGGGGGAGTCTATAAAAATCCTTTCAAAGAAATCAGGTATTACGCTAAAAGAATGAAATCTAGTAAGATCAAGCCCATCTTTTATATCTTCGATCTTTCCATGTTTCATAATGTGTTACGCCTCAAGGAAGAGGTTCCTTTCTCATCCCCTGATATATTTGGTCTTATCTTTGATATTCAGGATGGTTTACCTTTTAAAAAGAGATACCTCGAATTTTTTATTAAAGAACTCCCAAAGGGTGCCCTTTGGTTTCTCCTTCGTCACCATAGTCGGGGCTGGAGGGATTTTCGGGATGCTTTAGAATTGGGTGGGCATATTCGAGTAGGATTTGAAGATAGTCCTTTTTTAACCACAGGGGAAAAAGCTAATTCTAACGCCGAGTTGGTGAAGGAGATTGTAAAAGCAGCAAAAGCCATTGGCCGAAAAGTTGTCGGCCCGGAGAGGGCGCGAGAGATTCTTGGGATAAGGACCTTTGAATCCTTAAAAACAACTCATCCAAAAAATTTTTAAAGAGGGAGAAAGAAATGAAGTATCGTTTACTTGGTGGATCTGGACTAATGGTCTCACGAATAGCTCTGGGAACTATGACCTTTGGGGTAAATGAGTGGGGTTGCGATGAGAAGGAAGCTCATCGGATAATGAAAAAATATATGGATTCAGGGGGAAACTTCCTAGACACTGCGGACGTCTATGCTGGCGGGAAGGCGGAAGAAATAATCGGAAACTTTCTACCAAACATAAGTCGAGATCAGGTAATTATTGCTTCAAAATGCTATTTTCCTGTAAGCAACACTCCTAATGCTTATGGTCTCTCTCGAAAACACATCATTGACTCCTGTGAATCGAGTCTAAAACGAATGAGAACC
>JAWCLV010000043.1:0-10877 GCA_038850515.1 Bathyarchaeia archaeon
ATATGCATTTGTAAAATTGAAAACTTCAGGGCCATGCTCTGGCGTAGCGAGGCATGCCCATGTAGAAACCTTCCTCCAGAGGATCAAATGGATCGATGGGAAAAAATGCTCGATGGAAGGTATAGAGAGGGGGGCGCTGTCCTTCGCATAAAGACGGATCTGAAACATCCTAACCCATCGATTCGAGACTGGGTAGCCCTTAGGATTATAGATACGAAAAGGTATCCTCATCCCTTGGTCGGGGATCGTTATAGGGTTTGGCCTACCTACAACTTCGCAGCAGGCATCGACGATCACTTAATGGGCATATCCCACATCATAAGAGGCAAGGAGTTCATTCCAAGCGTCTTTCGCCAGAGCTATCTTTACCATCACTTGGGCTGGAAGTATCCTGATTGTATCCACTATGGAAAGTGGAAAATCCTCCATGGAGGCATTATGTCCAAGTCCCGCTTTTTAAAGGGTCTAAAGGAAGGACTCTACGAGGGCATCGATGATCCGAGACTGGCAACCCTCGCAGCCCTTAGGCGGAGGGGTATTCAGCCCGAGGCTATTCATAAAATGATCGTCAACGTAGGCATTAAGCCCGTCGACGTTTCCCTTAGTTGGGAGAACCTCTATGCCATCAATAGGAAACTTGTGGATCCAATAGCCAATAGATACTTCTTCGTAGACGATCCTATACTTTTGAAGGTTCGAAAAGTTGGGAAGGCATACATAGCCCGTCCATCCTTGCATCCGAGTTTTATCGAGCGGGGTCGAAGGGTTATTCCCGTACAACCTGAAAATGGCATCGTGAAGCTTTTCATCTCGAGAAGGGATGGAAAGAACCTCAAACCCGGCAAGCTTGTAAGGCTTATGGAGCTCTTCAACATCCTTCCGACGGAGATAGGTGAAGAAACCATCGATTCTGAGTTCCATAGCGAAGGTCTATTGGAAGCCAGGAAGGTTGGCGCACAGCTCATACATTGGATTCCGGCTAGCGGAGGTATTGAAACAACAGTTCTCATGCCCGATGCATCGAAGGTCAAGGGCATATCCGAGGAATCTTGCAAAGAATTAAAAGTCGGTCAAATCGTCCAGTTTGAGCGCTTTGGCTTCGTAAGGATCGAATCCTTAGCCGAAGGCATCAAGGCTTGCTACACCCACTCCTAGCGCCAAGACCTTTGGTATGGCTTAAGCATCAAAGAAGATATCTATGATCCGAGGAGAATCGCAAAATTGCCCCTAAGGTCAAAGGTTCTAGAATAGTTATGAGGAACTCAAAGCTCAGGTCTTTAGAGGGAAGCCGATCCTAACTTCGATATTTAAAACTCTGTTCAAAAAGGCCTCCTAATTCTATTCTCTAGGCGATTAAATATAGGTTGATGCCAAGACAATGGGCATCGAAAGGCTCGTTGGAATACAAAGCTCTATTACTTTTTTGAGAGCCACCATTTCAGATATTCCTTTCGCTCTCTTCGCCTTCTTTCTTCCTCACTTTCCTTAAGCCTAGCCTCGTCCTGAATTCTTATGAGTTCATCGATATTCAGGGTTAGTCCACAGCTTCTACAGGTGTAGAGTTTATGCTCAGGATCGTAGCGCAACTCTCCTCCACACTCAGGACAATATTTAGGCATGCTTACCAATTTTTCTATGCAAGAGCCCCTATTTATCTTTGCTTTGCCTTCCTAAGAACTCTTATTTTGTAAATCCTTAATACCTAATATTTTCTAGGGCAATGCGCCAAGCAAGTGCTTCTGGAGCTCATCTTTTTTCAATTCTATTCCTATTCCAGGCCTAGATGGGATTTTAAGGTAGCCCCTTTCCAAGGGAATAGGAGGATCTATAATAGCATCCCTCCATGCCACATCACCCATCTGAAACTCTAGGATCAAGAAATTGGGTGTACATGCGGAGACTTGGAGGCTGGCCATAGTTGCTACAGGACTTACCATGTTGTGGGGAGCAAAGGCTACGTAATAAGTATCAGCGGCGGTGGCAATCTTTTTTGTCTCGAGGATTCCACCAGCCCTGGCTACGTCTGGCATTATGACGTCGGCCGCCTGCCTTTCTAGAAGCTCCCGAAACTCGTACCGAGTACTTAGAAGCTCCCCAGTACAGACGGGTGTAGATAAAGCCTCGCTTACCTTGGCCATTGCCTTATGGTTTCCCGAAGGGACGGGGTCCTCAATCCACATCAGTCCTAAGTCTTCGAGGCGTTTTCCTAACTCAACTGCCGTACTTACATTAAAGGCACCATGGCAATCTATTGCCAAGTCCACGTCTTCTCCTACGGCATCCTTTACTGTCTTTACCATAGAAACGATGCGATTAATGTCCTTGGATTTTATACTTCGGCTCAGAAAACGTTCCTTAGGAATGGCCTCGTCCACATCCATCTTCAAAGCTGTGAAGCCCTCCTCAACAGCCGAGAGGGCTTTTGCCGAATACTCAGCCTCCACAAAGGAGGCCCCCCTGAAGAAACCATCGGCATAGACCCTCAGCCTTTCATGGCAGCACCCTCCCAAAAGCCTGTAAACTGGCTGGCCCAACGCCTTTCCCACGATATCCCATAAGGCTATTTCTATGGCGCTTAAGGTAGGCGGAGGAATCCCTGCTCTGTAAAGGCTTTCCCAGATTGCCTCTATATTAAAGGGATCCTCACCTATAAGGAGCTTCCCTATAGTTTCTAGGGATTCTAATAGTCCCCCACTTTTATAAGGAAGCCCCTCCCCAATACCTGAAATTCCCTCATCGGTTTGAAGCTCCACTAGGATCCAAGGGAAGCTTGGCCAATGCCTTCCCTTCAAAGCATAGGTTTTAAATTTGGCGATCCTCAAGGCAACCCCTGTCCCATGGCTTTTATCGCCTCGTATAAAAAAACTTAAATTCCCCTCAATCGAAAGTCTATCTGCCGATTTCAAAGCGCTTTCCATGGAATTGGGGGTTTATTTGCAACCTCAATACTGCTCGCCCCGATGCCAGTTCTTCCGGTGCAATCAAAGGGCCTTAGGACACAAGGAAAACATGGTTTGGTGTAGCTTCGCTAACGATGTATGCCAGGGCTATAAGTGCAACTACGCCCAATGCCTCAGGGGAAGGCTCCTCGTCAATGGGCTATGCGGCATGACCATAAAGAGACAGACTACTGAGGAGCCCCCCATAGAGAACGAGCAACCAAAGGTAGTAAAGGTTAGGAGCAAGCTCATCCGTAAGCTCGGAGAGAGGGAGATCTTCTAAACTAAGACTACGTAGCCGATCCTCGGAATGATGAATCTTAAAGTCCAGCCAATTCGAAAGATCTGAATTTCCTTAGCTTTTTTGCCGTTAAGCCTAAGGGCGAATCTAGGAATCGCGAGGCATAAAGCCATACCTTACTGTGCCTCATACATCCGCATTATGAGATTAGCCTTTAATCTTGAACCGTTCATTACATTTCGGAAAATATGCCAACTTTGAGGTTGATCGAAGTTCGTTCGTCCGAAGGAAGGTTCAAGAGCTTTCCTAGGAGGATAAGGCTTGTCTGGGCGTGTGGCTGTGGGGGTTATTAAGGGTCCTTGTACAGTCGGGGAATTCAAGGCCGAGGTCCTTGGGGAAAGCCTAGGCTTTAACGATTATGCCGAGCTAGAGCATGAGGGAAACTGCTACCTTTGCATTGTGAAGGGAATTGAGAGATTCGGAACTGGTCTTTTGGCTAGTTGTGTCGTCATCGGTCGGGGACCAAGAACCCCCTTCCGAGAAGGCTCTATCCTTTATAAAGCCGAGGAAGAAACCGTCAGAAGGGCCCTTGAACTCACTGCCACTGAGAAGGATGGACTTTACATAGGAAGGCTCAAGGGTCTGGGCTTCAGGGTCTGGCTCCCAGTAAAGAAAATGGGAAGGGTCTTCATCGTAGGAAAACCAGGTTCTGGAAAATCCTATACGGTCGGAGTTCTCATCGAAGAACTCCTTAAGAAAAATGTGCCCGTTGTTGTCATCGATCCCCATGGTGAGTATTCCAGCCTCAAGGTCGAAGGCGATCCTGTTCGGGACGATCCCAACGTAACGACAAGGTCTTACTTGGATCAAGTTCTAGAGTTTGGAGAAACTTCCATGAACCCTGGAGCCGATCTGGGGCTTGAAGCCTTAAAGGTTGCTGGAGCCGAGGACCTCGTGGTCCAAGGTCAGTGTACAATCGTGAATCTTCGAGGGCTTGGGGATGAGGAGCAGCTGAGCATAGTCGCAGAGACCCTTAATAAACTCTTCCAGGCCTCTATAGCCGGGCACATCAGTCCCTTCTACTGTGTCTTGGATGAAGCTCACAGATTTGCTGGAAAGGAAAAAAGCGAGAGCATGGCTTTGGTAAAGCGCTTCGCCCAAGAGGGGCGAAAGTTTGGAGCGAACCTCATCGTTGTTACGCAGCGTCCCCAACTCTTGGACACAACTGTCAGGGGGCTTGTTGGTACTTGGATCATCCATCGCCTTACAGATCCAAACGATGTGAAGATCGTTCTTGAAAGTGGAGGTTTGGACCATAGCTGGGAGAGGGATATTGCATGGCTAGATAAGGGCGAAGCGATAATAACGGGGGAGCTTGTCGAACGGATACCAGTCATCGTGAAGGTAAGACATAGGGAAACGAAGCATGGAGCCCCAGGCTTCAACCCCTTGGACTTTGTGAAGGCCGAACTAAGGGAAAAAACCCTTCAGCGCATCCTTGAAACAAGAAGCCGCCTTAGGATTAAGGGTGCCGAGCTTTCCGAGGAACAGCCTATACTGGCGCCCGGGCTCCCTCAATGCTTCTTTTCCATAAAGTTCAGGGAAGAGGATATCCAAAGGCTTATCGATCGCGCCCTTCCGTTAGCTAAGGCTTTGATAAGCAACATTCAACTCGAGTATATCCCCCTTCTCCAGTACAGGGTTGAGGCAAAGGTTCAACGCCAGAGCCCTCCTATAGAGTTCAAGGATTCTCTCGAGGGCTTTGCGCTCCTCTCGACGGATTCAGGAAGGATCGATTGGAAGAGAAGCCTAAAAGGATGCCTGGATGTTTCTGGCATTGAGGATATCATCCCACAAACAAAGCCTCCTGCCGCTGGAAGGTTTGCGAGGATAACCATTCCCCTATCCCATCAGTCTGAAGTTGAGGATCTTATGAAGGGCTTAAAGGGCTACGCAGCCCTTAAAATGACGAAGGTTGTCCTTCATCACGTTTCCCTTGGTAAAGCGGCTGTGGACATTGATGCGGAAGCCTTTCGTTTGGAATGCTCGAGAATGGTGGATGGACTTCTAAAGGAAAGCTACGCTGAGGTTGAGGAGAAGCTCCAAGCTGAAGCCATGGCTATCGATGAAAAGATAAGGGCTTTGGAGGAGGATACGAAAGTTCTCATCAAGAGGCTAAGGGATCTTAACCTTGAGATCGATAGACTCAAGGATGAAATCGAGAAGGCAAGGAAGGAGAAGAAGTCCGTTAAGAAGTTGAGGATGAGCCTAGAAGCCAAGGAGCGAAGGGCCTTCGTTCTTAAAAGGAGGTTGGAGGCAAATAACCATCAAAGGTTGAAGTACTCCAAAGCTAAGGATGTCCTTGCAGAGCGTAAGGAGAAGGCACTAAAGAATCTGAGGGAAAAGTATGCTAATCTTATGGAAGGAAAGATACAATCCCAAGTCCTTCAACCCGATATCAAGGAGCTTAGCATCCCCATTTTTCAAGTGGTTTGGCTCCCAGTCTTCAGGGCTCAGCTCAACATATCATCGAATGGCCTCGAAAAGTCCATGAGAATTTCTTGGAATGGAATAAACGCCAGAGGAGACTTTGGAGCCTGTGCAGTCTGCCATGAGGAGATAACAAATCTAGGTCCTCTGTGGATGTGCCACATCTGCCTCTCTCTCCTTTGCGGAAAGCATGGAGCCGTTTGTACTGAGTGCCAGAGGACCCTATGTCTGCAGCATGTATGGCTTTGTGCCTCCTGCAAAAAGCCCTTTTGTAGCCTTGAAGAACAAAGGAGCTGCGAAGTCTGTGCATGTCAACTATGTAAAAACTGCTCAGGGTTTTGCCCTCGATGCGGTTCAGGAAAGGCATATTGTAAAGATCATCTTAAGGCATGCGACCTTTGCGGGGAAAGGTTCTGTGAGAGGCATTGGAAGGAGCATGTATTCATGTGCCAGGCTTGTGGTGGAAGGACCTGTGAATTGAAGGCTGAAAGATGCTCGATATGTGGAAGCGTTCTTTGCGAGGCTTGTACCATACGCTGCGGACAATGTATGAAGCCCCTTTGCCCCCAACATACTTGGATGTGTGGAGTATGTGGTCAGAAGCTCTGTTACAATGAGCCAAGGCATAGCTGTTCGATATGCGGAAAGCTCCTATGCGAAAAGGATGCCTTCAAGTGTAAGGCATGCGGAAGCATCGTCTGCGAGGAAGACTTGGAAAGATGCCCCAATTGCAATAACCTTGTTTGTCCAAATTGTCTCGTAACATATAGGAGAATCCTTGTCAAACGAAAACGCTGCAGGCTTTGTGAATCCCAGTAGAAATTAAGGAAGGAAGGCTTAAATTGTATTTTCGGAATCGAGCTCTAATAAGAAGGAAAAACGATAAAGAAATAGTAATATTTTGAAAGATAAGGAAAGAAGCTTGAAAAAGGTTCGTTTGACTTGACGGAAAAAATTAAGAATGATGACATAATAGTCGAAGGAGATGATGTCATACTCTATCTGGATCATCGAAGGACATACCTCGTCAAAGTGAAGGCCGGAAGGGAATTCCATACCCATAGGGGCTTCATAAAATTGGAAGACCTTATCGGAAAAAACTTTGGCGATAGGATCGAGAGTAGTACGGGAACTTCCTTCATAATCCTTAAGCCCTCCCTAAGGGATTTTGCCCTAAAGTTTCCAAGATTAACCCAGATCATGTATCCCAAAGATATCGGGCTTATCCTCGCGTATACGGGCATAGGGCCAGGTTGGAGGGTTGTGGAGGGGGGAGTCGGATCAGGGGCCCTCACAGCCTTCCTCGCAAACTCCGTAAGGCCAAGTGGAAAAGTCTATGGATACGAGATAAATGAGCGTTTCTTACAAAATGCGAGGAAAAACCTCGAAAGGACTGGCCTAATGGATTATGTGGAGCTGAAGCTGAAGGATATTGGCGAAGGTATTGTTGAAAGAAACGTTGACTTAGTTGTCCTTGACTTGGCTACACCTTGGCTTTTTATAGAAAATGTTTGGGAGGCCCTTAAGCCCTCGGGCTATTTTGTGAGCTTCAGTCCTACCATCAATCAGGTTGAGAAGACAGTTGAAGCCCTGAGGCAAGGAAATTTCATCGATATAGAAGCCATCGAATGTATCCTTAGAAGCTTTAAGGTCAAGATGGGGGAGACGAGACCGGAAACGATAATGGTTGGGCATACGGGCTACCTTGTCTTTGCCAGAAGGATTAGTAAGGATTTCTCTTCTTATGTGCCTAAAGCGAAAGAAAATATACGGGAGTATTAAGGAAAGTCGAGGAATTCGCCACTGGTTATGAAAATCTCAACCTCCTCCCGAAGCCTTGCATGGGACTTTGCGTCCTAACGATGAAAGGGCTCCTCCAGCCAAGTCACCCCGAGCCTCTCTAGTTGTCTAGCGGCTTCAAGGGCTGTTTGGTAGTCCCAGAGGGGGCTGTAGAACTTCCCTGTCTTATCGACAAAGATGCGCATCTTATCCCCCACCGCATCTATATCGCCCGAACGTTCTCCATGCCATTTCCGGGGGCATGGTAGAACCTAATCTTCATACCCTTGAAACCATTCCTCAGATAGTGGGTTGCCGCAATGGCCGCGAGCTCCGAAGCTACATAGTCGAGTGTTGCATGGCTCCATCTTCTATTCACTTGAAAACTAAGGGTCAAGTAGACCTGCACCTTCTCTTTATGAACGCCCAGAAGCTTATAGATGGGCTTATTTGCGGCTTTTCCTAGGATGTCCCATAGGGCATGCTCTAACGTGCTATACTGAAGCCAACCTTGTTCCAAGAAAAGGGATATTTTGAAGGGATCCCGACCCCATTAATCGTGGCTTAATTTGCTTCTCCGGGACTTCGAAAGGCGGCAGACCAAACCTACGATGTTTCCCTTGAACCTTAGCCGGATAGCAGTATCCGTAACCCATGATGTCTTCATCGGTGCTGATGCGCACTAGACCTTCGGAGTGGATCTTGTGGAGCTGTCTATCTTGCTTGGAAACCGGGACTGTCACTGTGAGGCTTCTATGTTAGTTATCCTCACTATTCTCCCTCTTTTACATGAAGGTCATATAGTGAAACAAGATAGGTTCAGGTTAAAAATATAATCAATATTACAATAATTTGAAATTTAAGAGGCTTTGGATTCTATAAAAAGAAAAGAAAAAATAAACTCTCACTGGTTCTTAGCAAGCACTATACTTAGCGATTAAAGGCTATGGAAAGATCGATGCATAAATCTCCATGAATGTAGAAAAAACAAAAACAACGATTTCATTGCCTCCTTCGCCCACTTTAGAATAAAATTTTGGAATTTTAGCGACGCGGGCACTCCGATTCGTGTCCTAGTGCCTCCCGGGAAGATGCCACAGCATCCCCCTTCCGGGCGGGATTTGAACCCGCGTCGGGAGCTCACTCCGAAAGGCCTGAGAGGCTCCTATGCTTGACCGGTTTGTGCAGATGCCTTCTACACCACCGGAGCACTGCTCAGAAATTCTCAAGGAAGATTTAAAGTCTTTGCTCTATTCTAAGACTTTGCATACCGAAGATCCCTAAGAACTTCGAATCGAAATTCGCGTTACCATCTTTTTAGCAACTATTCCCTAATAATTCTCTTGGCCGCTAATCTAATATCCTCAGCCCTAACGGTCTTCCTTCCAGCATGACCAGCAAGGATCGAGGCCTCTCTTCCTAGGTTAATCGCTACTTCTTCAAGAACTCTTCTAAGCTCCTCTGCAGCCCCCTCACTAACTCTATCGGCGCCGGCCTTACTAAGAAGCCTATGCATGGGAGCCAACTGAAGCTCCGCGTCTTGCATTTTTGATACACCGAAGTAAATTCCCAAAAAACGTTGTATTTAACCTTTGTGCAATGTTTTAAGTCCCCTTTTCAAAATTAAACCACTAATGTTTTAGAAAAAGCTTAAATAATAACTTAAACCTTTTCCGAAGCACCCCGATATGGAGGAAGGGAATGGGAAGCGTTAGAGTAGACCTCATCAAGAGAGTCGCTGAAAGGCTCCTAGAAGAACATCCAGAGAGCTTTAGCAAAGACTTTGAAGCGAACAAAAAAGCCTTGGAAAATTTTGTGGATGTAGGCTCCAAAAAGCTGAGAAACCTCATTGCGGGGTATATAACTGGCCTACTTAGTCAAAGGAAGGAAGGACAAGCTGAGGGGGAAACGGGGACACCTTAATAATACCTTCCTTCATAGAAGGGAAAAAATAAGCTTTAATATCCATCTTTCTTTTCCTTTTATATTTTCATTATGTCTATCTTTGCTGCCTTTTATTTCGTATTTTAAAGTGAAGAAGCCAAATTCATCATTAGATGCGTTATTATGCCCTTCCCTCAGGGACGAATGCCTTAGTAAAGTTTTTGCAATATGCTTTCATAGATTTCCAGAGTCTGCTCTGCTGCCTTTTGCCAGGTAAAAAACTGGAGGACCCTTCTCCGACCGTTTTTCCCCCATTCTTTGGCAACTCCAGGATCCTTGAGGACTTCCTTCACACCCCATGCAATATCTGCGGGATCTCCACCATTTACGTGGATCCCATTCTTTTCCGGACCAGAGTTGACTACCTGCTCAGCAAAGCCAACGACTCCTCTTGCCCCTACCACAACAGGCTTTTCCATAGCCATCGCTTCAAGGCTAACAATACCGAAGGGCTCATATAGGGATGGAAAAACGCATACATCGGCCGCTGCATAATGTTGTATACGCTCTTCCTCAGGTATGAACTCAAACCTACAAACTACATGATCTGCAACCCCTGAGCGCTCGGCAAGCTCCATCAGATCCCTCTGCTCCTCCCCCCTTCCGACAATGACAAGCTTTGCCTTAGGAAAGTCCTTTAGGATGAGGGGCATAGCCTGGATGAGGTTTCTTATGCCCTTTACCCAGGTAAGGCGGCCTATGAAGAAAATGAGGAATTCATCATCTTTGATTCCATACCTTGCCCTTATAGCCACCACTTTCTCGGGGCTCACCCTCTCAGGGCTGTAGACTTGGGGGTTCACTCCATTCCATACGACGCTGATCTTTCCTTCTGGCCAGCCATGGCGGACAAGATCATCCCTCATCGCGTAGCTAACCGTTATTACTCGGTCCGATATTTCGGCAGTAGTACTTTCAAGATGCCTCACGACCTCTGAACCATCGCCACTTCTTCCCCATTCCGTGCTATGGATGTGAAAGGCGAGAGGCATCTTCAATTCATTCTTGATGATGATTCCTGCCGTAGCGCTTAACCAGTCATGAACGGCTACAATGTTAAAATCGTAACCCTGCTTTCTCACGAGGTCATTGATGAACTTCGTGGCTGAAAGAATGTTATAAAGAAATATATCGTTAAAGAACTTAATGCTCGTTCCCCAGCGCTTTAGATCCTCCGTTACAAAAAGCGGGAAGATATTGCTGGCATCGGCTATGAGGGGCCTGTGCACTTCAACCCCCCGAAGGATTTCCCTCGTCGGAAGGTTACCAGGATTTAGAGTGAAGACAGAAACATCGTGTCCAATTTCGACGAAGGCCCTTGCCATGTTTTCAGCATACGTTCCCAAACCCCCTACAAGGGAAGGGGGATACTCCCATACAAAGAAGCCGATCCTCAAAGCCCTGGCACCAACGCATCTTATTCCTTTTTATGCTGTAGATCCTCCTTATTCCTATTTCAACTTATAAGATTTGGCCATAGTCTA
>JAWCLV010000044.1:0-10672 GCA_038850515.1 Bathyarchaeia archaeon
GGGGCCTTCATCAACGGCGTGGCCGGGGACCTAGCAGCCAGAGATAGGGGCTACCATATCCTCGCCTCCGACCTTTTGGATCGCATACCAGAAGCCTTTGAACTCTGCCGAAACGAGAGGATTGAGGAGCTAAGGGCCTTGACCCTCGATGGAAAGGATTCCCTATCCTTGGTTTCGCCCTAAAGAAAACTTCATGCCTTTACCGTTTCTTAGGCTTTTTTACCTTTGAATTTGAATTTGAATTCATGGAGGCTTCGCCATTTTAAATTGAAGACCTTCCCGATTTCCATCTTTAGAAAACCCTGGGTTCAAGATAGCCCCTTAGATTGGGCAATTCCCTATCGAAGGACCTGCTAATCGTCGTATACGTGCCGTAGATGCCGAATTTGGCTTGGCTAGTTCCGGAATTCTTTTCCCAACCTACCGTAGGGCGTAGCGCCCTTGTAGTGGCTTCCGAGACCGATGCCTAAGGAATGGAAGGCTAGGATGTTTGCCAGCCTAGATGGTGGCATTCGAGCCTTTTCAGCCGAAGCCCAATGGCTCGAAGGCACTCCAATCCTAACGCCTTCTCATAGGAAGTTTATATATGGCTGGAATTTTGGTATAATTGGTGGGTTTAGTGTCTAGGCCTTCTGGCAGGATTGGCCACATATACGTCATTAGGCGCAGAATCGGCCATATATTCATAGGTGAGGGTTTTGGCGTTAAGGATAAGGCTGAGGGTAAAGAGCGAAAATAATGCCGTTGAAACCTCAGCCCTCGTAAACTCGGGTTTTGAGACCGAGAAACCTCAACTTCTCATACCGCTTAGGCTTGCGAGGGAACTTGGCTTGTGGCCTCCGCCTCCAGACGCAGAACTCATCGAGCTTGGAACGGCAGGCGGACCCGTGAGGAACTATCTGATTTACGATGCCCTCGAAGTATCCGCGATAACTGAAGACCGTATAGTGGGACCAGTAAAATGCGATGCTTTAATCTCTCACATAGAACATGAAGTCCTTATAAACGATAAGCTGGGCGAGGAGCTGAAAATCATTATATTGGCTATGGCATCGGGAAAGTGGAGGTTTCAGAACGACTCATCTGATACTATAAGGGAAACCGTAACCCCCCAACACTGGATTTAGATGCGATGCCCTTGCCTCCAAAAAGAAAAAGCGGAAGTTAGTCAATGGACAAGAGGCCATTGATTTTGAAGTTTCCATAGTGTTTCCACCATTGATTATCCAATCTTCTTAGATTTCCTCATGAGTTCCCGATCTGAGAAGGTTTTTGCAATTGTTTCATAATTCAAGCGCTCGTAGATGCATAAGTTTTCGAAGCGCCTAGAAAGATTTCCGAGGGACTCAATTCCAAATAAAAGCTAGATTTCATTGATAACTAAAAATGAGGAGATAAATGCTGTTCGTTCATCGAATCAAGGCTTAGAAGGCATTGATAACGAGCCCATATCATCGAAGCCATAATGGAAGCGTCTGTTCAAGAAAAGCCTATAGGCGAAATTTTGTTATGACAGCTTCCTTATCCTTCGGATTTAAAACTTTTTTTATCGTTTTTATATTATAGGCGTTTCCTTCACTTACTTCATTCTCTGCCTTAAATCTTACATGTGAAGATTTTCAACACAATGCATCCGAGGATCTCATTCCATCAATTAGGCGAACCCACGTCGCCTCCTGAATTCTTCAGCGGAAATCTGCATTTAGCTGAAAGACCTAGGTTAGGCTACAAATTATCAAATTGTTGCTTCAAATCGAGGCTCTAATTAAGCCGTACTTTCGTATCAGTTCCATACTTCATCGTTATCTTATCCTATGTCATCGCTCCCTCCTTCCGTAGGCTCGACTTCCGTAGGCTCGACCGTGCTCGTACATGGCGAATATGTTCTCCGGGGGTACGTCAGGACCTATGTTCGTATCCGTTCCGAGGATATATCCTCCGCCCCCTCTCTCCATGGCTAGGTCTATGCATCTCTCCACATCCTTCTTGACGGTTTCGATTGTTCCGAAGCGTAGCGTGGTCGAGACCTGGATGCTTCCTATGAGGATTAGGGGCTTACCGCTCCTGGCTTTCATCCTCATAAGTCCTAGGAAGTCGACCCCATACTTCTCTTGGAAGCCCTGAAAGCCGTCTACACCAGCCTCAATCAGGCTGTTCACTATGGGAGTTATGTACCCATCCGAATGCCATATTATCTTGATCCCGGCATTCTTCAAGGGTTCAAAGGCCCTCTTGACATAGGGGAAGTATATCTCGTCCAGCACCTTGGGCGATAGCATGGGACCGTGGGAGTAGCATATGTCCGTCGCTACAAAGCAGAAGGGGGCTATTTCCTCCTCCTTTATCGCCTTAGCGATGACCTCGTTCTGGCATCTTGCCTGTTCAGCATAGTAGGCGTTCAGCTTCTTGGCGGCTTCCCGATACCGCATGCACATGATTAAATAAGGTTCGTACCCAAAGAGTCTGAAGTTTCCATCGAAGGTAACCGTGCTGGCACTGCTCATCCAGAGGACTTCTTCCCCGCACTCTTCCTGGGCCCTCTTCATCCTGTTGACGTATATGGCGTACTGGCGTTCGAAGTCGAAGTCTGCGCGGATGTCTTCAGGCCTTGGTAGGGCTTCGATATACCGAACGACCTTTTCAGGCGTATATCCCCGCTCGACGGCCGAGGCGACCTCCCAGCCCATGTAGCCATAGGGGCTTTCAGGATCGCTTCTCATCTCCGGAGGCTTCGGAAGCTGGATGCCGGACATCACATCGACTCCGACATTCTTAAAAGCCTGGAGGGCAGCCCTCATAGGGTTCTCCCATTCGTTCAGCGTGAACCCATACTTCATTCGGATACCACTGGCCGACTCCAGGAACCTTGCGTTCTCGCACCATCCTCCCCACATGGGAGGCCTGTCGACCTCTTCGAAGTTAAGGGCCCTAATCGCCCTTTCCTTGCCGAGAAGGGGCAAGACTTCTTCACCTTTTTCAGCCTTATTCTAAGGTGATTTAAGCTAATAACTTTGTGTTTCCGTTACATTACATTAGTCCACATCCTAGGACGATCGAGAAAAAGAATTCATACAGGCATCTCGCAATCCTTGAAGGGAATTTTCTTTTTATTTTTATGAAAAGCTACATTATCTAGCGTTTCTTTTCCCAATTGTAAAGCACAGCATTAAATAAAAAATATAAAAGCCTACGCCTAGCATTATCCTCCCCTTGAGGATAAGCCTTGATCATCGAGCGAATGGACGTTTATGTCGTAGGCGTTCCGGCCATCGATGCCCTTAAGAAGTACTATCCGACCAATACGGCTACCCATCCTGGATGCCCGGATGCCATCGTCAGGCTTTGGACGGATGATGGAACCTTCGGCTTAGGACAGCAGGAGATCCAGGGAACCGATACTTCCTTCCTTAGGCGCCAGTTCGAATCCATCGTTGGTAGGGATCCCCTGGATCCGAAGCTGGACCCGGAGGCCTTCGCCCCAGCCCTCATGCGGGCCCTATACGACCTGCAGGGAAAAGCCTTGGGATGGCCCGTGTATAGGCTTCTTGGAAGGAAGGTTAGGGATCGGGTTCCCGTGGCCTACTGGACGGCCAGCGAGGCTTCCCCCGAAGATACGGCTTCGGAGGCCGTCGCAGCCGTGAAGAAGGGCTTCAAGACCTATAAATGGCATACGAGCCGAAGGTCCGATACGGTAGCAAGGGTTAAGGCTATCCATGAGGCCGTTGGGGATAGGCTTGAGCTGCGTATAGATCGGGGAGCCGGTTGGTCCTTCTCGGAAACCGTTAAGATAGCCAGGAAGCTCTCGGATTATAACATACAGGTCTTTGAGGATCCCTTAGAACCCGCCTATGACCTCTATCACATCATCGAGGTAGGAGGTAAACGTTATTCGGTCCCCGTGGGTTCGAGTGCCAGGACCCGCCACGATCCCGAGGAATATAGGCTCCTGAGGAAAAAGATCGATATACCCATCGCATGGCATACGGGATCCATCGAGGAGATCTTCCTGGCCGCCAAGACGGATGCCATAGACTACCTTTGCACGGGAGGCTATCCGAGGCAGCTTCAGGCTATATCGGCCATAACGGAGGCTGCAGGGATACCTATTTGGCTCCAGACGATAGGGGTGGGCGGTGGGGGAATAGGGGGAGCCTTCGAGGCCCATGTTGGCGCCGTAGTTAAGAATGCCATCCTTCCAGCCGATAACCTCCACTTCCTAAGGGAGGATGACCTCGTGACGCCCCACCTGGAGCCTAAGGATGGTTACATAGAGGTTCCCGAGAAGCCTGGAATAGGCGTGGAGCTCAACATGGAAGCCGTGAGGAAGTATCAGATAGCCTAAGCGTAAGCCTAAGCCTAAGCGAGGCTTAAGGGGGATAGGGGGCTTCTATGTATTCTTAAATTGGCAAAAACTTTGAACTTCCTTAAAAAACCTAGAACCGGAAAGCCCTTTTAAAGAAAGGGAAGTATTAGATAGGTGGGAAGGAAGGAGATGTTTTCTACATGGACGAGGGACTTAAAGTAGCCTTGATCGGATGCGGATGGGCGGGAGAGCAGCATGCTAGGGCCTATTCCTCCATCCCTGAAGTAAAGCTGTTAGCCACAGTGGATTCTGATGGCGGGAAGGCTAGGGAATTGGCAAGGAGATGGGGAGCTGAAGCTTGGTATGATGATTATAGGGCGGTCCTCAGGGATCCGAGGATAGATGCGGTAAGCATATGTCTTCCCCATTACTTACATTCTAAAGTTTCCGTAGAGTCGGCTGAGGCTGGAAAGCACATACTTTGTGAAAAGCCCATGGCAAACAGCCTAGCGGAGGCTGATGAGATGATAAAGGCTGCAAGGAAGGCTAGTGTCATTCTTATGATCGCCGAGAATGTAAGGTTCCATCCAATTAACTTGAAGATCAAAGAACTAACGGATCTGGGCTTTATAGGCGAGGTCTTTCTCGCCCGTATCTTCAGGGATCATGAGATGCATGATTACCTAAGGAGGCGTCCATGGTTCCTAAATAGGGAGAAAGCTGGTGGGGGGATTTGGATGTCAGGAGGCATCCATGATGTAGATGCCTTAAGAATGATTTTGGGGGATGTCGAAACCGTTACGCTTTTCCAAGCGAAAAAAATATTGGCAGAAATGGAAGGGGATGATACCTCGGTCGCTGTCCTTAGGTTCAAGAGCGGAGCCCTAGGGATTGTAACGGAAAGCTTCTCCACTAAGACCTTCAAGCCCCTTTCGCCCAATGGTTGCCCCTTTCTCATTAATGGCAGTATAGGGACGATAAAGGCCTTTATGGATGGGATTGAGGTCTATGGGGAAAAGGTTGGGAGCCCAGATAGAAGTATCCATATAAGGGTCGAAGGAAGGGACACCTTCATAGAGGAGGTTAAACATTTCGTCGAGTGTGTTAGAAGGCATGAAATCCCTATAACTTCCGGAGAAGAGGAGAGGAAGACTTTAGCCGTCGTATGCGCTGGTTATGAATCCCTAGAAAAGGGAAGTATTCCCATAAGGGTTAGGTACTAGCTTCAAAGATGCTAGTACCATATTGTTACTGGCAGGCTTAGGAAAATCTTTTTATTGGAAGCATCCTGCAAACTTCTAAAGAATAAGGAGGATGGAGAGCATTGAAGATCGTAAAGGTTGAGTCCTTCTTCATAGACATTCCTTGGAAGGAAGAAGTGAAGAAATACATGGCTTGGGCAGCCCAGGGATCGAGAACATGGCTCTATAAGGTCCATACGGATGATGGTCTCGTAGGAATATGCGAGAACCCGAGGGACGCGAGAGGACTTGCTTCCCAGATTATCGGTAGGGATCCCTTCGATTTCATACTTGACGACTCTGTATGGCCGCTTCAAGAAGCCCTGTATGATATCATGGCCCAGGCTTTGAAAGTACCCGTATACAAGGTCCTAGGGCATAAGTATCGAAATAAGGTTCCCGTCTGCTATTGGAGCCATCACTTTCCACCAGAAGTTTTGGCGAAGGAAGCCCTTAAAGCAGCTGAGGGGGGCTTTACTGTGCACAAGTTCAAGGCCAGGCCCCATTACGACCCTGTGGATCAAGTTAAGGCGATTTCTGAAGCTGTTCCAGAGATGGCCATCATCCCAGACGCCAACGGAAGCCTTTGGCTCCCATCTAAAGCCATAAGTTTTGCCAAGAAGGTTGAGCGCTACAACATCTTCTGCCTTGAGAGTCCCATTCCCCAGTCTGATGTAGAGGGCTACTTGACTATCAAGGCAAAGGTTGATGTGCCCATAGCCATTCATATGGGCGATCCAGATCCCATCGTCTCTTTGGCTACGGATATGGTCGATTATTATGTCCTTGAAGTTCCGGGGGTCTGGGCAACCTTTCGCTATGCAGCAGCAGCCGAAATTGCTGGTGGAACGATGACGGCCAGCGGAGCCGAAGGGAGGGGGTATACCGTTGGGGGCCGCCCGGTATGGCTTGAGGGTTTTGGAAGGACGGCCATTGCCGAAGCTTTTCAAGTCCATCTCGCTGCCGTTGTAAAAATGTCAACCCTCCCAAGCCCCTTCTTCCTTCATCGCTTGAGGGAGCACACTTTGGCTGAGGATCCGTTGATAGTAAAGGAAGGTCTAGTAGAAGTTCCTGAGAAACCAGGACTTGGTATAACGCTGGATGAGAGGGCTCTCAAGAAGTACCTCGTTCAGTAATGTTTGACTTTTTCTTCTTTTTTATATCGTCTTCCATCAGATTTTATATGTAATAGAAAAAGTAGCTCAGTTTCTGAAGTATATAATATCACAAAAGGAGAAATGACGAAAATTTAAAGAACCTACAATCTTACACAGTCGCCTAATAATAGAATTATTTTTAAGCTTGAGAAAAGTCTTATAGAAAGAGCATAAAAATGGAATTTTACCCTCACCTAGGAGCCTCTTCAAGTTTTAAAGTTATCAACTCCTCCCTTCCATCTCTAAAGAGAAGAATGCTAACCTTTTCTCCAACCTCTAAGGACTCTAGATACTTCCGAAGATCCTCGACGCTCTTAGTTTCACCTTCTCCGAGCCTTAGAACAATATCTCCCTCTTCGATTCCAGCCTTATGGGCAGGACTGAATGGAAAAATCCTCGCCACAAGAACACCCTTCATTGATGGAATTCGCAATTGATCCGCAAGTCCAGGCGTCAAATTTATCCCGATGAGGCCGAGCCAAGGGCGCCTTACCCTTCCAAAACTCATCAAATCCTTCACGCTTCTCTTCACATCGTTTATAGGTATAGCGAATCCTATGCCTTGGGCATAGGGGATCATGGCTGTGTTTATTCCCACGACTTCCCCAGTCAGATTAACTAAGGGACCACCACTATTGCCAGGATTGATGGCAGCATCGGTCTGGATAAGATTTTCGAAAACCCTTTCCTCGGTCGCTATGTGGCGGTTGAGGGCGCTAACAAGACCTAAGGTAACCGTGGGCCCTCCCCCTAGGACAAAACCGAAGGGATTTCCTATGGCTACAACTATTTGTCCAACCCTTAGACGATCAGAGTCTCCGAGTTCGACGGACTTTAACCCTTCCTCCTTGACCTTTATGAGGGCAACATCCTTATTCCTATCGACACCTACTATGTTTCCAGGAAACCTTCTTCCATCAGCCATCGTCACAGTAACATTGGAACTTCCCATCACGACATGGCTATTTGAGACCAGATATCCCTTTGGATCTATGATGAAACCTGAGCCCATCCCCTGAACAGGTTGGGCATGGAAAAAGTAATCCTGAACGATGTGTATCGTACTTATGTTAACAACAGATGGAGCCACCTTCTCAACGGCTTTAATGATTCTATCATCTAGAGAAACCATGGATAAATCCGTCCTTTTCCATGATGGGCCTTTTATAAAGGTTCTTCGATGAATCTCAGCGATTTTCCAAAAGGCTTCCTCCAGAGGGACTTTTTCAGCTCTAAGGTCCTAATCTCAAAGATCAAGGTCTCCTTAAAGGAAGCTATGAAGGAGCAAGGAACCTTATAAGGGCATCATTTCCAAATCCAACTATGCTACCTGAATCGGCTTACCTGTTCTAGCAGATCGATAGGCAGCATCGACGACTTTCCAAGCCTTAACACCGTCTTCGCCTGGAATGGGAGGGTCCTTGCCCTCTAGGATCGATTCTACGAATTTTGCTAAAGCCTCCGTTAAGAATGAGGAAGATCTGGTGAGGACCTTGGTTTCAGGTGGCATATTTTGCCGATATATGGTAAGCTTTCCCGACCTTTCGGCATCGATTCTTCCTTTTTCTCCTAAAACCCAGGCAAAGGCATCATGGCCGAAGGCATAGTATTCTATGCCCACTTCGGAGATCGTTCCGCCTTCATGCCTTACGAGGATGTGGCTCTGGATTTCCCTTCCTTTTTTATCAAACTCCATCATCGCATAGACTTCTTTGGGCTTCGAGGATGCGACATGGAGTACGAGATCCACATCATGAATCCCCCATCCGGCAACGGCACCTCCACCGGCGATCGATGGATCTCCTACCCAATGGCCTTCAGGAAATCCTTGCGAAGACTGCCTCTTAGCAAATACGTACCTTAGGCTTCCAATATGTCCTTCGCGCGCTAGACGGGCTAGCTCGAAGTAACTGGGCTCATAGCGTTGGCTAAAGCCTGCCATTATCTTTACACCGGCCTTCCTAGCAGCATCCAGCATAGCCTGGGCATCGTCTAAGGAGGCTCCAAAGGACTTCTCAACATAGAGGGGGAGCCCTTTTTCAATGACTTCTAAGGCTACGGGTTTGTGGGCGCTATGGGCTAATGCAATCGTGACGGCTTCTGCCTTCGTTTCATCTATGGCATCTGAAATCGATGCATAACCCTTTACGCCCATTTCTTCCCCCAAAGCCCTAGCCTTCTCAATATTCCTTCCTACGACTCCCACAAGCTCTGCCCTTTGAATAGCTTTGAGGGAAATGCAGTGCTGCCTACCCCAACCACCTGTCCCGACGACAAGGATCCTCAGTCTCAAGGCTTTCCCTTCCTCGAGAAAATTTTTAGGATTTTTAAAAGCTTAACGTCTCCGCTTTTTCTCTGCAGGACTGAAGGCTTCTTGACTGGATGACTTTTTAAGCGTAAGTCTAAAGATTTGAAAAACTCGTAATCCTCTAGGCTACCAAAGGCGAGTTTCATGGTTTGGGAATCCCTGTCAAAAAGGATAGGAGTCGATAGAGTAAATTAATTATAAATTGGATTAGAACACTTTTATAGAAAAAGGCAAGTACTTTAAAACTTGCGTGGTATGAACTTATGGCGGATATGTTTACTGTAGCCTCGAAGGAATTTGCCGATATGGTGAAGGGGAAGAGGTTCATCACCCTCATTATCATTTTCGGATTAGTAATGACCGTAGCCATGGCAACAATCTACATTCAAGTTATGAGGATGATGGAGGGAATTCCTGGAGTAGCCATGCCGAGGGGGTTCTTAGGTCTTATCACTTTTTCCCTTAGTGGTACGATGTCCTATTTCGCACCTGTTATGGGCCTTGCTTTAGGCTGCGATGCGATTTCGGGAGAAAGGGAGAAGGGTACCTTGAAGATAGTTCTCGTTCAGCCCATCTTCAGGGACACCGTCATCAACGGGAAGTTTATCGCTGCAGCCTCAGCTGTATCCTTGGCTATAGTCTTCTCTTCCATGGTGAGCGTGGGGGCCGCCATGATCCTCATCGGAGTCACGCCCACTGCCGAGGAAGGGATGAGGATGGCACTTTTTCTGATATTCTCTATTCTTTTTACGATGACATACTACGGCATCTCCATCTTCTTTTCAACGATTTTAAAAAGGACTTCTCAAAGTGTCATCCTTGGCGTTACTACGTGGGCCCTCTTCACCTTTGTCATACCCATCATCGCATCCCTCATCGCCCTTACAATGGTATGGCCAATCGTTACACCTGGGCAGGAAGATAGCGTAGAAAGGATGAGGAATTTCACAGCTATAGTGGAGGGAATATCCTCGATCACACCGAACTATCATTTTGGTAAAATAGCCCAGTATCTCCTTAACCCCTATGCCACCACTGGAGGATACCTACAAACTCAGCCTCAACCTCAGCCTCAGCCTCAACCGATCCAAGAAGCTGCACCAATAACAACGAGCCTGATCTATGCAGGTCCAAATATTCTTGTTTTAGCCATTGCCACCATGTTAGCTTTTTTCGCTTCTTACATAGTTTTCACAAGGCAAGAGGTTCGATGATATAGAATCCTTAACCGTAATCGAAGACCCTAGGACATTAGCGAAATCTTCCTTTCTTGGTTTTCTCTATAAGAGAATCCTTAGGCTCATCCTCTTCTTGAGGTTGCAACGATCTTTATAACATCCCTGTCCCTAAGGACATATTCCTTTGGCATCTTCAGCCCTGTTCTAGCGTCGATGGCATGGAGTAAGGTCTTAGCTAAGTCGCTGTGGATCTCCCTTGCCAAGTCGGCCACTGTAGCCTCTTGGGGCATGAGGAAAACATCTGGAAGCACGTTTCCATCGTGATCTGAGAGGCTCTTCTCGTCCTCCACCGGATATACAGCATTCATTCTCAGAAGCTTAAAAACCGCCACATTTATCGCAAACTGGACACCAGTCCTCATCCATCGAGAAAACACCTTTTGTTGAACGTATTCCAAGGCCCATTTTTGCTTTTCTGTAAGAAC
>JAWCLV010000045.1:0-10329 GCA_038850515.1 Bathyarchaeia archaeon
CCTTCGGCATCCTTGGCATAAATAGGATGCCCTTCTCATCCCACAGATTCCACAAATTTCTCCCTCCTTCAGCCAGATCACCTCCTAAAGGTTTAGCCCCATGCAAGCGTTAGGATTGTTAAGCCAAGGATTATCAAAGCCAAGACTACAGCCACTATGGCTAAAGCCTTTGCGAATCGGCGGTTGGAGCCAAAGACGATGGGAATCGGTCCTATGAAGATAACGCCTCCCCATTCGATCTTTCTTTCGCCTTTTTGCTCAGCTTTACCTTCACGACTCCCTTCTTCCTTACCGCCCCTTTCCTTCCCTACGGTTCTCAACTCCGTAATGAAACCTAAGGTAAAGGCTGCCATAACGATAAGGATCCCTATCCATGTAAGGGAAAAGCCTAGGATGAAAAGGATTTCCCAAGGGCTCAAGGCTACCATAAATATTAAAGGAAATGAGGAAGATATATGCCTTCTTCTTTTCTCTTCGAAATGATGATCCAGCGTAGCCCTAATGAAGCCTAAAATCTCGGAGCTTTATTTCTCCCTTCAATTTCTTTACTTTAGACCACCGTTCGATAACCATGAAGGATCCTAACGTCTCGTGACCCTCTCCCGACGCTTCCAGCGGAGGTTGTGGGATTTGCATTTTCTGCACTTTATCGCCCTTGGGGAGTTCCTACAGTTGCACTCCCTGCATATCTTGACGAAGAGTCTGTGCTCCTGCGCCAGCTGTTTTTTGAAGGGATCCCTTATTGGCATCGCTATTCAAATCAGTTTGGCATAGCTCTTTTATTTAGGTTTCGTTCCTTCGGCTCTAGGCTTAGCTTAGGAGGGGCTTTCCTGCTCAAAGCCTTAATAGCGCTCTACGATGGCATCGATGCTCGTTCCCGTGGAAACATCCGTTTCCCGATGGATGATCACGTCTATTACGTAAGGATGGTTAGCCTTTACTGCCCTCTCGAAGGCTCCCTTAAGCTCCTCGGGCTTTTCGACCCTTTCCCCCATGGCTCCGAAGGCTTCCGCCAGCTTGACGAAGTCTATGAGGCGTGGATAACCTATGAGTCGATCCGTATACCATGTATCGACGGCGAAGTGCATCTGATAGACGTACTTTTCGGTCTGGCGTATAAGGCCGAGGTGCCCATCATTGAGGATTATAAAAACAACTGGGACCTCATACATGACGGCGACAGCCAGTTCTTCAACGCAAAAGCCGAAGCCATAATCCCCCGTTATGTCTACGACAAGCTTATCTGGCCTCGCAAGCTTTGCGCCTATAGAAGCCGGAAGGTCCCATCCTAGGGGGCCAGCTCCTCCGGGAACGAGGTAATGCCTAGGCTTGTATATGTTCTGAAGCTGGCTTGAAAGCATCTGATTCAGTCCTATGGTCGTCACGAAGATCGTCTCCTCATCGAAGAATTCGTTGATCTCCTTGAAGACCCTCTGGGGCTTTATCGGAATCTCATCGAAGTCCATGCGCCTAGCAAGGCTTTTCCGAAGCTTCGGTATTTCCTTGACCCTCTGGCTTGGTTCCCTCCTAGGCGTAAGGCGTTTAGCCTCCTCGAGCATCGCCCTAAGGGTAAGGCCCACATCCGCTATAATGGCAAGATCTGCCGGTACGATTCGGCCGATGTGATCGGGCTCGATATTTACATGAATGAAGCGCCTTCCCTTCGTATAGACGTCTAGGGCGCCCGTATGCCTATCGGAAAAACGACAACCGAAGCCCACAACAAGGTCCGATTCTAGGAAGATTCTATTGCCCGGTGGGACGTCCACGAAGATGCCTACCTGTCCGGCATATAGAGGATGGTCTGGGCGTATTCCACCCTTTCCCATGAGGGTCGTAACGACTGGAATGGCTAAATACTCGGCTAGCTTTACGAGCTCCTCGCAGGCATTAGCCCAAACGACCCCACCACC
Source organism: Bathyarchaeia archaeon (assembly GCA_038850515.1). Lineage (GTDB taxonomy): Archaea > Thermoproteota > CALKCG01 > B24 > JAGTQN01 > JAGTQN01. The sequence goes on from JAWCLV010000045.1 coordinate 1,914, forward strand.
CAGAATGAAGACGGGGTTCTTAGCTTCCAGGATCATCTCTAAGGCTCTTCTAACCTTCTTAGGATTCGGTGCAGGTTTGAAGATCTCCAAGGGTCCATCGCTTTCCGCATCGTAGTAGACCTCGCCCCTCTGAACATCCAAGGGAAGGTCTATAAGAACGGGACCAGGACGCCCTTCCCTGGCTATGCGAAAGGCTTCCCTAAAGACCTGGGGAAGCTGGGCGGTTTCCTTTACGCAATAGCTCTTCTTAGTAACGGGTTTTACGATTTCCGCTATATCGACGGCCTGGAAGGCCTCCTTGCCTAGCTGGGCCCTAACATTCTGACCTGTAATGGCGATAATGGGTATCGAATCCACCCTAGCCGCATATAGTCCCGTTACCATGTTTGTCCCAGCGGGACCGGAGGTTCCTACACAGATCCCAACCTCCCCGCTTGCCCTGGCGTAACCATCGGCCGCATGGGTAGCGCCTTCTTCATGGCGCATGAGGAGATGGCTTATCTTCTTGGAGCCCTCTAAAGCCTTGTAGAAGGGAAGGATTCCGGCGCCTGGAATGCCAAAGATATACCTTACGCCCTCATCCTCGAGGATGTCGACAACGGCTTCCATAACAGGCATTTTTGGAATCTCCTTAGAAGGGTCCAACCCTATCTATCCCCAGAGTAAAATAGGGATTGAAGCGTAAAAGTTTATTGATCGATCGATTCGCTAGTTAGCTGGAAGTCTTGCCAAATTTCCCTTTCTTCTCATTTCCTTGAATTGAAAGGGAATAGAAGGGGAAGGCAAAGGTAGGTTTCTAAGCCTATCGAAAGCTAAAATAAACTACCGAATTTGGCGAAAAAAGGGAAGGAAGCCTTCAAATCCTTCAGCCATTATCCGACTAGAGGCTTTATCAATTAAGAGGCTTTTATGGGATTCCTGCCTCTATATTTAGCCTTGTCGATGAACTTCAAGTACGATTTTAGAATGCAGATCCCTTGTATTGTCCTTGGATTCACAGAGACTATATACGAAATCCGGAAATTATGGAGACGATTTCCTTATCCTTAGATACCCAAGGAGATGGGCTTTGAGCACTCTAAGCCTTGAGGAGATTCTCAAAGAGAAATCAAAATATGGGAGGGACTACATATCGATGATAAGCCGAGGCTCCATACCACCAGAAAATCTTGAGGAACTCATGAAGCGAAGTGAGGGCTCAATGCCCCTGAAAGAAAGCCTAAAGCGGACAAGGCATGGTAGCTCTAGGATCTACGCCCAATTAGAGGCTCGACTTGAAGGGGCTTTGACTGAGCGATCTAATGATGAGGATATTCTCGCAGATCCCATGATCTTGCGTTACAGAAGTCTTATGAAAGAACTTAGGGACAAAAGAAGCCGTGGAATCGTCTCGATGCTTGGATAAACCCTTTCAAAATATGTACCCTCCTTCCTTTCAGTAATACCGTTATATTTGCTTCGGTGCTGTGAACCATGAAAAGCGGCTGGATTCTCTACGGGCTTACTAGGGATTATACTACTTACTATGAAATCACTCTCTATTAGCCCCAGTATTCCTAAGGCTCCGGGGCTCGATAGCCGCATGGGGGAAGCCTTCAGGCTCCTATTCTATGGCTATGGTATCGATCCCAGTTGTAGAAGCCCCTCCACTCAAGGCTTCTAGAAGGCCCTTCGCATGCCTGAAGGGCCTTCTGTAACGGCATGGTACACGCGTACGTATAGATCGAGGAGGAGGAGAGTCCTAAAGCCTTCGCTTTACTTCCTTGCTCAGCCTTCCGGAGGATTCAGGAGGCCTCCTCTTGGATGAGCCTTAGCCCGAGGTAGTTTTAAAGGGTAACCTAGGGGCCTATAGACCTTATGGATCCCTATCGCTCTAAAAAGAGCTATAAATTTTTATATACATGGGATCTTCCTTCTTCGGAGGGTTCTTTGAACCCAAAAAAACCGGTTTTGAGGACTAAGAACATCCTTTCCCTCCGGGAACTCTCTCGGATGGAGCTCCTGAGCCTCCTTGATGCGGCTGAGGATGTGAAGAAAAACCCTTGGCTCTACAAGGATGCCTTAGCTGGTAAAACCTTGGCTATGATCTTCCAAAAACCCTCGACTAGGACGAGGCTCAGCTTTGAGGTCGGTATGCTGGAGCTTGGAGGGCGAGCCATATACCTCCGGGGGGATGAACTCCAACTTGGAAGGGGTGAAGCCCTTAAGGATACAGCCCTAGTGATGGGCCGTTATGTAGACGCCATCATGGCCCGGGTCTTCAGGCAAGAGGACCTAGAGGAACTCGCCCGGTATTCCGAAGTTCCTGTCATAAACGGGCTTAGCGACAAATGGCATCCATGTCAGATCTTAGCAGATCTCCAGACCATAAGGGAAAAGCTAGGGGGCTTCGAGGGAAGAAGGCTCGCTTGGATTGGGGACGGAAACAATGTATGCAATACCCTCCTCATCGGTTGCGCAAAGGTTGGTATGGATATGGTAGTAGCTTGTCCTAGGGGTTACCGGCCCCTGGAAGAGGCCCTTCAAGAGGCTAGGAAGGAGGCCCAAGCCTCAGGCTCCAAAATCTGGATAGTTGAGGAACCTGTAGAGGCTGTCAAGGGCGCCGATGTAGTCTATACGGATACCTTCGTTTCGATGGGCTCCGAGGCCGAAAGGGAGGATAGGCTTAGGACCTTCCTTCCGAAATATAGGGTAACTGAGGATCTTATGAAGGAAGCCAAGGAAAGGGCGATTTTCATGCACTGCCTTCCTGCCCATAGGGGGGAGGAGGTTACAGACGAAGTCCTCGATGGTCCAAGATCCGTAGTCTTTGATCAGGCTGAGAATCGTCTCCATGCCCAGAAGGCCCTACTATACGCTCTCCTCGCATAATTTCAAGAATAAAGCGGATCGAGGAATCTTAGGGAGCCGAGAAGGGTTGCTAAGCTTCAAGAACCTCATAGTAGCCTCTCGCCTAGATCTTGCCAGCAGGAGCATAGCCCAGAGAATCCTTAGCCTATACGACTTTAAGGAATCCTCGACAAAGATCTGTGGCGAAAAGGTCTACGAGGGCCTCATAGATGGCGAGGAGGCTTCCCTGGCCTTCGTTGACAGCGACATCACTGATACTCAATTTTTGGAAGGTATCGTAAAGCCAAGCCTTCTGATCTTTGTGTCGAGGCATGAAAGCCAAAGGGGCACTCCTATTCTATCGACCCATGTTCCTGGTAACCTTGGAAGTGCAGAGCATGGTGGTCTTCCAAAAAAGGTTTCCATAGCCCCAGCAAGGGCCATGAAAGCCGCTTTAAAGGCCCTGGAATTTCAGCGCCAGGAAAGGGGGCTTCCTTACATCGTTAGCTACGAGGCTACCCATCATGGTCCATCCTTGGACATTCCAACAATTTTCATTGAAATCGGTAGCACTCCTAAGGAATGGGGGGATCCTAAGGCTTGCGAGGCTGTCGCCCTAAGCGTCGAAGCCGCCATAAAGGCAAGTAGGATAGACGATTCCAGCATGGCTTCTATAGGTATTGGAGGCCTTCATTATAACGAAAAGTTCACGAAGATTGGCCTTCGAGAAGGGCTGGCCTTAGGACATATGATTCCTAAATATGCGATGCCCAGTATAGATGCCGAAGTTCTCAGACAATGTGTTGAGAGAACCTTGGAGGCCGTCGAGGTCGCCATCCTAGACTGGAAAGGTATTCCAAGCGGTCCCAGGAGATGGATTCATGAAACCCTAAAAGGGCTAGGACTGGATATAAGAAGGGTATAACTCGGAATCCTCCAGAACGGGAGGCTGGATGTAATTCCTTCCTGGCTTCCTTCCTTTTTTTGCAGGTGCTAATCCTTTTTTTAATTTCAAAGCCTCTAGAGCCTTCCATCTTCATCCCATCCCATATTATCAGTAAAGAATCCTATGTCTCTCGATTACATGGTCTCTTCCGAAGAATGGTAAGCTTCTGTAGAAGAATGAGGGAAGGAATGGCGAAAGATGCGGCTGCGAAATCATACCTTACTTGGTAGACCTCAACCATTGGTTTCTAGGCATTTGGCCATCTTGAAGAGATAGGGCTTGTCAAGGACAGAAAGGACAGAAAACAGAAGGTTCTACTCTTTCACCAACCCGAATATATTCAAGCTATCCGATACGATTGATAGCGACTTTGTGGATTCAGTCTTAAAACCATAATCGAGCAAAAACTTTCCAGTCCGATCCCCTCTTGACGGGGGACGCTATATTTATTTTTGTTTTTGTTTTAGACGCTTATAACTCCGACTAGCAGTTTGAAAGAATGGTGAATAGTGGCGTTGAACGGCAACCCTGAAAAACCACTTCCGGAGGCTGAAAATGGTGGCCCCACCGTCCGACATGGAAGCCTGAGGGCACTTTTCTACATAATTGTTCTTGCCATCTCCTTGTCTATTCTAAACCTTATTTTCGGTTGGGCCTCGATCGAGAATATCCCAGAGTTCCTGCAACCTATCGGCAACCTGATATTGCTCGTCAATCCCCTTCTCCCATATGTTCAGGCGGCTTTGATACTTGGCTTAGGTTATCTAATTATTAACAACTTGAGCAACGTGGTCTACGCCTACATAAGGAAGACCTCTGATCATCCTACAGCGGCAACGATCCGGACGATAGCAAGGATCTCGGGGTATGCTGTAATACTTTCTAACATAGCCTCCGTCTTCAATTTTAGTGCCGCCGCAGCCCTAACCGTTGGTTCTTTTGGAGGTCTAGTAGTCGGATTCGCCACCCAGACGATTCTCAACCATGTTGTTGCGGGAGTATTTCTACTAATCTCTAGACCCTACACCTTCGGGGATATAATCACAGTTGCCGGACAAACTGGCATAGTGAAAGAGGTTAAAATTATGCATCTTGTATTGGAATCCATGGATGGAGCAACAGAAATTCTCATTCCGACTGGAACGGTAGTTACACAAATAATCCAGAAGAAGAAGCCTCCCAAACAACTTAAGCCCATCAAAACTGTATTGGAATTGGAGAAGCCGTCAGAGAAGGTCAATGTAGGCGCTACCATAACCTTCACAGGTAGACTCTTGGAGCTGGAAAGCGGGAAGCCCGTACCAAATGCACTTATCAAGCTTATGGAGAGCGACATAGGTGGGGATGACCTCTTAGGCTCTGGGATCACGGATAGCGAAGGAAGATTTAGCATCGCTTGGATCGCGAGGAAAATGGATCCGCAAGATAACACTGCTGAGATCTACGCAAAGTTCGAAGGAAATGAGGATTACCAGCCATCAAGAGGCAAAGTTTTCGTTTTAAAGATAGAAAGGGATGAGGCTTAATGGCTCTTCTCGCTGCGCAAACCTTCGTTATTTGGGAATGGCGGATATAAGAAATCAAGATTGGGAGATATAGGGAGACTATAATCGTCCTTAGCAATGGCGAGTATGATGCCTGAGCTGAATTGGCTCCAATGGTCGATAGCTATCATTACCGCTTTCTCCATAGGGTTAACAAAGACAGGAATTCCAGGTCTAAGCGTATTGTTCATACCTTTGATGGCCGAAGTTTTCCCTGCAAGGGCATCGACGGGCATCGTTCTGCCTATGTTGATGTTCGCTGACATCTTCGCCGTAGCCTATTATAGAAAGCATGCTGTGTGGCCTCATCTTTTCAAACTGATGCCTTGGACAGCAATAGGCATCGTAATGGGCTATCTAGCCCTGGGCAGGGTCGATGATGCCCAATTGAAGCCAATAATAGGCGCTATAATTCTGGTTATGCTTTTGATTAATTTCTTATTGGGCCATGGTCGGGAAGGGACTCTTATACGCAATAGCCGATGGTTCGCTATTGGGATGGGAATAGCCGCGGGCGTAACGACCATGATGGCCAACGTGGCTGGAACGATAGTGTCGATTTACTTTCTGGCCATGAAGCTTCCTAAGACCGAGTTCATCGGCACGGGCTCTTGGTTCTTTCTCATCCTTAATTGGTTCAAAGTGCCGTTCAGCATGAGCTTAGGGCTCATAACCATCGATTCCCTTCAGCTAAACATTATGATTTTTCCGGCAGTAGCCCTAGGCGCTTTGGTTGGCATACTATCCCTCAAAAGAATTCCAGAAAGGAAGTTTGGTGTAATTGTGCAGATCCTTGCTGCCATATCGGCGGCAAGTCTTTTCATCTAGGAAGGTCTAAAGACCTAAAGAAGCCCAACTCCTCCTTGGGTTTTGGAAGGTCCCTGAAGTTTATTTAGTCGTCTAAAGAGAAAATCAAAATTCAATTTGCAATTTTAATGCTTTTAAATAATAACGAGAATTTTATATTGGATCTTCAATGGACGATCCATACCTCCGCCTTTTTTATGAACTCGAGAAGAGGCTACCCGAGAAGGAAGATGCCGAGCTCCTTAAAACGCTCTTGGAGGATATGGAGCGAGGGGGGAAGGAAGCGGCAATCCAGAGGATCCGTTCGCTGATAAGGCAACTGGCGGGCGAGGAGGAATAGGGTTGTGGAATAAAATTGGATTTGATTGATTTGATGGAATAGGAGGCATAATTAAGATTGCCCTTTTCCATCATTAGTCTTTCGGCCGAGGGGATAAGGGGTATTAACAAACGGTTCGAATGCTGCTTTGATGAAGGTGCCAACCTTCTTTACGGACCAAACGGCGTTGGGAAGAGCAGCCTTCTCCAAGCGATAGAATGGTGCCTAACGGGGGAACTTCCATACCTAACAGGCCCTGACTTCAGGCTGGAAGATGCCATCGTCAATCTCTTCCATCCCGAGGGAAAGGCAACCGTAAGCCTCACCCTTAGCGACGGGACCCGGAAAATCGTGGTCACAAGGAGCCGAAGGATGGGCAAGTCGACGACAAGGGGTAAGTCCGATCTGGAAGTGAAGATTGAGGGAAGGGTTCTCAGGGATGATGATGCCCAAGCCTTCATAAATAGATTGATGGGGTTTCCACCCGAGGACTTTCCTAGGACCATCTATCTCCATCAGGAAGCCATAAGGGCCCTTATATCGGAGAGCCCTGAGGAGCGGAGCAGGGCCATAGACGAGCTCTTAGGCTTGGGGCTTCTCAGGGACCTTGTGGAAGTTTTGGAAGAAAGGAGAAAGATTCCAAGGGAGGTCAGGGCCCTGGAAAGGCAAATAGAAGCCTTGGAGAGGGACAGAATCCAGTTCACTGAGCATCTGAAGGCGAGGCTGGAAAAGCAGAAGGAGGCGCTTATCTCGAAGGGCTACCGCAAGTCAGACCTTGAGATCCCCGAAGCCTGCATAAGCATAGGGAATCTATTGGAAGCGATTGCCAAGCTTGCAGAAGATATGAGGATTCCTTTGAAACCCAGGGCTAGGCCAGAGCCTTCCTTAGCATCCATCGAGGAAGCCCTCTTGAACCTCGAGAAGGATCTGGATGGGCTCAGTGAAGCCAGGGTGAAGGCTTCGATGGAGGCTGAAACGATGAGCCTTCGCCTTGAAGGAGCCACGAAGAGGCTTCATGAAGCCAGAGAGAAGCTGAAGGGCTTCGGGTCAATGAGCCTTGAATCCCTAGATGCCACAGTGAAGCGATTAGAAGCCAAGATCCAAGGCCTTAGTACAAAGCTCTCAGGGCTTGAAGCCTTAAAGAGAACTGCCTTTGACGCTATCCACAACCTAGAGCGCCTAGAAGAAAACATAGCGATGCTTCAGTCTAGGATCGGAGAGATTGTCGAGAAGTGGGGCGACGAGGAAAGGCATGAGGAGCTTCTGGAGGAGCTAAGGCTGAAGTTGGAAGACATCAGGAGAAGGATCGGTTCCTTCTCATCCCTAGACCAGATAATCTCATCAGCCATCAATTACCTTTCCGATGCGAAACCAGGCCTTTGTCCTGTTTGCACCCAGCCCATCGATCATATGAAGGTCTTAGAGGGGCTGAGGCGCCAAGAAAGCGAGACAGCAGCTCGGGTTGCTGAGCTTAGAAAGGAGGAGGAGAGCATCCTCGATGGGATAAGAAGCTTGGAGGCTAGCTTCCGAGAGCTCAGGGACCTGAGGGGGCGCCTTGAGGGCTTTGAGGAAAAAGCGAGAAAGATTAGGTTCGAGGTTGAAGGAAAGATTGGAGGGCCCTTGGATAAGGATCTCCTGCTTCGCTTGGAAAGGGAGATCGAAGGCCTAGCTGCCCAGATAGGGACCGAAGAAAAGAGCCTTAGGGAGGCGAGGGAACTCCGAGAGGGCTTTAGGACAGCCCTTCGGCAGCTGGAGGCATCCCAGGGGCAGCTTCAAGCCCTTATCGGAAGCTCCTCGGTTGGCGAGGCCCTCCTCATCGAGGCTGAGGATCGGATAAGGAATCTCCAGAAAGTAAGGGCTAGGCTCGAGCGATTAGAGGAGCTGGAAAGGCTAAAGGAAAGCTTTGGTAAGATGAGAGAAGTCGTAGCTTACCTGAGGAATGGGGAGGAGGTCAAGGCTGCGGAGAGGGAG
>JAWCLV010000046.1:0-10303 GCA_038850515.1 Bathyarchaeia archaeon
ATGGTCTCCGATCTGAAGGCCCTTCGTAGCGAAGCGGAACGCCTGAAGGATAGGCTCATAGAAAGTCAGGTTGAATCAATGCTGAAGGAAGCTGAAAGCCTTGGAGATGTAAGGCTTCTGATCAAGTTCATGGAAGGTGCGGATGCGGATGCGAGTTTCGCCGTGAAAATTGCCAACACCCTAGTCAACAAGGATAGGGGGCTTGCGGCGATTTTCTTCGTCCTTGGCAAGACGGTTCAAGTGGTTGTCATGGTTGGCGATGAAGCCCAAAAGAAGGGCCTTCATGCTGGAAAGATCGTCGCTCTTGTTGCTGATAGAGCTGGTGGCGGCCTCGAAAGGGATAAAGTTCAAGAAACGGCTGGTTATTTGAGAGAAGTTATCAGCGGTTGGGTAAAGTAACCTAAATAGAAGAAAATAAGGGATTCTCAGGAAGGGATCTATGATTTCAGAATAAATAGACTTTTATGAAGCTTTTATACCGAGTCGCAAAAAACATTTCAAAATCCTTATGGAAGCCCTGAAAGGTCTAAGCCAAGGTCGCTGATCTTAGCCTTATTCGGGCTTCCATTATCTGGGTTCCAGCCCCTAAGTTCATAGTACCTTTTGAGCATAGGTTCAAGCTCACAAACCTGTCCCTTGGCGAAGCCATCGGGAAGGGGTTCATTCGTAAACCTATCTGGAAGCCTATCGTCCTTTGCCCTTATTCCACAAAGGAAATTGTATGCCCTCTTCAAATTCCAGGCTTTATCCCCAGCCTCTAGGATCCCCTCCTTATCCATGGGCAATCCAGTGATGGCTTCATAGGTCTTGGCGACAAGCTCGAAGGAAGTAACCCCGAAAACTGGGAATTTGCATAGGCAAAGGGCATCCAAGGCTGAACAGAGATTCTGATATAGGATGACGACTTCAGGTTTTCTTTCGATGGTGAAGCCATCCAAGGCTTCGTTCAGTCCATACTCTGGCATGAGGAGCCCCCTCTCGATGCAGTTCGCAAGGCCCTGCATATGGCAGGCTCCACGGTTCGAGGTGGCATAGGCTAGGCCCATGGACTTGAACCTTCGGGGCTCGTGGGCAGGAGCCTCCAAACCCTTCACATGGATGGCAAAGGCTTCAGAGCCCTTTCCTATTTGCCTAGAGGCTTCCCGGACTCCCTTGCCTAGGATTTCCCCAAAGCCTTCCCTCCGCCCTATGAGCTCCGTTAGGCGAATGATGGCTTCTTGATTCCCCCATTGGAGATCTATGCCTCCCGTATCGGACTTATCTATGAGCCCCCGCTCATAGCATTCCATGGCAAAGGCTATGACCGCACCCGTGGAGATCGTATCTATTCCATAACGGTTGCATAGATCGTTGGCCTTGGCTATGGAATCGAGGTTTTCGTTAAGGCACATGGAGCCTAGCATCGCAATCGTTTCATACTCGGGTCCTGGTCCAGCAAGCCCTTTATACGGTCCTTCCTTTACTTCGATTTCTCGGCCACAAGCGATGGGGCATCCTAGGCATGCCCAGGGAGCCTTCAGGATCGTCTTTGCCATGGTGGAGCCAGTGATCTTAGAGGCTCCTGGGAAGGTTCCCTGCCTCCAGTTTTTTATCGGTAGGTTTCCAATATGCTCGAAGACTTCAACCCCACCCGCCGTCCCATATTGGCGGAAGCTCTGGGCCCTAGGAGCCTTGGCAATACCATCCCTAAAGGCCTTAAGGCATTCACCAAAGGCTTCTTTATCGGCTATGGGAACCCTCATCCTACCACGGACAGCTATGGCCTTAAGACCCTTGGACCCCATGACAGCTCCAAGTCCCGTCCTTCCGAAGGCCCTACCATCGTCATTGATGATGGCTGCCAGTCTCACAAGCCTCTCTCCTGCTGGTCCAATGCATGCAACCCTGATGCGAGGATCCCCGAGCTCGGCCCGAAGGCGTTCCATGGTCTCGAAGGTATCGAGGCCCCATAGATGGGAGGCATCAAGGAGTTCGGCCCTTCCATCAAAAATCTTCAGATAGATTGGGGATGAAGCCCTCCCTTCGACTACGATGCCGTCGAAGCCTGCGAATTTCAGCTCGCTTGGAAAGAAGCCTGCTGAACTTGCCTCCCCGAAAATCCCTGTAAGGGGAGACTTAGCCACGGCAGAGGCCCTCGTGCCTCCCGGAACGAAGGTGCCTGTAAAGGGGCCCGTCATTATGATGAGATGGTTTTCGGGACCTAGAGGATCTATGGATGCGGGCACTTCTTTATAGAGGAGCCAGGCACCGTAGGCACTTCCTCCGAAGAGTTTCTTGGCTATCTCGAAGTCTAAGGGCTCCGTGTCAACCTTTTCTCTGCTAAGGTCTATGCGAAGCAGGCTTCCCATATAACCTCCTATCAAGGCTAAGCCTCCGTGAAGGATTTCTGGATCTGGGAGCTCCTTCAATCCTTAGGAACCCTAGGAAGCTCAAGCCCCCTTCAACCCTTCTTATAGGAACGAAGGATTAAATTTAAAGCTAGCTGAGGAACTGAGTTTTAGGATGGTAGAAGGATGGTAGAAACATGTCTGTCGTTCAGGGTTGGGAAGTCCAAGGCGTCAAGGTTCCGACTCCCTTCGAGAGGGTTCTTAAGGTTCTCGTCTCTCCGGAGATAGGGAATTCTGAGCATACAACGATTCTCTTTTCCATAATAAGCCCTGGTTCCACTACGGGCCTCCATAGGCATGAAGGAAGTGAGGAATGCATGTATGTAGTCTCCGGAAGGGGACGTTATAAGATTGCCGGGGAGGAAATTTCCTTCGAGCCCGATTCCATTCTTATTGCCAAAAAGGGGGAGGAGCATGAGATCATAAACCTTAGTGACGAGACCATGAAGCTCGTAGCTATCTTCGCGCCTCCTCTCAAGCCATCCGGATACATCGAAGAGGCGTTAAGAAAAAGGCTGGCAAGTTTAAGGAAATAGAATAGGAATCCTATGGCAATCGACTTTCCTCCATGCCTCAAGGCGCCCAAAGAAAAGAATGGAATGAATTTTCATGGATAGTTAAGTTGAAGTCAACTATATATAATGCAATTTAATGAAATCGATTAACCCAGGCAATGTGAAGATACAAATGTAAATTAAGCTTTAGCGAGACTCATCCCTTGAGAGCGACAGAAAGCTTCAAAAATTTTTGAGGGCAAAACAATTTAACCAATGGATTAAGTATGAAAAGATCCCTAGATTTTTTATTACTCAGCTTCAATTCGCGGTAAAGGGTCCAAGGGGATTAGGTAGTCGCAGGATGCCTTTTACGCCCTTCCATTTTGGACCAACCCTTGCGTTAGGGCTTCTCTTCAAAAGACGATGGCATGCGCCTACGTTCATAATAGCCAATATGATTGTTGATTTAGAGCCCCTCTTGGTTATTTTTCTTGGATTAGATTATCCCCTACATGGATATTTGCACACATTTATTTTGGCTTCCTTCCTCGGTTGCCTGTTAGGTTGCGCAATGTTTCTTCTTGAAGGAATTTTTCACCAGATTTGGAAAGTACTCCTATTAGACGATGGAGATCGAAGGCTTAGAGTTACTTCCTTTATGATATCTGGAGCCTTGGGTATGATTTTCCATGTCTTTCTTGATTCTCCTCTTTATGATGATATAAAGCCCCTTTATCCTATATTCACGAATCCGTTTTATAATCCTTCTTTGTCTTTAGAGATTTATAGTTTTTGTGTATTAATTGGAATTGTAGGCTTAGCATACTATTTGAGATTAATTCTTATTGCTAAATATAAAACTTAAAATTAAAAATAAGAACTATGAAAGTGGATACAACAATCAACATTAAAATTGCAGTTAAATTAAGCTTACAATTCAAACATTGAAATAAGAGATCTATAAGAAAATCCTTGGGGGTTTCGCTAATTATGAGTCGTTACAATGGATGATGCCATAGCTTTGGGCAAATCCTTTGGTCTCCTGTAATAATCGTCGGTAAGCCTTCGGCCAGTCCTCCGCTCCCACTCCTCCGTTGGTACGCCGTATTTCTCATGGATCGGATCCCTGTACAACTCTGGAAGTACGTTAAAGGTGCAGAAAGGTATGATGCGTCCATCAGGAATTACATAGTGGATACAACAATGCTTCACCCTTTCGATATCGTAATTGTAAAGATCCTGGAAATGCATGAGCCCCACGAAAAGGGCTCTGTGATGAAAATCAGCCAAGGCGCCGTAATCGTGCTTTACAAGGACATTATAGACCAGCCTAGCAAGGCTCAAACCCTTCGGTGCCCGTTCCCTATTTATGAAGCTCCCGAGCTTATATAGCAGCTGAGCCCCAACGACGTACTTGCTCCTTCCTTCCCGAAGCTCCTCAGCCTTTTTCCTAAGATACTCCAGAAGACCCTCCACATCGACGAAGCGGGTTACAGGAACGAGCCTTCCCGCTTCATCCACGAAGATATACGTAGCCATACCGCAGGCGAAGTGGGATGCCAATTGGTACTGGGGACGATTTGTTATAGCTTCGACGAAGTTGCTGAAGGGTATGGCAGCAGGTACTGGGAAGAAATCCTCCGGGACGACTTGGCCTCCTGTGAAGGTCTCTATGCGCTGGAGCACATCAGGAATCGTTATACGAAAGCGCTCCCTATCAGCCCTGGGCATGCGACCAACAAGGGAAACGGGCTGATAGTTGACGCCCCTTATGACGTCCATGTTCCGAACGGCATAATCGAGGATGGGGCCGCACTCTTCATCATTTATGCTTTTTATTATCGTAGGGACGAGGACGATGCCCATACCGGCACGTCGGCAGTTTTCTATGGCTATGGGAGCCTCCCTGTAGTTTTTCGGATTCGTCTTTTCAGAAAGGCCGTCGAAGCTCATATAAACCGTGTTGACTCCGGCTCCTCGGACCTTCAGGGCGAGCTGGGGATCTGTGGCAAGCCTTATGCCATCTGTGTTCAGCTGTACATGCTCTATGCCCTCTTCCTTGCATATTCTTATGATATCAAGGAGATCTTCCCTTAGGGTTGGCTCCCCACCGGTAAGCTGGATGGCATTGCATGGAACCGGCTTTTCGGCCCTAAGGCTCCTTACCATGGAACGAATTTCCTCGAGGCTAGGCTCGAAGACGAAGCCAGCCTTTTGGGCATAGAAGAAGCAGTACCAGCAAGCTAGGTCGCATCGATTCGTCACCACAATATTAGCAAGGGCCGTATGGCCCATGTGGAGACTACAGAGACCACAGTCCTTTGGGCAGAGGGGTTCCCCTTTATCTATGTTAGGATTTTCAAGCTTCCTGGCATCGTAGGCAAACTTTTCAGCCTTGGCGTAGAGGGCACTGCTCCCCCAATAGAGGTCGTCAAATTCTCCATGCTGAGGGCAGAGCTTCCTTATCCTTACTTTTCCCTTGGATTCGTAGATCTCGGCAGGAATGATGGCAAGGCATTCTGGACAGAGACTTTCCGTCCTTTTTGGTAGCATCCGAGTCCCTCGGAATCCTTTCCTTACCCCTCTTTCCTTTGAATATTTGATAGAAAACGGGGCACTCTATATAAGGTTTCCTAATGATAGATCATTCAAATTTAATTTAACGAATCTAGAGTTCTCATCTAATAATGAATGAAAAACGAGAAATGAAAATTAGTTTTCTTATAGCAAAAAGCGATCAAACACTTTACTTTTTAAGAATCGCCCTAGCTTTATGGCATAAAAAATATGAGCTTCGTCTCCTTCACTTTTTCTTTTTATAAGGAGTTATTCGCCTTTATTTATTCATCATCCTTTATGGTGGAGGAAAAGCCTATGGCAAAAATAGGTGATGGAGGCGTTCCCTTAGGGGAGATCTTCGTTGAAAGACCAGTCCAAGGCAAGCCCTATTCCGGAAAGGTCTTGGCAGCAATCCAAGCCCATGCAGATGATATTCCCTTCTTCTGCGCCGGAACCATCGCGAAGCTCATAGATGAAGGCTATACGGCATACCTCATCCAGACAACGAATGATGAGAAGTGCGGTCCAACCCGTAGCATTGGAGAGACGATTCTGAGCAATGAGAAGGATGTCGAAGAACTGGCGAAGGTTTTGGGCTTTAAGGGAGTCTTCAACCTAGGTTACAGAAATCATCTAATGGACGGGGAATCGCCCTTGGAGATAAGATGTCGCCTCATCTTTCTATTCCGTCTCCTGAAGGTCGATACGGTCTTCACCTTCAATCCATGGGGCCATTTCGAAGAGAATCCGGACCATTGGGTAACGGGAGCTGCCGTAGAGGCGGCTGCCTGGATGGCTGGTATGGATAAGGACTATCCGGAACATTTTGCGGCTGGTCTTAAGCCCCATAGCGTTAGGGAAAGGTACTATTGGGTTGCCAGGGAAGGTCAGCCCTACAACCGCGTAGTAGACATAGCCCCCTGGATCGAGAAGAAGGTTGAAGCCATATGCGTGAACAAGACCCAGGGTCCTGGCGGGCATGCAGGAAGGAGGTTGAAAGCTCGCCTAGCTACTAAAGGCTTACGCCTTCCCGCCCTAGATGGAAGCGATGAGGATGCTGACAGGGCTTATGTAAGGCTATTCCTTCTCGAGCCCTTCGAAAAGCTTGGAAGGCTATATGGGCTCAATTATGCGGAAGCCTTCTACTACATGGGTCCAAAAGACTGGAGCACCGAGGTTGAGGATTACATAGCCAAGAATGCCGTTCCCCTTAGATAGCCTTAGGAAGGGCAAAAGATGCCTCTTTTTCTTTTGAAGTAGGGTTACGGAATCCTTTATGCGATAGTCCAAGGGAAGGTTTTTAGGGCAAAGGCCTTTGTTAAATATCCTTTATCTTCGGGAAGGGATGAATCGTATTCAAGGCCGTCAGCGTCCCTAAAAAGAAGCTGGAGCCTTGAGCTCAAGGCTTATTCCACATCCTTTCACGAAGGCCCATCAGAGATCGCTTCAAAGTAAGGAGGGATTTCATGGAACAGGAATCCATAGAGAGGCTATTAGATAAGAAGAATGTGATAGCAGTCGTAGGGGTGAGCAGGAGCCCAGAGAAGTATGGCCATAAGGTTTATAAGGACTTGAAAAGTGCCGGCTACAAGGTCTATCCGATAAATCCAAACGCAACGGAAATTCTAGGGGATCGTTGCTATCCGGATCTTAAGGCTTTACCGGAAAAGCCCGACCTCGTATGTTTTGTGGTTCCTCCGGAGGTTACGGAAGAGGTTCTCGGGACATGCGTGGAAATAGGCATTCGAAAGGTTTGGATGCAACCTGGAGCCGAGTCTGAGAAGGCTATAGAATTCTGCCATTCTAATGGAATAGAGCTCGTATATGGGACATGTATCATGCTTCAACGTAAAGCCCTCGAGGAAAAGAAGGTATTAGCTCCTAGCGAATAGAGCGGCTTTAGCTTAGGGCTATATAGCCCCTTGGAGGCATAAGGCTTTCTTTTGGAAGGCTAAAGGGTTAAGATCTCTTATAATAGTTATTGAGCTTCAGAAGGCGTATAGTAGGCTTCGTCCCTTTGGATTTGCCATCGCATAGCATAGCATAGATCCGAATTTGCTGTAATCGAGAAAAGGCTATATGCGCATCCAGATCTAATTAATCCATGATGGATATGAAGATCACAGACTTAAAATGCACGGTCGTGGAGAGCTATCCCATCGTCCGCATAGATACGGACGAGGGTATCAGCGGCCTCTCTCAACTGGAGTTCTACAGGGATTACAATAAGCCCCAGGTCCTCTTCTATAAGCGCTTCATTCTAGGACAGGATCCTCGGAACGTCGAGAGGGTTATGCTGAGGATACGCCATCTAGGGGGTTTCAAGCCTTGGGGAAGCGCCGTAAGCGCCATAGAGGTGGCCCTCTGGGACATAGCTGGGAAGGCAGCCGGCCTACCGGTCTATAGGCTTCTGGGAGGAAAGATTCGAGATAGGGTCCGGGTCTATAACACAGGCACAGGTCCAGGACCGAAGGGATGGACGCCTGAGGATTATGCCGAGAGCGCCCGTAAGAAGAAAAGCCTTCCGGAAGGCTTTACGATCTTCAAGTATGCCATAGGCTTCCATGGAAGGATGTTCGCCCAGGTCCCAGGCTCCTTCTATGGTGAGCCCGAAGAAGGCTACAGGCTTCGGGGGCATGTCACGGAGCGAGGCCTGAAGCATGCCATAGCTTGCATAAGGGCCCTCAAGGAGGTCTTCGGGGATGAATACGGCTTAGCCATCGACTGTGGACCTGGCTTCTCAGTACAGGCAGCCCTTAGCCTGGCGAAGGCCGTTGAGCCTCTGAATCTTCTTTGGCTCGAGGACCTCATCACAGGCGATTACACGCCCTACACGGCCGTCGAAGCCTTCCGCCTAGTTTCCTCGAACACGACGACTCCTATCCATACTGGCGAGCAGATATACTTGCGATATGGGTTCAAGGACCTTATCGAAGAGAATGCGGTCGATGTCATAGGGCCGGATCCCCTGGATACTGGGGGCATTGCTGAACTAAAATGGATCGCCGAGTTTGCAGATCTCCATGGCATCCTCATAGCTCCCCATGGCGTGGGAGATGGCATGATAGGATTGGCAGCCCTCATTCAGGTTTGTGCTACGCTTCCCCAGAACTACATCGCCTTCGAGATGCCCCGTCTAGACCCCTTCTGGTATGAGATTGTGGAGGGTCTTCCAAATCCCTTGGTTAAGGAGGGTTTCATAGAGGTACCCGACAAGCCTGGTCTTGGCATTGAGCTTAACGAGAAGGCCTTGAGGAAACGCCTTCCCGAAGGGGATGACTTCCTTTCATGAATTAGGCATAGGGGACCGTTGGCGAAAGAAGGCTTAAGGACTCTGGTATTCTTTGATCCTCGATACGAGAGGCGCTCTTGTTTTTAGATACTGTTAACTCTGGCTTTTTAAGGAGCTTTAAGGGCCTATCCTTTGGAGATGAGTCATGGATAGGTCCATCAAACCCCTTAATAGGGGTTTGTTTAGGATTTAGGTTTTCTTTGCAGTCGAAGATTAGGGCGATACAATCCTGCTTTACATGGCTGTCTTGAGCTATAGGGAAAAAATATAACATATGTCCTGAGGGTGATTCCTTCTCTAAGCGACTAGATGAGAGGCTTGAATTGTAATGGAAGCCTCTATAAGCGCATAGCCGCCTGTAGAGGGCATCATCGGAAGAAAGCCATCGTAGCCGTTGCCAGGCAAGGGAATGCTTTCGATCATCTGGTACATGCTTTCGAGGAAAGAAGCCTACATGGGCTCCGCTCCGCTCCGATCCGATCGGATCGAAGGCTTGCGGAGATAAAGCTTAAGAGGATGCGAAGGAAGGCCTTAGCTTAGCCTAGGATAGGATAGGCTCCTACGCATAGTAAGCCGGTAGAAGAATCCAGACGCTTTTCATGGATCACAGCACCCTCTTAAGTCGCGTAAAATTTATAAAGAAGAGATTTTCGCCTCTCAAATTAGAGGATAGGAAACCTATGCATAGTTGCCCCGGAAAAGAACAAGAAAGCAAGCTTCCGAAGTTCGACGATAATGTTGGGTGTTCGTTATGGGCATTCACATTATCGCCGAATTTCGGGGGGTTGATCCCCGAAAGATTTCCAAGGTGGAAGATCTTCGAATAGTTTTGGATAGGGTAGTTGCTAAATCAGGATTGCATGTTGTTTCTTCAAGTTTTCATCAGTTTAAGCCTTATGGAGTTTCTGCCATATACCTTTTAAGTGAATCGCATTTGAGCGTTCATACATGGCCCGAGTATGGTTATATGGCTTTGGACATTTTCACTTGCGGTGATGATGGCCCTAGCTTGAAAGCTTTCGATTTATTGATCGAAGAGTTTCAACCTAAAAGCGTTGAAAAACGCGTTATTAGGAGGAATGTTTTTGGATAGAATAGAAACCAAAATATTGTATGAACTTGCAAATTCAAGGAAGACCTTTTGGGAGTTACTCGACAAAGTTAACGGTCCTCTGAGAGATTTTGTAATCTCTTTGAAAAGACTTAGCGCAGAGCATATTATAGCATCTGATGAGAACGGTTTCCATCTAACAGAGTATGGTAAAAGTCAAGTCAACCCGAAAAGTATAAATTTTAACGGGAAAATCTGCCCCTACTGCCTTGGCAAGAGAATAATTCCTGATGGAAAGTTTAAGCAAGTCCTTGTGGATTATAGGCGTATAGCTGAAAAACGTCCCCCTCCAAGTCTTGATTTCTTCCAGGGCTATATGCTTGGGGAAGATGTCGTTGCAAGGGCTGCTTTAATGCATCATTATGGAGACCTAGAAGGAAAAAAGATTGTTTTAATAGGCGACGATGATCTTCTAAGCATTGCCCTCGCCCTCACGGGCCTTCCTTCCCATATAACA
>JAWCLV010000047.1:0-9914 GCA_038850515.1 Bathyarchaeia archaeon
AAATCCGCAACGATATTATCCTCTACGTAAACGGCATCCCAATCGCAAACATAGAATGCAAAAACCCCACAAGCCTAACAGAAAACTGGTATACCGCCTACAAGCAAATCCAAGAATACCAGCAAACCGTTCCAGAACCATACAAATACATCCAAATAGGCATAGCCGCCGAACAAACAGCCCGCTACTTCCCAACAGCCCCATGGCAAAAAGAAGACGTAAAAATCCACCAATGGCGCACACCCAACACGCCAGACCCCTTAGACGCCCAAACAGAAATGCTCACGCCCGCAACGCTCTTAAACATTATACGCCATTACCTATTCTTCCGCATAGAACACGGCACCACAACAAAAGTCATAACCCGCTACATGCAATACCAAGCCTCAGAAAAAATCTTCAACCGCGTAATCGCCTTTTTACAAGGAAGCGAAAGCCGAAACAAAGGCTTAATCTGGCACTGGCAGGGAAGCGGCAAAACGCTCACAATGATCTTCGCAGCCAACAAGCTATATCGCCATCCGCTACTCGAAAACCCGACCATATTCTTCATCGTAGATCGGGAAGAACTCCAGGAACAGCTCTACCAAGAATTCAACGCCCTAGACATAACAAAACCCGAAACCATAGAGAGCATCCAAGCCCTAAGGCAAATCCTTCGCCATGACGAGAACAGAGGAAAAAGGGGCATATTCATAACCCTAATCCACAAATTCCGCCCCGAGGAGCTAGCGCAACTCCAAAAAGATTTGGAGGAGATAAGCCAAAAGCAGGAAACTATCCAGAATCGTCGAAACGTCATCCTCTTCATAGACGAAGCCCATAGGACCCAATACGGAATCCTCGCAGCCCAGATGAAGCAAATCCTAAAGAACGCCTTCGCCTTCGCTCTAACGGGCACGCCTATCGCCAAAACAGGACGCGATACGTACCAGGAATTCTCCTACCCAGAGGAAGGCGAAAAATACCTCGATAAATACTTCATAACCGATAGCATCGAGGACGGCTTTACCCTGAAAATCGCCTACCAGCCCCGCCTGGAAAGGGAGGAGGGAATCCATCTAAAGAAAGAAATGCTCGACGCCTTCATCCAGATTGAATTCGAAGAAATCCCGGAAGAGTATCGAGAAAGGACGGAAGAGCGGATAAAACAAAGGCTCAACGCCATAAAAGTCTTCCTCGAAAACCCAGAACGCATAAAGCGCGTAGCCCAAGACATATCGGAGCATTTTAAGGAAAACCTAGACGGAAAGTTCAAGGCTTTGGTCGTAGCCGTAAACCGCCTAGCATGCGTACGTTACAAGAGGGAACTCGACAAATGGCTTCCAAGGGAATACTCGGAGGTCATCATGACGTTTACGAGAACGGATCCCCAGGAAATCCAAGAATACCTAAGGGAGCTAACGGCCCGCTATCATGGCGAAGCTATAGAAGACATACGAAAGCGAATTATCGATAGGTATAAGGAGGAAGAGTATCCGAAGATCCTCATCGTAACCGATATGCTTCTTACAGGCTTCGACGTTCCAATCCTCCAAACCATGTACCTCGATAAGCCCCTGAAGGAGCATAGGCTTCTGCAAGCCATAGCCCGCACAAACAGACCCTACAAGGACGTAAAGGAGGCAGGTCTCATCATAGACTATGTGGGCATCCTGAAGGAGTTCACAAGGGCTTTCGAAAACTACACGAAGGAGGACATAGCGGGCGTCCTTCTGGACCTGGAGGCGCTAACCCAGGAATTCACAGAAGCCTTGGAGGAAACCTTAGCCCTATTCCCTGACGTACCGAAGGATAGGGAAGACAGGCAGACGATGCTGAAAGCCTTCGAAACCATAACCGGGAACGAGCCGAACGCCAAGAAATTCCGAGAAAACTACCGCAAGCTCAGAAAGCTCTTCGAACTCCTCGGCGCCCATCCGATAAAGATAGAGAGGCTTAGGGAATACCAATGGCTAACGCAAGTATACGGCTATTATATCCATTGGCTGAGGCAAGAGCACTACGAAGAGTACAAATACGTCCAAAAATACTTCCCAAGGACTCTCAAATACGTCTACAAAACGACCGAAATCTCCGAGATCGAGCGCCGATACCCAACCATCCAGTTCGACGCGGACTATTTGAAAAACCTAGAGGAAAAAATCAAAACGAAGGAGGAAAAGGCGGCTAACATCCTCTTTACGCTAAACCGCTTCATAATCGTAGATAAGCATCGAAACCCTATCTATGAAACCCTAACGGAAAAGGTCGAGCGCATCCTAAGGCTATGGAAGGAGAAGACGAAGGACTATGAAAAAATCTATAAGGAAGCCGTCCGAGTCGTGGAGGAAATCCAAGAGCTGCAAACCCGCCAAAAGCAATTAGCCTTTACGGACCTACAATATGCCATGCTCCTGACGCTGGAAAAAGCACTTCCTAAGAACGAAGCCCTAAGCCAAGACGTGAAGGAACTTACGTCCCTTCTAAGCCCATACCTCTTCAAAGGATGGCAGACCCAGCCAACCACGCGGAAGGCGATAGAGCGGGAAACCCGGAAATACTTAAGGAAATATGTTCGCCAATACGGCTTATCCCTGAAGCATATAGACGAGCTCCACCAAAGAATCATGGAGAACGTGAAAACCTATGGATGAAAAAGCCCCGCGGGAATACGAATACGAAAACGAATATGAATATGAAAACGAATACGAAGGCGAGTATTCGATCGTCTACCGCAACGTAAAGCATCCAAGGCTCGAGTTCAAAACAGGGAAACTAACCCTCATCCTACCAAGGAACTACAAAAATCCGGAGGAAATCTTGAAAAAATATGAAAAATGGATAAATAAAAAACAGGAAGCCATAAGAAAGGCTTTGGAAGAAAGCAAAAATAAAAAAATAATCGAAGAAAGAACGGAAAAAGAGCTGGAAGAACTCGTAAATATTCTAGCGAAGAAATACCAGGAAGAACTTAAAGTAAGAATAGAAAAAATCTTTTACAGAAAAATGAAAACAAAATGGGCATCCTACAGCCGAAACAAAAACCTAACGATAAATACGATGGCAAAGCACCTTCCAGAGCCCCTGATCGAATATGTCGTATACCATGAAGTCGTCCATTCCCTCCAAAGAAACCACAACGAAAACTTCTGGAGCCTCGTATCGAAAAAATTCCCAGATTATGAAACCAAAGAAAAAGATCTTCTAACCTACTGGTTCATAATACAAAACAAAAAGCAAGGAGCATCGCCGGAAGGAAGGGGATCCTAAGCTTGGATTGGGACTGGGACTTGGAAGAAAAAGAAGAAGGGAAGCCAAATCTGAAGCCAAATCCAAAGCCTAAGCCTAATCCTAAGTTCAGCCCCTGAGGAGGGGGCGCCTCGAACTCTGGGGCGATTACCCCTATTGGCCAGATCATCATTTCAAGAATGGCGTATGCGAGGGCTGCGGCTTTAAAAAACTGAGTTAAGGCTCCCCGAGTTTCCCGAAAGGGCTAGTTTCGATGAAAAATCGAAATCTTCCTTAATTGGTTCAAGGGCAACGTGCGATTCCTTTCGTTCCTACGGAGCAGGAGGTCGATGCCTTAATCGCAGCCTCAGGATGGAAGCTGGCGCCGCTGCTTCAACTTCTCAAGGAAAGCGGGCTAAGGCTCAACGAAGCCCTAAACCTTCAGTGGTGAGACCTTGACCTGGAAGGGCGCACCATAAGGCTCACTAAGCCAGAAAAGGCTGGGAAATCGAGGATCTTTAGGATAAGCGAGCGCTTGGCATCCATGCTTGGAGCCATGAAGGCGAAGGCCGAAGCCAAAACTGGATTGAAGGAGGAAGGCGAGCATGGGTATGGGAATGGATCCATGAACGAGAAGAGGACCGAAACGGAATTGAACGCAAAGGTCTTTCCCATGGGGCATAGCGCTGCCTGGACCCTCCTTTCAAGAACCAGAAAAAGAGTTGCAGAAAGGCTCCAGAATCCGAGGCTTAAGCTTCTCCATTACCATTCCCTCAGACATTTTTACGCGACAAAACTCTATCATCAAACCAAAGACCTCTTATTCACAGCGAAAAATCTGGGGCATAGGCATATTGAAAGCGCGACGATTTACATCGACATCGAAGAAAGCCTTTACGGGGAAGGCTCATCGAACGAATTCTATTCTGCCGTTGCCAAGAAGGTCGATGAAGCTAGAAAGCTTATCGAAACGGGTTTTGATTATGTTTGTTCGGTTGATGGCGCCCATCTATTCAGGAAAATAAAATAAGTGATGAAAGGGAAATGTTAAGATTTAAAGGGAAATCTTATTTCCCCTACAATTAGCCTATTGGTGAATACTATGAAGGTCAAGATAGTAGGAGGGCCGAGTTCAACAAAGCTGGCAGAGCTCATAAGCCTTCAAGGGAACCTCCCCCTCGCCAAGATAAGCTACAAGCGCTTTCCAGACGGGGAATTCTACTTCAGGTTTGAGGAAGAAATCGAGGGGCAGGATCTTTTGATCGTCCAAAGCCTATACCCTCCCAGCGATGCCCATATCCTCGAGCTTCTTATGATGATTCATGGAGCCAGGGACCTTAAGGCTGGATCCATAGGGCTCTTCATTCCCTATTTGGCATATAGCCGCCAAGATGAGCGATATCTTAGCGGAGAAACGATCAGTTCAGCCATGTTGGCGGATCTTATCCAAGCAACGGGCGCCTCGTATCTCTACACTGTGGACATTCATGACAAAGCCGTTCTGCATAGATATCGCATTCCAGCCTTCAACCTCACGGCTTCGAAGGAGCTCGCCCTCTACTTCCAAAGAAAGGGGTTGAGGGATCCCATCGTCATCGCTCCAGATGATGAAGAAGATGCTAGGGAAAGGGCCCTTCTGGCCGCTGAGGCTATCGAGGGGGAATATGATTGCCTCACGAAGCGAAGGGATCGCCAAACTGGGGAAATAAGAACCTTTGAAAAAAGCCTAAGGGTTTCAGGTAGGGATGCCATCGTCATCGACGATATCATAAGCACTGGAGGAACCGCTGCCAACGCCGTAAGGATTCTAAAAAAGCAAGGGGCTAGGCGAGTTTTCGTGGGAGCAACCCATGCCCTTCTTATAGGGAATTCCTTAGAGCTTCTTATGGAAGCTGGCGCCGACGAGGTGGTAGGCACAGACTCGGTGCCTGGGGATGTGGCTAAGGTTACGACGGCTCCTCTTATCCTTAAGGCTCTGGAAGAACATAAATAAACGATTGTAAAGCTAGAATCTTTCGAACATACACAAGTTTTAGAGGCCAATAGTTCTTATGAAGACGCACAAAGATAATAATAGGTATTTTTCAATTTTCTATTATGACTCTTAACTAAATAGTATGTTGGCGGGGGGTAGGTAAGTAAGTCTATGAAGTCATTCTATTAAATTAACTTCAAATTCGATAGGAACTACGAGAGAAAAATATAATCGAGATAGTTGAAAAATAACTAGATCTGAATATAACGCATATAAAACTTCATTTTAGGAAATAACAGAAAAGAATAGGAAATAAGTTATTTTGATGAGCGATTCAATGATTTTTCGAATAACTCTTTCCAGATTATCCTTTACTTATACGTCGTGATCGTTGAAAACTCGCGAAGTATCGTACAGAATCCTATTCATGGCTTCGATGTGTCCTTTTAGTATCCACCTTCGACTGTATTCAAAAATATTAACTGAAGAACGGATTCTGAAGCCTTTTTAGGCTATATCCTTCCTTAGTCTGGTTTAAGGATTAGCTAAGATCCTAACTTTAGCTTCGATTCTTTAAAAATCATTTCGTCATTAGCTCATCTCTAGAGTATACCGAGATTTCAAAATTTTTCGAATATTTAATAGCTTTTCTAGGACATGTTTCCCCGCATTGTCCGCAGAAGATACATCTATCGAGACTGAAAGCCACCTTACCATCCTCGGTTACCGAGATAGCTCCCGAAGGACAGGTTTTTATGCACAAGAGGCAGCCGATGCAAGCTTCCCTTTCATAGACAATTCGGCCCCTATATCGTTCGGAAACAGGAACAACTTCGCCCGGCTTAGTAATATACTGTACTGTTACTGGCTTTTTGAAAAGGGATTTAAGGGCTTCTTTAAGCATACACCCAATTTTCATTTTCGCTTCACACCTCATAATCCTAAAAAGGATAGAAAAACTGATACTGTGGATAGGGGGAATAGTAGTAGGAAGTAAAAACGAAAGGTTTGTCCGATCTTTAAACGTGAAAAAATAGTCCTTGGAATGGTAATAGTTATTAACATAAGGATGAAAGAGGAAAAAAGACATGAAGCTAATATAATCCCAACGTCTAATAAAAATGAATTCTGAATAAATGATAAGGGATAGAAGAAGATAGTAGAAGCTAGAAATACTAGTGTGAAGGCAGTAGAAGCCTTCGTCAGTCTTAATAAAGCTAAATTTGCACCACTATACTCGACCAAGGGACCATATATTATTTCAGTTTTCGCCTCAGGAATATCGAAGGGGACTACTCCAATTACAGCTGGAATGCATATTAGGAAACTTATTGCGGCCAATAGGGAGCTTAGATTCGACATTGCCAAAAAAATTCCGGATTGTATTTGAATCTCGATTATGTTATAGTAAGACATAGAAAAGTTCGATTTCATATATACGGATATTATAGATATAACCATAGGCAACTCGCAACAGATGAACATAGTGGCCTTCCGAGAGAAACCTAAAGCTCCAAAAGGATTTCCCGAGGAAGATCCTCCTATCATAATAAAAAGAGAAGAAGTTGCAATTAAGTAAAGAATTAATATCAAATCGCCGATTATATTCATCCTTGTTATTATATTATTCAGTAATATGGCTCCAGCAAGTAGCGAGGAAGATGCAGCGAGTATGGGAGCCATACCAAAAATTCCACGGGCTGCCGTGAAGGGCGTTATTCTTTCCTTTCCAAGCAATTTTATAAAGTCGTAGAATGGCTGTATTATTGGTGGTCCAATCCTTCTTTGCATTCTTGCATGAATTTTTCTGTCTATACCCTCAAAAAGTAGACTTAAGACAAAAACTAGAGGAAACATTATCAAAAGTCCAATTATCACGAACATAACTTTTTCCTCCGCAACTCTTGTGCATCGATAACTTCAACTTCTCCCTTTGCCTCATCAATAACAAGGATGCGCTCTGTACAGCTTATACATGGATCGACGGAAGTGACTACTACCGGTATGTCTGCTATCTCATACCCTATGAGCATTTTTCTTAGGCTTGCTATATTGGCTAGGGTCGGAGTCCTTATTTTTAATCTTTCTAATCCTCCCCTACCATTCGTCCGTGAAAAGTAAAAGAGCTCTCCCCTAGGAGCCTCGACCCTTGAAATGGCTTCCCCAGCAGGTATCTGCCTTATCAGCCTTAATGCCGCTTCTTTAGGGGCTATTGAATCCCTAGGAAGCCTATCTATGATGGTTCGCACCAAATTTATGGACTCGAATAGTTCCAAAATTCTAACCTCTATTCTTGCGTAGGCATCCCCCTCCCTTTTCGAAACTGTGGAGAAACTATCCTTCAGGTAGCCATAAGCTGCGTATGGGTCGTCTCTGCGGACATCAAAGGTTAATCCGGA
The DNA here is from genome assembly GCA_038850515.1 of Bathyarchaeia archaeon. Taxonomy (GTDB): domain Archaea; phylum Thermoproteota; class CALKCG01; order B24; family JAGTQN01; genus JAGTQN01. Next base: position 7,585 of record JAWCLV010000047.1, read on the forward strand.
CCCCCTGGCTGTAGGACCTACAGCGCAAAGCACCCTTGCATCATCGAAACTAAGGAAACCCACGCCAGAAAGCCTTTTTTCTACAGTTTTATCCATGAAAAAGCCATAGATGGATCGTACAGCCTTCTCAAGCTCATCCATTGTTTTCTGAAGTTTCTCTATCATCGTCTGCGTTAGGTCCCAACGAACCCCTCCGATCATGTTCATCGCGTGATGTATTCTATTGCCAGTAATCTCCTCGAAGAGATCTAGGATCTTTTCTCGGACGGTCCAAACATGCATAAAGAGGGTGTCGAATCCAATCTGATAAGCCATAAGTCCTATTATCAAAAGATGACTATGGATCCTTTCCAACTCGAAGATTAAAGTTCGTAGATATAATGCCCTCTCCGAAGGTTGAATTCCACCTATTTCTTCAACTGCTTGAACAAAGCATGTTGTATGACTGTGGGAACATATTCCACAAACCCGCTCTATAAGGTATAAAGCTTGGATTAGGTTCTTAGTCTCCGCCAATGCTTCTATTCCTCTATGAACATGCCCTAGGTTCAAATCGACATCCAAGATTTCCTCCCTTCTAACAAAAACTTTGAAGTGAATCGGTTCTTTAAGGGATGGATGGACAGGACCTACGGGCATGACAAACCTTGTGAATTCTATGTACTCAACTTCCTTCGATTCATCAGCCAAGCATCTTCACCGAAACTTCTTTTTTAAGGCATCCACAATCCCTCTTACTATGGCTTCGGGGCGAGGGGGGCAACCGGCGACATAAACATCCACAGGGATTATCCTATCTAAAGGCCCCTCTACAGTGTAGCTGCCTAGAAAGGGACCTCCTGAAACGGCACAAGCCCCAACTGCCACAACTGCCTTGGGCTCGGGGGTTTGCTCGTAAACTCTAACAACCCTAGAAAACATCTTGTGGGTTAATGGTCCCGTCAACAAGAGAACGTCAGCGTGGCGAGGTGAACCAACGAGGACGCATCCCAAGCGTTCTGGATCGTAGCGAGGCGTCAAAGCCGCGACAATTTCGATGTCACATCCGTTACAGGAGCCGGTATTCAAATGGAAAATCCAAGGGGATTTCATTCGACCCTTTGAAAAAATCCTTAACATAGGCTCCTCCATGCTGATAATCTCCTCTATATTATCTTTTTCGGTTCCGAGCTTGCGTAACCCTTGATACCCATATGGCACCTTTCCTCTAGGAGACAATCGTATCGAAAAGGAAGGGATCGATAGAGACTGGTATCCCTTAAAATTCCGACCCTCCTTGGAGTAAAGCTTAAAAACGAGTGTGGTATTCTTGAGGAAGAGGAGGTAATGAAAAGACTTTAAAAGTAACTTTAGAGGTTTTTTATAAATGATAAACCCCTTTGCACTAGCTATTACAGCTATACTATTACCATATCTTATAGCCATAATGGCTCATGGTATTGCAAGAATCCCTCCATTTGGAAACTTAATAGCAAAATGGATATGCGTCATGACATCGTACATCTCCTTGCTTCTTATCATGATATTGACGAATTATGTGATAGAGAAAGGCCCAATAACTGGATCTATTTTACTCTTTTCAAAGCCATTTGGAACGATCTCTTTCAGTTTATATGTTGATTGTTTGGCCTTAATACCAACTTTACTTTCAGCTTTATTCGCCTCATTAGCTCAAACTTTCGCTGTCGAATATCTTAGTCTTAACAATAGATATAGATCCTTACCCTCGGCCTTTAATAGAGCCTACTCATTCATGCTAATTTTTTTAGGTGCTATGACAGGAGCTTGTTTTTTGGGTAATATGATTATGATTATAATTTTCTGGGAGATATCTAGTATTTGCTCTTATGTTCTTGTCTCATTCTGGCAGGAAGACACCGTATGCATTAATGCTGCCCTAAAAACCCTCATCATCACCCATATCGGTACGATAAGCTTTCTCATCGGTTCCATAGTAATTTATCCTGTCGTCGGTACCTGGGAGATTCATGAATGGATCCATTGCTTATCGGCAACTCAGACGATAACTATGGCCATGCTATTGTTTTTTATAGGAATATTACCAAAGGCTGTTCAGTTTCCTTTACATTCTTGGCTTCCTGATGCTACTGTTGCTCCAACTCCCGTAACGGCTTATGTTCATGTAGTTGGTTTTTTAATGGGATTATACGCCTTTCCGAGATTCTTCGGACAAATATTCGCCACGGTTATTAATACCTCATTTTTGCTACCGGAGCCAATAAGTTGGATTTTCGGTCGTATGAATATCTGGAGCTTTCTAATTTCTATCACAGGTGCCATAACTCTAATCATAGCTCCCATTTTTGGCT
>JAWCLV010000048.1:0-9886 GCA_038850515.1 Bathyarchaeia archaeon
GGCTGAAGGGAGCCCTTATTGCCTTCATCCAAAAGCCATGGCTTATCCGCCGCATCTTCAGCTTCTGGGCAGAATTCGTCATAGCCCTAGCTAAACCTGCCCTTGAGATCCAGGTCGATTATCTAGGCATATGGGAAGATATGGCTTACAAGAATGGTCCCATGGTTTCTCCAAGAATCTTCAAAGAACTCTTCGTCCCTTATTATCGACGAGTTACAGATGCCTTCAGGATTCGTGGGGTCGATGTGGCAATCGTGGATTCTGATGGGAACATTGAACCCCTCATCCCCCTTTGGCTTGAGGCCGGGGTGAATGGCTTCTTGCCTCTGGAAGCCCAGGCAGGCATGGATGCCCCATCCCTTCGAGAAAAGTACGGAGATAGGGTAGTCCTTATGGGGAATATAAGCCTATGGTCCCTTAGGAGGGGCCCTGAAGCCATAGATGAGGAGTTGTGCAGAAAGCTCCCATCCCTCCTTCCCGGAGGGGGCTATATCGTATCCACGGACCATCACATACCTCCGGATGTTTCTTACGAAAACTATAGGCATTATCTATATCGAATCCTTCGATGGACTAAATATGGAAGGAGGGGTATCAGAACATAGGTGCCCCTAGGCATGGGAAGGAGAGGAAGTTTAATCCCAAGGTAAGGTAACCCATCTTTTTCGTTAGGGTGAATTTCTAGGATAGGATAAAATAGGCTACATTAAGGCTTAGTTTTCAATATGGAGAAGTTATCAGAAATCGTAGTTTCCATTCCTTGGAAAGGAATTTGAACTAATTTCATAAAGGATAGAAATAGCTGGAAAACCAAGGTATGAGAAAAGGCTTTCCTCTCTACTCGAACTCTTTTAGAACTTTTATACTTCAAGCACCGATAATTGTTTAAGGAACTATGGGAGGTGATCGTACTGCCCCTGGCCTTCGTCCTTATAAACGCCGAGATTGGAGAAGAGGCGCAGGTCCTCAAGGCTCTTAGAAGAATAGAAAACGTAAAGGAAGCTTATCTTATCTACGGCGTCTATGACATCATCGCAAGGGTGGAAAGGCTGACTGCCTAAGCAGTCGCCCCATAGGCTGATAGCATGGAAAAACTCAAGGAAATAGTCACATGGAAGTTGCGAAAGCTCGATAAAGTCCGAAGCACTTTGACGATGATAGTCATAGAAGGTGCATAAGTGGTTAGGATTGTCGATGGGCTAAATTGGGCAAGGGCTTTGCGCCCTATTCTCCTAATTCTTTTTTCCTTCCCTTTATTTTCTTTCTCTTCCCTTCCCTCCCTCTTTCTATGCAAAAAACGCCGTTTTTAGCAATGGTCTCTTAAGAAAACGCAGAAGGATCGATCAGTTCCTTATAATGTCTCCCAAAGCCTTCAGGGAAAGCCTCCAAAGCCTCGGCTCAGCTAAAAGCAGCTTAAGGATCCCACTTTGAAAATCCATATCCCCCTGCATTTCTAAATCCTTCATTCGATCGCTTTCTCCAAGGACCTTGAAAATTTCTTCGATATCCTTATCTGATAGGGCATCCAGGGCCTTTCTAAGAATTCTTTGGAGCCTTAGCTCCCTTCCCCACCTAGCTTTCCAAAGTTTTTGATAGATCCCTAAATTCCTTATCGAAGAGTCCCGATCTTTATCTTTATAGGTAAGCGTCTCTGCAGCCGCCCTTCCGGCCATCATACCACAAAAACCTCCTGTCACAATGCCTCCTCCCGTGGTCGGCTTTACCTGTCCAGCCACATCTCCGACCAAGAGGATCCTGGATGCGTATGGACGAGCTATGGGACCTCCAGTAACGATGGGCCATGAAGTCCTCCTGATAACCTTTCCCCAAGTCTGAGCATCCCTAAAGCCCAAAACCTCCCGGATGAAGGCCTCTAGGCGTCTAAGGGGATTACCAGAATTGCAGGCTAGGCCGACCCTGATGGTTTCAGAACTCGAAGGTATAATCCATGCAAAAAAACCTGGCGCTAACTTACGTCCGAGATATACATGGACGAGACTCTCATCTTCTAGGGAGGCTTCAAGCTCATACTGGAAGGCTGGAATGGGCCTTTTATCCCTTAGCCCCGTCAAGCCTAGCTTGGAGGCCAACCTTGAGGCTATCCCCTCGGCATCCACAAGGATCCTGCACTTTAGGGAACCTTCTGAAGTTCCGACGATAAGCCCATCCCTTCTTTCTTCGATGTCCTCGACTCTGACCCCCGTCTTTATCTCGGCTCCAGATCGCATAGCCCCTTCCGCAAGGTGTCTGTCGAATCTAGCCCTGTCCAAGACGAGGGCGACGATCTCCTTTTTTCGCAGGGTAAGTATCCTTCCAGTGGGAGAATGGAATACGGCGCCAAAAATCTCCTTCCTTACAAAATCTGGTCGGGGCTTAAGGTTGAGGAGTCCTAAACCTCTAATGCTAACGAGACCTGCACAATGCTCTGGAACACCGATTTCATCATGCTCCTCTAGAACGAGGGCCCTCAAACCCCCCTGGGATGCCTCTCTAGCGGCCATAAGCCCAGAGGGCCCAGCCCCTGCAATGACTACATCCCATTCCGTCAAGAAAGGTCCACCGGTTTATAGGAAGCCCTAATGATATATGGCTCCAAGGAAACTTTGCTCTTTTTCAATTTAAATCGATTCCTACCGAAAATTCGCTTCGTGGATGCATGCCGATTTTCTTTAAGGCATCGAGTTTGTCAATTTAAGAAGTTCTACAACAACTATCCATACGGAAGCAACATAAAGAGGGCCGAGAACTGGATGGAAGCTCATGTAGCCATCCACAACCTACTCACGTTAAGTTGACAACCTCCTCCAAAACCTCAGAAGACTTAAGCTTATAATAAAGGAAGCCTATATACCAAAAAATCCCTGCAAGATTGTAGTTAGAATCGAATCGAATCCGATAGAATGGAGTTGACTTTTTCCTTCATTTTTGGGCTTAGCTCTTGCTAGGTTTTGTTTGAAGGCTTCTTTTCTAGGGAAATTTGGCTCTTAGGCTTATGAAAGCATTGCCGTAAAACGTTTGTCCTCGATGCCTATAGCCTTCTCGAAGGCATAGATTAAGCGGGAGACTACAATCGAAGTTTCCAAAGAGGCTGGATCGATGCGATAAAGAGCTTGAAGCATTCCTTTGGTCTCATCCGAAAAATGGCCCCTTGGGAAGCCCCCAACCACAATAGCCGGTTCCCCCCGCCCCATTAGCCTATATGCGAGCTCCGTCAGCGTGATAGGGACTCCTTCAGTCGTCAGCCCAACAGTGAGGCTTGGTTTCATTTCTTCCATAAGCTCCTTTAAGCTCTGTTTCTTTAGAATCATAAGGGGCTTCTCTCCGGGTTCTGGAGGCACCCTCCCATATCGGAAGAGCTGCTCCATCAAACCCTTAAACCTCAGGTAGTTCTTAGGAAGTCTTACCTCAGGACTTACTTCTATGACGAAGTTTTGGAAGGTATGGACCCGAATTTTCAGAAGCCCCTCTAGGTTTAAGGGAGTCCCTAGGGCTTCCAGCAACGCGAAGTGGACGATATCGGGCCTGCCCCTACGCTCGCCATTCTGGAGCCTGAGCATCGCATGATGATGGTAAGATCTATCAAGGAGCATGAACCTTGGACTTATGCCCCGAAGCCTCGCATGCCTTAGAATATCGCGGTTCCTCAGGAGCTCCTTCGGGATGGTCTCGAGGGAAGCCTCAGCGATGATCAGCGTAAGCACATCAGCTTCCTTCTCTCCTCTTCTCTTCTCTTCTTCCAATCCCTTTTTTAGACTTCTGTTCTAAAAAAGATAAGGATTATTTTCCGTTGAAATAGTCCTAGAGAAATTGAGGCGATGAGAAAATGGGGATTGAGGATTTGGAGTCCCTCCTCAGAGCGGAGATTGAACAAAGAAGGCAGGAGGGGTGTGATGTAGGAGACATAGAAGAAAAGTTTTCGAAGCTCAAAAATAGAACGCCTGAAGTCTTGGAAGATCTTCTCGAAGACCTTTCTTCCCTCAAGCCCAGCTCCGACTTTCCCTACGCAGAGCCCCTTGAGCTTGAGGCTATAAAGGCTATGAGACCAGAAGGCTTGAAGCGCATTCAAACCCCTCCCAAGGTAAGCGATGAGGAACTTTACGATAGGCTTTATGGGGGTTGGCTGGGACGATGCGCTGGATGCCTCCTTGGAAAGCCTGTGGAGGGCTGGAGCCGAGAGAAGATCGAAGGATACCTAAGGCTTGCGGACGCCTATCCCCTTTCAAACTACTTTCCACCCATAAAGCCCGTACCCGTTGGTTACCCGCCCAGAATGGCCGATAGCCCATGCCTTCTTGGCAATATAGATTCCATGCCTAGGGATGATGACATCGATTATACAATGCTGGGCTTGCACATTCTCGAAACCTATGGTCCCTCCTTCAGGACTGAGGATGTAGGGGAGGCATGGCTTTCCAACCTTCCCTACAAGAAGGTTTACACGGCCGAAAGGGTGGCTTATAGAAACCTTATAAATGGGCTAAGGCCTCCGGAAACAGCCCTTTACAGAAATCCTTACAGGGAATGGATTGGAGCCCAGATCAGGGCTGATATATGGGGCTATGTAACCCCTGGACAACCGGAGCTGGCGGCCGAACTCGCCTACAAGGATGCGATCCTTTCCCACGTCAAGAATGGCGTCTACGGGGAAATGTTCGTAAGCTCTATGATCTCTGCCGCCTTCACTACTAAGGATATAGAGGAGATCATAGCCCTGGGACTTTCCATGATACCTGCCCGGTGCCGGTTAGCCGAGGCCGTTAGGGATGTGGTGGAGTGGAGCCGAAGATACAGAGATTGGCACGATACATGGAGTTTTATCATGCAAAAGTATGGGCATTACCATCCAGTTCATGTGATCAACAATGCCGCCCTAGTCCTGATGGGCCTACTCTACGGAAAGGGAGACTTCGAGAAGACCATAACCATAAGCGTCATGGGAGGCCTCGACACGGACTGCAACGGAGCTACGGCCGGGAGCATTCTTGGCATTATGTTGGGAGCCAAGGGACTTCCTAGCAAGTGGACGATGCCCTTGAAGGACATCGTTCATAGCGAAATGGCAGGCTTTGAGAAAAGTCGTATAAGCGATCTGGCTAGGCGAACCCTTATCGTGGCTAAAAGGATGATGGATGGGAAACCCGGATTGATGGGCTAACCTTAGGATTGATAAGCCCTCCTTTTCCTTCTTCTTTATCTTTTCATTTTCTTCGCTCATCCCTTATTTTTTCCTTCTTTGACTTTCCTAGATTTGAGACAGGGGCGACAGAATTTCTTCACAAATCTCAATCGATGATGCCCTCTGAATGGCACATGTTTAATGCCCCGATCTGTCAATGGATTTTAGAACAATCCGGAGCGAATGTCGAAATTGCCGAAAACATCCATGGTGAAACGTATCGCTAAGGAAAGAATGGAGGCCCTTTTCGAACTCGCTGTAAAGGTTTTTCCTAAGAACCGATCCTTGGCCCAGCGTTACGTCGAGATTGCGAGAAGAATAGGCATGCGTTACAAAGTCCGCCTTCCTAAAACATGCCGGAGACTTCTATGCCGAGGATGTAAGGGACTAATGCTTCCGGGGCAAAACTGTCGCGTAAGGCTTAGGTCGAAGGGAGAGCCCCATGTAGTCATTACATGCCTTACATGCGGGAGAATAACCCGCATACCTTTGAGGGCTAAAAGGAAAAGTAAAGCCCTCAACCAAAGAGGGCGCCTAGACCCTCGAGGGCCTCCTCTTCCTTCTTCTCCTTTTCCTTAGCTTCCTTCTCCTCTTCCTCTTCCTTACCCTTCTTCTCAGCCTCGGAGGTGGCAGCGGCTGGGGCACCTTGACCTACGGCCATCGGAGCTCCTACGAAAGGCATGGCTCCAGCCCCCTTCAGGATTTCATCGATGTTAATCCTCGAAAGGGCTGCAATGAGGGATTTGACCCTAGCCTCATCTGGGACCACGTTTGCAGCCTGCAGAATCCTCCTTATACCTTCCTCTGTAATTCCCTGCCCAGAGCGGTGAAGGAGAAGGGCTGCGTAGATGTATTCCAATCCTACATCCTCCTATACCATCGTCTCGTTAGATGAGCTGGCTACATACCTCCCTGAGGTTTTCCTATTTTAACTTTCGCCTCATACCGACCATTGGACTTTAGTCTTTTTAGGTCTAATGGCAACGACAGGATGATGGGCAGAGATTTAGGGAGCGAGGGGGAGGGGCGAGGGCGATAAATAAAAAAAGAAAAAAGAAAAGAAAGGATGCCTAGGATGGGCTTCCGTAGACCTTCGAAGCTAATATAGTGGCAAAGGCCTCGGCCTTGATGAGGATATCGGCAATGAGGTCCGGCGACTCATAGGAGGCTTCAATGCCTAGGAGCCTAGCTTGGCCATGAGCCTTTATGAGAAGGGCTGGAAGGGTTTCTAGGGTGGGATATTCGATGCCTAGGGCAAGGTTTAGGGCTTGGCTATAGACTTCTTTGAGGCTTTTTTCTATGGCTGGTATGTCTAGGGATAGCTGTTCAGCCGTTAAGATCAGGTTGTCCGAGTAGGCAACCTTCAGCATAAGCCTTGTTTCGATAGGTTTTATTCCAAGCTTTGCTAGGACACTAGCCAGATTGGCGGAGATCGTCTCTCCCTTCTTGGCAACTACGGCATCGCTGGTGATCCAGACGCTTCCAGCCTCAATCTTCGTCCTCAGCCCCACGGCGTTTAGCTCGCTTATCACAGGACCCGCTGGAAGGCCTGTGTTCCCAGCAGGGATGACGATATCCTTAGGGGCTATATCTCCAGCCTTTGCTTGGACCATGACTTTGCTTCCTTCGAGCAAAAGCTCTAGGTCGAAGGGGGAATCCTTGGCGAATAGGAAGATGTTTTGCCCACTAAGGTATGGAATGAGCTTCTCCCTACCTTCGCCGAGGGCCTCGAAAACCTTACGCATTAGGGTATTCTTGGCTACATGGATCTCGACCTTCCCTCTAAAACGCTTCCTAAGCTCCTGGAGCTGGGCAGCCTTTACCTTTTCAAGGCTTCCTATGGCTATGGTCGGATACTGGGCTATGAGCTTCTGAAGCCTTTCAACAACCTCTTCTTTATAGCTATAGCCCTTTCTCCCCATGGCTAAGACCTTCCTAGGCTCACCTGAACCTTCGGCGACATCGTCGTCTTTAGGATAACGCTTTTAATGTTTCTTAAGCCCTTCTCCAAACGCCCTTCTATTCTATTCAGCACGGCTTGAACATTCTCCGAGATATTCTTGGAATCCATATCCATCGTTCCAACCCTGCACTTGAGGACTGGCTGATCCCTCATCCTCAATCGCACACTTCGGCGGCCCCTGGCTATCACATCCTCGACGGGAGCCCCTGGCGGTACAGGAATAGGCATCTTTCCCCTAGTTCCGAGGAATCGACCTAGGGTTCTGCCAACGAGGGGCATGAGGGGTGCCTCAGCGAAGAAGAAGTCGTAGGCGTTAGCCAGCTTCTTGGCTTCCCTCTTATCTCCGGCGATTCGCTCGATTTCCTGACGATCGATGACGAGGTCTGCACCCGCCCTTTGGGCCCTTAGGGCCATGTCCCCAGAGGCGAAGAAGCAGATTCGAACCTTCTTCCCAATTTCATGGGGAAGCTCGGCCACATCGGTTATCCTCCTCTCAGGTCTCTTCAAGTCTATGTCCTTCAGGTTTACGATGAGTTCAACAGACTCGTTAAAGCGTGGTTTCCTAGACCTAGACTCCCCTACCTTCTTAAGGGCCTCGACGGCTTCCATAATGTTCCCAAGATCTATGGGCGTAACCCCCACTCCCCCTCTTTTTTCCTTTCCTTTCCTTTCTATTTTTCCTTTCTTTTAACGAGACTTTTGTTGCCCTCGGATCAACGATCTATCCTCCTTAAATACTTTCAGCCTCGAAGGGGGGGATGACATCCTAAACCTAAAGGGGATTCAGAGTTCAAGCCCATAACCAGGGAAAGATTCTTAACTTGGGATTATAGCCTCCATAGTGGATTGTCTATAAGCGTATATCGCACCGTATTTCGCTAGGAATACCTGAGTCGTAAGAAGACTTTTAAGGATTCCGTCCTTCCTCTTGGAACAGTCCTGAAGCCGATGGTATTGGGCAAAGCGTTAGTCATTATCTAGGCATTCATGGGTGTTAACCTTGGACAGGTTGAAGAAGAGGTTATGGATCCTCATCTTTGCAACAACTGCTTTATCCATTTGGTACTACGGGTTAGAGTTCTCCCATATAATAGAAACCTATTTGCCCTTAGCTTATGCCGATCACTTTGTTCGCCTTGTACTTCTCGTCGTCGGTCTCTCGCTCCTTTATGAGGTTAGCTCCGTCATGCTAAGATACGCAACGGCGAAGGTAAAGGCTGGGGAGGGCGAAGCCACAATGATCCTCGGTCTTGTGAAGTTTTCCTTTATCCTCGTAGGGCTCATTCTCATAATATCCAATTGGTTCTCCTTAGGAACCGTTGGATCGATGTTTGCAGCCTTTGGAGGTCTGATCCTAGGTTGGTCCTTACAGGCTCCCGTTAGCGGCTTTGCCGCGTGGCTCCTCATATCCATCATAAGACCCTTCAGGGTTGGGGATCGGATACAACTACCATCCTATGGCTTGGTAGGGGATGTCGTTGGAATATCTCCGCTTTATACAACCCTCAATCAAGTTGGTGGAAGCGTTGGCAGCGAAGAGCCTGCGAACAGGACGATCCTTATCCCAAACGCCATGCTCTTCAGCGCCCTCCTCATCAACTATACGCCCAAGCATCAGGAGAGGCTCATTAAATTTGAAGCCCATAGACCCTCCACTGGGCCCGCTTACATGCTCGATGAATTCGTTCTGAGGATGAGCTACGATTCTGATTGGAATGAGGCTGAGAGGATTCTCCTCAACGCAGCGAGGGATGTTACTGCTGATATCATAAAGGCTACGGGACAGGAGCCTTATATCAGGGCCGATATGTCTGATTGGTACGGAGTCTACATGAGGCTTAGGTTCATGACCATTTCAACCGAGAGACCTAAGATTATGTACGAGCTTACGAAGAGAATCTATAGAGATATTCAGGCGAGCGAAAAGGTTGATATAGCCATTCCATACGTTTACTCGTTCAAGAAGGGGCTTCGATTGACGGGATCTTTATTGGATCCTACTTTAGTCCACAATCCCCCAATGAATGCTCCTTTCAATGGAATAAGCAATCTCGGTATCGATATCAAGAAAAGCCAATTGAACAACCAAAGGGAGGACCCTACCATAACCCTTGATGAAAAATCCCTTGAAAAATAGGGGATTTCTTAAGGATTTCTGAAAAGTTTTATGGGCCGATGGATTCGAACCCGCTACCTCCACGTTGTTCTTCCACGACTCAGCCTTAATCCTTCGGCTTAGGTACCTTTTCAAAGGACTTACTTTTAAACTAATTAGTCTCCAGGAGGATTGACACATTAAAGCCTGCCGCAAATCCTATTATGTTAAAGGGTAAATAAAGTGCATTACAAACAACTTATGCCATCGCCATGATTTCAAAGTCGCATCTAGGAGCCATGGTACAGAAGAGGGATCAGTAAAACAAGCGCGTATGGGCTGAGATGGGTATAGCAATTGGTAGACCATAATCTAGCTACTCAAGCTATTTCCAGTCATGAAGTAGACCTTGTCTTCGCATGCGAGTACACCCGTCGAGGAAGCTACCATTATCGATGAGAGCCTCTGCTTTTGTTTTTCATAGGCCCTAAGGCCACCAAATCAAGATGCTACCGATGCTAACATGGTTTCGTCTAAATGGATCTCACGATGGTCATCAACATCGAACTTTTCGCCTACAGACCCCGCCCCTAGGGCGAGAAATGGATGCCTACGCCAAGGTTTAGCTTGGGGGAGTTTCCAAGCTAGTTGT
>JAWCLV010000049.1:0-9657 GCA_038850515.1 Bathyarchaeia archaeon
TGGCTTAGGCCAAGGGCAGTGGCTGTCGCCGCGACTCTTACATCCTTTATCTTCAACTCATCCGCCCTCCAATTTTATGATCATTTATTACTAGTCTTAAGGAATATGCCCTCAATTCGTCAAATTAATGCATTAAAGAAGTCTATGAAAGATTTTCCTGATGTTTTGAGAAAGTCTTTTCGGGGAAGTTTATTCTGTATAATTGAAAAGTAAATAAATTTCACTAATCCAATCGCAGAATGACTTCGAAACCTCGGGAGGAGCTATACATTTAATTTTAATTTAATTTATTTTATTTTAAGCCCAGCTTTTTTAGAGCATCCTGAAATCGAATGTATACTTCCTCCTCCTTTATCGATAAGACCTGCCTTCCAATCATCAGGACCCGACCTGCTACGATCGTCGTATCCACATTAAAGCCCTTCCCTGAATAGACAAGGTTGGAGATGAGACCCTTGGATCCATGGATAGGAAACATGTTTGGATCCTTTAGGCTTACAAGGATCAGGTCGGCCTCCTTGCCAACTTCAACGCTTCCAACCATCGCATCGATACCTAAGGCTTTTGCGCCTTGAAGGGTCGCCATCTCAAGGACGCTTGCCGCATCGATAACCCTTGGATCCCATTTATTTTGCTTCTGAAGAAGGGCTGCAACCTTCATAGTCTCAAACATATCGAGGGAATTGTTGCTGGCGGGACCATCAGTTCCCAAGGCGACTGTTACTCCTGCCTCAAGGAGCTCTGGAACCGGGGTAACGCCACCTATTCCAAGCTTCATGTTCGAAACAGGGCAGTGGACAACCTTAACCTTTCGCTGGGAGAGGATTTCGATCTCAGGTTTCGTGATCCAGGCACAGTGGGCGGCCACAGTCCTTTCGGAAAGAAAGCCCAGCTCATCCAGATACTCGATTTCGCCCTTGCCATAGAGGGATTCGAAGGTAGCTTGTTCCCCCCTTGTTTCGGCCAAATGGATGTGGACAGGAGCTTCCTCCAGATCGCCGAGCTTTTTTGCCCAAAGGAGGGCCGCATCGGAGCAGGTATATGGAGCATGGGGTCCTATGGCAAACTTGATCCTCGGGTTGTCAAGCCTTTTGATATGTTGAATGAAGTCCTTGGCTTCACGCGTAAGGAAGTGACGCAAGGCTGGATTTGATCTTCGATTGGCGTCTCCTGGAGCGTCCAAGAAACCCTGACATAGGAATGCCCTAAGCCCTGCCTCCTCAACGGCTCTGGCAACGCCTTTCTCATGGTAATACATATCCAAAAAGCATGTCGTCCCCGTCTTGATCATCTCGAGACATGCTAAGAGGGCGCCTAGATAGCAGAGCTCCTCATCTAGGCGGGCTTCAAGGGGCCATATGCGTTCCTTCAACCATTCTTCGAGCCCCATATCGTCGGCATAGCCTCTGAATATCGTCATGGAGGCATGGGTATGGGCATTGATGAGCCCCGGCATTAGAACCTTCCCCTTTCCATCGATGACTGTATCGACTTCATGGATTGACGATTCCTTAGGATTTATCTCCGCAATGACTCCCCTTTCCACAAGAAGGGAGGCGTTTCTAAGGATTTCTCTAGAGGCATTTTGGGTCACGATCCAATCACAGTCTTTTATGAGAAGGGAGAAGGTTGGCACCCCCTTTCCTTGCCGAACCCATCAAATTGATATTAACCAAAGGCGTATAGATAAACCATAGAAATAAGGCTATTAGGTTCCTCAAGGAAGCTAAAAGCAGTTAATTCAAGCTTGTGCTGAAATGGTGAAGCCTATGGGTATATTAAGGGCTAGCGTCTCGAAGGTGGAAATTACTCCTCCAGTTGGAATTCCATTGGGAGGTTTTGCAGCCAGGACGGCACCTTCCCAAGGGCTGAATGATGGGCTTTACGCAAAGGCATTAGTGTTAAACGATGGTCGCACAACCGCGATCCTCATCGTGGCTGATGTCCTTACACTACCTAGCGAAATCGTCGATGGCGTTAGGGCGACCGTACGAAGAAATTTGGGGGTTAGCCCTACGAATGTAATGGTCGCTGCAACCCATACGCACTCAGGTCCGGAAACCCTTGGCATCTTCACTAGTCTCGAGGACCCCCTTTTAAGGGCTTATATGAAGGTCCTCGAAGCCCATCTTTCTGGAGTTGCTTTTATGGCGTTTAATAAAACGGCTGAAGCAAGTTTTGGAGTCGGAAAGGGAAGGGTTCGCATAGGCTTCAACAGGCGGAAGCCGGAAGGGCCTGTGGACGAGGAGTTGGGCGTTATAAGGTTGGACGGTTCCCTTGGGGTTCCAAAAGCCGCCCTCGTCAACTACTCATGCCATCCTGTTGTCTTAGGATCGGAAAACCTCCTCATATCGGCAGATTATCCGGGATTTATGAACAGAACCCTTGAGGGAGCTATGGGAGGAGATTTCACTTCCATCTTTACCAACGGAGCTGATGGGGATGTTAATCCCATTTCTTGCAAGGGCTATGCCTGCCATGGAAGCTTCAGAGATGCCCAGCGCCTTGGCTCCATCTTGGCTGGAGAGGCCATCAAGGTCCTTCAGGAATCGGAAACTTTCCATGAAGCCTGCATCCGGACGAGTAGCGAAGTTCAATGGATCGTCCTTGGTGAGCCTCCGATTGCCGAGGCAGAGCGTTCCTTGAAAGATGAGGAAGAGAGATTGGAGGAATTAAGAAGAAAGGGAGCCCCGCAAGAGGATTTGGCTAGGCATGAAGCAATTCTTAGGTATTATCTACGGAACCTTGAACTCCTAAGGAAGGAGCCAAAAGAAATGAAGGTTCCCATCGAGGTTCAGATCATAACAATAAACGATGTAGCCCTTATAGGGGTTCCTGGAGAACTTTTTGTAGAGATTGGCCTCGAGATAAAGGCTAAGTCGCCCTTGAAAAACACTTTCATAGTGGGCTACGCTGGAGGTTATGTAGGCTACATGCCGACGAGAAAAGCCTTCGAAGAGGGCGGCTATGAACCTACGAGGACTTGGTGGAACAGGACAAGCCCTGAGATTGGTGATGCGGTCAAAGAGAGCGCCCTTAGGCAATTGGAAGCTCTAGAAGCCTTTTAAAAAGCCTTTGTAGGAGATGGAATTCCTTCCTAAGGGGAAGGAAAGGGGAAAAAAGAAAGTAAGGGAAATAAGGGTATTGAAGCCTTAAGGCTTTTTAGACTTTGAAGCCAAATGGTAATTAAAGATTGATGGGATAGGAGTGGAAGAGAATTCATGGGTAAGTTGGCTATTAAGGGAGGGGAGCCCTATAGGAAAAAGCCCTTTCCATCGTGGCCCATCTATGGCGAAGAGGAGCTCCAGGCTTTAAGGGAGGTCCTCCAAAGTGGCTTCTGGGGTATTGGAGGAAAGAAGGTCGAGGAATTTGAGAGGCGTTTTGCATCTTTCCATGATGCCAAATTCGGAGTCGCCGTAACCAACGGAACCGCAGCCCTCGAAGTGGCCTTAAGGGCTGCTGGCGTTCAGGCCGGCGATGAAGTTATCGTTCCCGCCTATACTTTCTTGGCGACTGCCTCCTCAGTTCTTTATGTGAACGCTTGTCCTGTGTTTGTGGACATCGATCCCGAAACATACAACATCGATCCGCGGAAGATCGAAGAAGCGATAACAGATAGGACTAAGGCGATCATCCCAGTCCATATAGGAGGATGTCCCGCTGACATGGATGCCATCATGGGAATCGCCCAAAAGTATGGCTTAAAGGTTATAGAAGACGCTGCCCAAGCCCATGCAGCTGAGTGGAAGGGAAGAAAGGTTGGCTCCATAGGCGATCTAGGTACCTTTAGCTTCCAATCGAGCAAGAACATTACAAGTGGCGAAGGAGGGGTCATCCTCACGAACGATCAAAGTCTCTATGAACTTGCTTGGTCCTATCATAATTGTGGAAGGCGGAAGGAGGAAGCCTGGTATAGGCACTTTATCCTAGGCGGAAACTATCGCATGACAGAGTTCCAGGCAGCCATCCTTTTGGCCCAGCTTGGGAGGCTTGATGAGCAGACAAGAATAAGGAATGAAAATGCCCTTTATCTATCCAAGCGCCTTTCAGAGATTCCGGGCATCAGACCCTTGAAGAGGGATCCTAGGGTTACGAGCCATGCATATCATCTTTATATTTTCCGGTACGATGCGAAGGAGTTCGAAAGCCTTCCAAGAGAGCGCTTTATACAGGCCTTGAATGCAGAAGGAATTCCCTGTTCCCCAGGCTATACGCCTCTTTACAAGATGCCCTTCTTCGAATCTGTCAAAAAATGCCCCCTTTCATGTCCCTATCATGGTAAGGTAATGGATTATGCTTCCATAAGCCTTCCAGTGACAGAAAAGGCATGCTATGAAGAGGCTGTTTGGCTTAAGCAGAGCCTTTTCCTAGGAACTAAGGAGGATATGGATGACATAGCCGATGCCATTTGGAAGATAAAGGAGAATCTCTGGGAACTGATGGAAGGATGATCCTAGTTTTGAAGGATTTCTAGGGTGGTTGAATGGACTTATTCGAAGCCATTGAGGGAAGAAGAAGCATCAGATCCTTTCTGGATAAGCCCGTTCCAAAGGAATTTGTGATGAGAATTTTGGAGGCTGGGCAGCTTGCCCCCTCAGCAGGAAATTGCCAGGCAAGACAGTTTATCCTCGTCGAGGATCAGGAGGTAAAGCGTAAACTCTATGAGGCTGCTTGGAACCAAGAGTTCATCTTACAGGCTCCCATCAGCATCGTCGTATGTGCCGATGAGTTGAGATCTTCGAGCCGTTATGGGGAAAGGGGTCGTCGCCTTTATTGCATTCTAGACGCCTCGGCCTCCGTAGAGAATATGCTTTTAGCTGCTCATGGGCTCGGTCTGGGAGCCTGTTGGATAGGGGCGTATCAAGATGAGAAGGTTAAGGAAGCCCTCGGATTACCTGATCATCTGAAGCCCATAGCCATAATCCCAATAGGATATCCAGCTAGACAACCTCCAGCAAGGCCAAGGCTTCCTGTAGAAGCCCTCCTCCACTACAATAGATACGGGGGTAAAGGATATCTTTAGTTGAAAGCTCACTGAAGGTTAAGATAGGAAACCCTTTAGTCGTTTCGGTTTAAGCCTAATACATTTTATTTAAGGTGGACTAGGAAACCTACAAAGCCCAAAAACCTCTATGGCCAGCAATGGATCGAAAGTCCCTTCTGACAGCATCTATGGCTTCGCCGATAACCTCTATTTGAGTCAAATCTCCTACACCAAGGCTCCTTTCATGGGCCCTTCGGATGTGCCCAATGCTGAGGGGGTCAAAGCCCATAAGGGCAGCACCCACGGCATCCACGGCAACTGGATCCTTCCCCGCGATGACGATGCCCATGGAAATGGGTAAACTGTTCAGCTCAGCCCTTCCTCCGGCTACGATTCCGTCCACCACGGCGAGTTTCGGCTTAACGACAAGATTAAGGTCGACAATCTTCTCATCAAGAGGCGAATGGACGCTTCCTTTTGGCATTACGACCCCCATCATATTCTTCATGCTTAAGGTAACCCCGGCCATACGATGAACTTTGAGCTTTGGCACGCTTACGATGAAGGTGCTCTCTAGGGCTGTCTTTGCGATCTTCACCCTTTTCAGAGCGACGGCTCCAGGAATCTCTACCGTTACAAGCTCATCTTTATTCAGGTCGACGAGACGAAGACCATAGCGCCCTGCAAGCTCCAGAAGACCTGCAACCTTGAACGCTTTCATGGTATCAGCCATTCCGCTTCCTTCCCCTAGGATGATCGATTCTATTCCCAAAGCCTTAAGGAAACGGACTAGGCCTTCAACGATCCGTCCATCCGTTGTGACACCCGTAGAGGGATGGTCCGCTGTGATGTAGTTTGGCTTAATGAGGACCCTATCCTCCTTAGAAAAGAGTTCTTGGGCTTTTATTTTATGGAGGGCCTCTATAACCCCCTCGACAGGATCCTCGGCCCTAAGAACGCAAACAATTGGTTTGTCCATACATAAAAATAATTATTTCCGTTAAATAAATTCCTTCGTATTTCGTTTTACACTCTAATCCTTATTTGTCGCGAGGCACCCATGAACTCTTTTTCAGTAATGTTAGAAAATGCTATTTAGCTGGCTTTTCTTAATTACGCGAATCTTTCACATTTCTGGACAATGCGCCTTTTTAGGGATCAATTCGATAAAGTTCCCAGTCTTCAGGCGAAGAAGTCCTTCCTATTCCTTTTTAGCTAAGGATATGAAGGGAAATCTGATTCTCGGCTATGCGGAGGGATTGGAAAGCTTCTCCTTTAGCCACTGGGCAACTTTTCGAAGATTGGGATTTGCCGTAACGTCGATGACAGGTATTTCCATGCTATCGACCTTAACGATCTGTCTGAAGCTAGGCATCGGTGCATAGGCTACGGAGGACCAGTAGACGCGGCCGTCTAAAAAATGCTTCATCAGAAGCTCTGTGGTCGTCGTTAATGGAAAATGGATAAAGACTACCCCTTCAGCCCAATGCAGTACGGCCGGTTGTCCTGCCCTTATAGCAACGGCCAGGTTTAGGGCTAGCTTCTCGGGAGATGGATAGCTTACATGCTCCATAATGACGATTTCCTTTATAGGCTGATAGATGATATCGACCATCTTCGGCACCGTTCCTTCTTATTTTAGGGATAAGAGCCGTAAAAACCTTTAAAGCATCAGAGATTTTCGATATCGCTTTACTTATTTGAAGATTCCTCTATAGACTTCTAAGCTCCTCCAGGGCTTCTAAGATCCTTCTTCCTTTTTTTGTCAAGCAGTAAAGCTTCCTTTCTTTTATGAGGCGCCCAACCACCAAACCCTTCTTTTCGAGTTCGCTTAGATGCTGGTATACGGCTTGGAGGCTTACAACTTCCCCAAGCTTTTTCCAGAGATCGTAACCATGGGTTTCCCCTTCTTCAAGGATTTCAAGAATCCTAGTCTTCATGGTAACCTCAGGCCTTAAGTATGTCGTTCTTCTTCTTTTGGCTAGCATATCAAGGATCTCTGGCGCCTTAAGACCACTACCCGTCAAGAGACATACGATTCCAGTATCCCTTCCAACGCCCATAAGGCCTTCCTCTACGATCTTGGCTGCCGCGGATATGGTCGAGGCACTAGAAGGTTCAACGAAGATCCCCTCCAACCTCGCAAGCTTCTTTTCCGCTTGGAACATTTCGAAATCTGATGTAGCCAATGCCATCCCCCCGGATTCCTTCAGGCTATCCAAGGCAAGCTTTCCCATGAGGGGGTTTTTAACGAGGATTGCCAAAGCCTTTGTTTCTGGATTCCTTAGGACCTTAAGCCTACCTTTTTCTTGAAAGGCTTCCACTATCGGAGCGCAGCTCTCTGCCTGAACACCTACAATCTTTGGAAGGTTTTCCATAAGCCCGAGCTCTTGAAGTTCCTTAAAGCCCTTCCAAAGGGAATATATCGAGCTTCCACTACCCATGGGTGCTATCACCAAGTCCAATCTTTCCTTCATCTGTTCAAAGAGTTCGTAGGCTATGGTTTTCTGGGCTTCGATGGTAAGGGCATTGAGTTCAGGAGTTGCCTGATACCAGCCAGTTTCTTTTGCGATAGCCTCAACTTTTTCTATGGCATCGTCTACATAGTCCCCATGCTGTTGGATATTGGCATCGTATATGAGCATCTGGGCAAGCTTTCCTTCATCCACCCTCCTCGGGACGACCACCTGGCAGCTAAGGCTTGCCTTGGCTGAGTAGGCTGCTAGAGAAGCGCCCATATTCCCATTGGAAGCACAGACAAGGGACTTATAGCCAAGCATAAGGGCATTCGATACGATGAGGGAAGCAGCCCTATCCCTGAAGGATCCTGTGGGATTTCGTGTCTCGTCCTTCAGATATAGTTCTGAAATCTCCAATTCTCTTCCAAGCCTTGAAGCCTTGTTAAGGGGTGTAAAACCTTCCCCCATGGAGACGATCTTATTCTTCTCAACTTCCGGAAGAAGGGATGAGTAACGCCACATGGAATGTACATTTTTAAACATGAGCCTCGAAGCTTTGTTGGGCTTAAGGTCGAAGACGTATTCGGCTAGGGAGCCACAGCTTTGGCAACGGCTCCATGGAATAGATGATTTTACGCTCTCTCCGCAATTCCTGCATTTCAGGGCGTATGGGAACACTTCTTCATCCCATTTCAGGCTTTCTTTCCCTAATACTCAATTTCCGTATATTTCAATTGTTTCCCTTCTTTTTTCTTTCCTTTTCTTTTCTTTCCTTTTCTTTAAAAGCCATCTAAAAAGCGAGGCTAAAGCCAATGATGGCCCTTGGCGATTTCATGCTTAGGGTCAATCTGATATAGCTGGATTTGGAAGAAAATTTTAAATACTAAAGATAAAACTTGTATATTCACTTTACCGTAGATTGTATTCATGGAGGAATGGAGGGATGAAGAATTCTTTCCGCCAAGTGGCCCTTCTCAATTTCCTGGCCTCAATCCTAGCCATCGTCTCAACGGGCTTAGGCATCGTTAACGCCCTTGGGGACCTAGGAGTAATATCGATCTTCGAGAAAGTAGTCCTTTCTTCAGCGCATGCTATAAATCTAGCCCTTTATGCAACCCTTGGCGCAATGGCTGTCCTTCTTGTCTCCCTTGCGACATATGCGACCTGGAAAGGGCTTTCAAAACTTGGCTTCGCCTTCAGCCTTGGGGCGATTTTTCTTGTCATCCTTACCCTCGCCTTTCCCTTTCAATTCGGATTCAGCGCCTCCTATATCGCCTCATTCTGCGGAGCCTTGAGCATTGTCTTCCTTGCCCTTGGAAGTGTAAGGATGCTAAAGATTCCATCAAAGCCCTTGACGCGGAGGCCCCTATCTTCAGTAGAGGTTTCCCTCATAGCCACCCTTTCTGCCCTAACGGCAGCTGTAACTGCCATGACGGGGCAATTCTTACCCTCACCGACGGGAGGCTATACCCATATCGGCGATTCTGTAATATACATAGCCTCCCTCCTCCTAGGACCTAAGGACGGAGCCCTCATAGGAATTCTTGGAGCCCTGGGTGCTGATTTTTACGTAGCCTATCCAAGATGGTTCGTTTCCATACCTGCCCATGGGATACAGGGGGTCTTGGCTGGTCTTGGAAGGGGAAGGTCTTTTCCATTACAGTTAGCCCTTTGTGCCCTAGGAGGCTTCTTTATGGCCTCGACGTACTTCTATGTGAACATCTTCATAAAAGGTCTAGGACCAGCCCTGATCTCCTATGCAAGGGACCTTTTTGGTCAAACGGGCTTTTCCATAGCTGTAACCGCCTTCGTCTTTCCTCCTTTAAAAAAGGTTCTGCCGCGATTGAAGGTCTTTCAATTAAGCTAGCCCTGAACTTTAAATTCCTTCTACTCCTTCAAGTATGGGGATCCATGGAAGGTAAGGGCTTGGAAATCCAAAAGAGACCCATCATAACTCTCCTCACAGACTTCGGAAACAAGGACCCCTATGTAGCGTGTATGAAGGGCGTTATTCTATCCATATGTCCTGAGGCGTCGATAGTAGATCTTTCCCATGAAGTTCCAAAGTTCGACATCATCCATGCAAGCTTCTTCCTCGCTCAATGCGTCCAATTCTTTCCGAATGGAACGATCCATGTTGCCGTTGTGGATCCGGGCGTAGGAACAGGAAGGCTAGCCATAGCCGTATCGACCGAAAGTGCAATCCTCGTAGGT
>JAWCLV010000050.1:0-8693 GCA_038850515.1 Bathyarchaeia archaeon
GAGCTCTTGGAAGGCGATACGAGGCTCGTCCTTCTATCCATCGTGGAGCCCTCCAACATAAAACGCCTAGCCATAGACCTTACGGCTCGGATGCTTGCCCAGAGGAAGCGGGAGTTCCAAGTCGAGCCACCGATCCTCTTTGCCTTCGACGAAGCCCAGGAATTTGTTCCAGCCTACGATAGGGCTAGGGGTATCGAAAGGGAATGCACGGAGCGAGTAGAGACCCTTCTAAGGCAGGGTAGGAAGTATGGGCTTGGATGTTGCATAGCAACCCAGAGGATTGCCTACTTGAACACGAATGCCCTCCAGCAGCTCCACACCTACTTTGTCGGACCTTTGCCCAGGCCTTACGATAGGACCCTTGTAAGTAGCACCTTTACCATAGATCAGGGCATCCTCGAGAAGACCTTGGAGTTCGGCCCTGGAGAGTGGCTTCTATCCAGCTATGTGGCTACGGGCATGGAAAACGTTCCCATATTCATAAAGGCGGATGATGCCGAGCGGGAGATAGAGGCCTTCCTTACGAGGGCTTGACTTAAGGGCTTACATATGGGCTCTTTAGGGATCGTGTAGCCAAATTTCCGGGCATAGATTCGTCAGCCAAGGATACGATCGTCTAAGGGCTTTCGTTATAAGGCTTAGGGCGAATGCCGTCTCAGGCTTCGAAGGGATTTTGACTCGACGAAACGGACGCTTGGAAAGGTTTAAGGGATCCTTTTTCCTTTCTATGCCTTCCCTTACCTTTCCTTTTGTTCCTTCAATTTCTTTTCGCCTATGATCATGGTTTTGAAAAGAAGGAATGAAAAATTCCTAGGAGAGCTTTTCAATCCTAGGATGGCTTATACTGTTGATGGGAAATTGACTTTCCATTCAGAAAAGATGCGGATCTATGATCGAGGGAGGTCCAGATGCCCGGTTTTACATAGGGGCTTAGTTAGAATTCAGTTTTCGGAACTGAGAAATTGTTAGGAAGAGGCCTAGCGTTAGGGCCATAGCCCCGGCAGCTGGATAGGAGGACCAAAGTCCATCTATGCCAAAGACGTAAGGAAGAATAAGAAGGCATGGTATCAAAAATAGGATTTGGCGAGACGATGAAACGATTAACGATGGAATCGCTTTTCCGATTCCTTGGAAAAAGGAGCTTATGATGACCTCTGGAACCATTAGAAAAGCTATGGCGAAGATTTGTAGCCCCCGGATTCCTTCCCTAATAAAATCTGGATCTTGGCTGAAAAGGGAAAGGGTTTGCCCAGGAAAAAGCATGGCTGCTACGCACCATAAGGCTCCCCAAGAAAGGCTGACTAATCCAGCTTTTACGACGATTTTTCGAACACGATCATTTTTCCGAGCGCCGAAGTTGTATCCAACAAGGGGGAGAACTCCTTGGCTTATACCTATGGAAAAGGCGAAATTGATTCTATTAACCCTGAAGAGAGTCCCTAGTACCGCCAATGGGATTGTCCCGAAGGAAGAGGCGACTCTACATGAGAGCATCTGAGATATGGAAACGGCGCCTGCTCGAAGGCTACTGGATGCTCCGATGCTGTAGATATTCGTTATGATTCTGTAATCCGGGAGGAAATAACTGAGCCTAAACCTGTAGATGGATCTAAAGCCTAAGTATAGGATGAGAAAGGTGACTCCTAAGGATCGACCTATAAGGGTTCCTAAGGCTGCACCAGCGATTC
Organism: Bathyarchaeia archaeon; assembly: GCA_038850515.1. Taxonomy (GTDB): domain Archaea; phylum Thermoproteota; class CALKCG01; order B24; family JAGTQN01; genus JAGTQN01. The sequence continues at coordinate 1,689 of JAWCLV010000050.1, forward strand.
CTAAGGCTGGGAAGGGCCCTATGCCAAATATTAGTATGGGACTCCAAATCATATCTGCCACACTGGCAACCAACAAGCCTATGCCAGCTATTGTAGGGCTTCCCTGGACCCTAACCAGCTCGGCTGCGACGATTAAGAAGAAGTCGACGGGCATCCCCAAAGTTTCGATGAACATGTAGCTATAGGCAAAGGGCATAACAGAATCGCTGGCTCCGAAGAGGCGAAGGAAAAACTCGAGGCCCATGAGGCAAAGAAAGGCCACTATGCCGCTAACAATGAAAAAGAGGGATATGGAATTGCATGCCGCCCTATCGGCTTCATCCTTCCTTCCGGCTCCAAGGCTTCTGGCTATCAAGGATGCGCTTCCAACTGCTATTCCAGAACCTATGGCGCGATAGATGGCCATCAATGGCCCCGCCACTGTCAGGGCGGCGAGGGCCTCCGTAGCCAGGCGACCGCACCATATGGCGTCAAACAATTCATAGCCAGCTGAAGCCTCATTGGCTATGATGGCTGGAGCAGAAAAGCGCAATAAGAGCCTTGAAATTCCCTCCTTCCCCATAGCTTCTGTTCTCTCGCTGCCAGCTTCAGCCACATCAAAACCCTTCCAAAAACTTGCCTTAGAAGCATGAGGAGAAATTTTTTAAGCCTTTCTGTTCTTCGATGGTGATGTGAACTTAAGCCTTCAAGGCCAATGAGTTATTATAGAAAAGTAATACCTAAATTCGCACCAAACCTGTGATGAGTCTTTCCGTTCCCACAAAGCAGGAAGACACGGGGCAAAGCTAGAGACGACATCGCATTTCGAGAAGAAGGAAAGGGAGCTATTAGCCCTAGAGCCCTAGCGTTTCTAGGATCCCCTTCTTAAGGATTAGAAGGCCGTCGATTCCTCTTGAATGTTCGTATGTGCTCTAAAAAATACGTTAATAAGAAGAAGAGGGTGGATACAAGGGCTACGGCTCCGCCTGTGGGAATGTTGTAGGCGAAGGATAGGGCCATCCCTGCAAGTCCCGAAAGGATGGCTATGAAAAAGGAGGCTACTAGCATTCTGCTTACGTTTTTCGTTAGAAGCCTTGAAGTAGCAGCAGGGATGATGAGCAGAGTGACGGATAGAAGAACTCCGATGGCCCTGGCGACCACCGCAACCGTTATCGCCGAGATTGCAAAGAGAAGGGAATCATACAACCCAACTTTTAATCCTAGGGCTTCAGCCGTCTCCACATCAAAGCATATGTAAATAAATTCTCTGTAGAAGATCATCGTAGCCAGAGTCGCAACCGAGGCGGCGGCCGCTAGACTTAGCAAGGTGGAATCGGACAAAAGCAGGAGATCGCCAATCAGATAGCCATCCACGATGATTCTCTTATCGATGGGGAGATAGCTCCTTATAAGCGCATATATGGTAACGCTCACGGCGAGGGAGACGCTCAGCATCATTCCGAGGGATTGTTGCCCACCCTTTCCCATGCGGCAAACAAAGATAGAGGTTGCCATGCAAAAGATAATTACGAAAGGGAAGGGATCCCCTAAACCTGGAAAGAAGGTTTCCATGAGGACGCCAAGGGCAGCGCCACCAAGGGCTGCATGGGAGATTTCCGGAGTAATGAAGAGGGATCCCCTCAACAGCATGATGACTGATATCGGCACGGATAGGGATGCGAAGAATATTCCAAGAATAGCCCTCAAAACAAAGGGATCAAGCATGCTTGTCACCCAGAATAACGATTCTTCTTCCCTCCTTCTCGAGGGTTCTCAGGCATGGATAGAGGGGTTTTAGCTTTTCTTCCCTCAAGACATCCCATGGATCCCCATAGGCGCATAGCTTCCTGTTCAGGACAAGGATTTTATCGGCCAGATCTATTATTGGATCGAGCTCATGCTCAACGATAATGACCGTCTTTCCATTTTCCTTAAAGATTCTGAGAAGGCTTAGGAGGTTTTCCTGGCTCTCAAGATCCAAGCCAGCAAAGACCTCATCAAGGAATAGCAAAGCTGGATCTGATGCCAAGGCCCTGGCTATTAGGGCTCTTCTCTGCTGTCCCCCACTCAACTCGTTGAAAAAGGACTCCCATAGATTCTCCATGCCCATATAGGCTAAAGCCTTCCTAGCCCCTTCTATGTCTTCCTTAGAAATCGACCTTGGAAAGGCCTTCTTAAGAAGCGTGCCCATTAGTACGACTTCTCCCACCTTTAAGGGAGTTTCGTAGGAAACCTTATCCCTCTGGGGAACATAGCCGACAAGCCTCCTAAGCTTCGTCCCCTCTTGGAAGGGATTAAGCCCCAGGACTTCTACCGTACCCTTAAAGGGCCTAAGCATCCCTAGAAGAAGCTTAAGCAAGGTGGTCTTTCCGGAGCCATTGGGCCCCACGACCATCAAGATGGATGGACGCTCCAACTGAAAGCTGATGTCTTCAAGGACCGTATGATCGTTAAGTCTTACGGAGGCATTCCTAACCGATATTATCGATCCGCTCAATCGCTCCTCCTCCGTATCCAAAAAAGAAAAAGGGTCTCAAGGACTATGATAGCTATACATATGATAGTCGTGAAAAAATAAAGGTCGAATGTCCGGGAAGGGGCTTCGCGTCCAGATAGGAGGGCTCCAGAAATCTGTCCTGCGTTATAATACATAACGGCTTCATAGCTTCCTAGCCCGCCTCCTGAAATGGCTAAAACGTAGGCTATCGGAGAGCCGGTTTCTTTTGAGATTTCCTCGAGGGCCCTTTGCACGTTCTCTATCCGAAGGGCGGAATCAGAAATGATTATGCTTGCGTATCTCCCAGATCTGAGCCCATCATAGATCTTCCTCAAAGATTCAGGGCGTATGGATTCCCCTTCACCTAAAAGGACGGCCTCCACCCTTAAGCCCATGGCCTCAGCTATATACTGCTCAGCATAGAAACCTATAACGACGCCGAGCCCTCCATCGGATGCGCCGTATTTTCCGGAGATTTTCCTTAAGAATTCCTTAAGACTCGATATCTCCCTTTCGAAAGCCTCATAATTGGATAAAAGCCTTCCAGAGGCTTCCGGCTTCAAATGGGAAAGCTTCTCTTCCAAGGCTCGGGCTATCGTAAGGGCATTATCTGGCAAAAGCCAAAAGCCATGAAAATTCCTTTGCCCCTCAAGCTCGAGGATTTTTATCCCGCTTAGGTTGAGTAGGTTCAGGGAAATCGATTCCTTTGGAACCTTCTTTTCATCGGAAACCTGGGCTACGAGCTTTTCCTCCCATTCTATATGACCCGTAATTACGATAAGATCAGAGTTTCTCGCCTTATCTATATCCCTCGGAGTGAGCATGAAACTATGGGGCTCGGCATCTTCAGAAAGGATTGAGGATACTTCTCCCTCCCCATCGATGATTGGGGAAACGATCGATTTAAGGATATCCATCGTAACTACTACCCTTATCGTATCGCTATCTCTGTCCTGCTTAGCCTTTGGGCTTTGGATGCCAAACCCTCCTAAAAACGCCATTATCGCTAAAATAGAGATTATTTTCTTAGGCAGCATGATATCCCCCTTGGAATATCGTTATTGTGAAGGCATTTTTCCGGATGCCCCAGAATTCTGCACATAGAATCGACGATTTTTTCGGACAGTTGCAGTTCGATTCTATTGGCGCATTCGCATGCATCCTCAAGGCTGATGGAGAGAAACCGATAAGCATAAGTTTCAAAGATTCTGTGATTCCTTAGGATTCTGTTCACTTCCATAATTCCTTTCTCTGAGAAGCTTACTCCCCTCCAAGGCTCCCTTTTGAGCAAACCCTTTTCGTAAAGCTTCTTAAGGACTTCACTGGCTGTTGCGCATGAAACTCCCATGAAATTGGCAACTTCTAGGCTTCCGACGACTCCTTTCTGGGACATTAACTCGATATTGAGAACGGCCTTTAGATATTCGGCTTCCCTTTCCGTTAGCCCCTCAGGTTCCTTTTTTGATGAAATTTTAGGCATAACCTAATTTAGGCATAACCTAAATTAAAAGCTTCCTTTGAATATCTTTCCTTGGATAGGTATGCTTTCCCATATCGTGAAAGGCTTCCCATCCAAGGATCAGAGCTCAGGAGAAAGGGTTGAAAAGCCCAATCAAGAAACAAAAAATAGGGATGCCCAAAGCTCTCCATTCAGAGAGGAATATCGAGCGCAAACATTGAGGATCGAAATAGAGGATTAGGATGAAGTGCATAATAATAATGAGAGTGAGAATGAAGCCTTACTAATTCCTAAGCTAAGAAAAGCGTAGCTTATCTACAAAAGAATTCCATAGCCTATGAGGCGCCATCGATCGGCTATTTTTCGGCTTATGGCAACCCTCTGGCCCTTGGGGGCACAAACAGGACGCCCCAAGCTTATTGTTACCTCTTCATCTCTCATGGATGTCACGACCCCCGAAGTCACAGCAGTCGTTACATTCAGGAGAAGGCTTTCGCCTTTCTTAAGATTCTCAACCTTTACCAAGTCAGCCGTTCCGACGGCCCTTTCGAAGAGGGAGATTTCTAGGGTTATCTCTGAAAGGGTTTCCGGAAGGGTTCCCGGCTTTCCAACGACGTTTCCTACAAGCCTATCTGCCTTAGTCATGGAAGGATCGAGCCCTGTACCTAGGGCTACGAGGCCTCCGCAAGTTGCCTCCTTAACCCCCTTTCTCCCATAGTATAGGCTTTCAATGGAAGTGAAAATGGGCTCATAGACATTTTTCCCCTTCAGCCTCATTCCAGGCCTAATCTCGATCTCTTCTCCGACATGGAGGATGCCCTGAACGATGGTTCCGCCAATAACACCCCCTACGATTTCCTCCGGCTTTGTCCCCGGCTTATTGACATCGAAGGACCTGACGACATACATACGCGCCGGCAGGTTTGGATCCCTCTTTGGCGTAGGGATACGGATCTCTAAAGCCTCGATGAGATAGTCCATGTTGATGCCGTGCTGGGCAGATATGGGAATTATAGGGGCTCCCTCAGCCACGGTTCCCTTCACAAAGGAAAGGATTTCCCTATAACTCCTCTCCGCCCTTTCCCTATCGACGATGTCGACCTTGTTCTGGGCTATGACGATGTTCCTCACGCCTAGGATTTCCAAGGCAACGAGATGCTCCCTAGTTTGGGGCTGGGGACAGGGTTCATCGGCGGCTATGACGAGGATAGCCCCATCCATCACGGCAGCTCCTGAGAGCATCGTAGCCATAAGGATCTCGTGCCCAGGAGCATCCACAAAGCTCACAGTCCTCAGGGGCTCAGCCTTTTCGCCGCAATAGGGGCATGTATCCTGAGTCGAGTAGCATCTGGGAGGAGGGCATTTGGGGCATTTATAGAAAGTCGCCTCCGCATACCCAAGCTTGATCGTTATTCCCCTTCGAAGTTCTTCGCTATGTCTGCTCGCCCAAGTTCCCGTAAGGCTCTGGACCATGGTTGTCTTGCCATGATCCACATGACCTGCGGTTCCGATATTGACCTCAGGAATCAGAAGCCTTTCCCGACTCAACGCCTCCCCCTTTCCCCTCCCCCGTTTCCTTCTCCTTCTCCTTCTTCATCCCCTTCTCCTTATCCTTCTCCCTCTCTCTTCCTGTCTCTGCCTTTGTCTCGGTCTCTGCTGCGGATGAATCTGGCTCCTCGATCATCCTCAGGTTTATCTGGACGACGTCCTCGGTGATTAGGTTGCCACGCACAAGCTTACGCCTCCTCTCGCCTTCAAATTTTGCCCTGAAACCTACGCCTTCAGAGAGGAGGACGGGCTTCTTGACTCCTCCCCTCACGCTTGGGACTAGGGGGAGGCCATCCTTGTCGCTCCCTCCTGTGATGAGAAGGGAGCCCCGAAGCCCTAGGACTGAGCCCTGAACCGTTTCACCTATACGCCTGCCTAAGAAGGGAGTCGATTGGGCTCCCTCGACCTCTAGGCTCCTCGACTTGCCGCTTGAATCCGAAATGATTAGTTTGAACTTTGGCAATTTGCATTCCCGTTTTGCATGAAAGACTTCTAAGGGCTCATTTAAATCTTCCGAGGGACTAAGAGCATGAGCGTGAGTAGACTTCTACGATTGAAGAAAGGTTGGAAATCAAAGGACTTGGGCTCAAGGGATACTTCCATTGATTTTCGTATGCAAAAAAGGATTAGAGATTATATTTTAAGGAGGCCTCCTCCCTTACAGCTTTTTGGCTTCAAAGCTTTATCCCTAGAACCTTTAGGGCATCTCGATGGATGATTCCCTCGATTTCCTCCTCTGGAACCCTAGGCAATTTAGTACCCTCGACGAGGGCATTTACCTTCCTTATTCGGCTCAGGCTTTCGCCTGGCGTCGTTACGGGATAGTCGCTACCAAAAAGAAGCTTTTCCATCTGACCATACTCATGGCATAGGACGAGGGTATTGTAGAACTGCCATGGTCTGTAGAATAAGGCTGAAATGTCCGCATAAACGTTAGGCTGCTTCCTTATGAGAACGATGGTATCCCTCTCCCAAGGATGCCCCATGTGGGCTATAACCATTTTCAGGTCCCGGAAGGCGAGGGCAACCTTCTCGATGAGCCTTGGATGGGCATACTCTAAGGGGTCTTCCCTCCCAGGGGAAGTTGCCTGGTGGAACAAGATCGGTAGGCCAAGGTCCTGAGCCCTTTTGTAGATGGCGAAGGCCCTCTCGTCCCAAGGATGGAATCCCTGATACATAGGCCCCAACTTTATTCCTTTCAGCCCTAGCTGGAAGACAGACCGATCCAGCTCCTCAAGGGCTTTCGGATCCTTTGGATCAACGGAAAGGAAGCCTACCAGCTTATCGGGATGGCTCCTTACATATTCGGCAACGGCATCGTTAGGATTTTCGCCTTTCATGGCGATTCCGAAGACTATCGCCTTATCAACAGGTGCCATGGCAGCGTAATGCTCCTCCCAACTTACGCTCATCTTCACGGGAGAGTCGTGAGGGCGGAATCTCGTCTCGTAGACAGCTTCCTCGTCCCTAACGGGCTTTCTAAACCTGGGAATGTGGGTATGAACATCCACGATCATGCCTT
>JAWCLV010000051.1:0-8401 GCA_038850515.1 Bathyarchaeia archaeon
GCGAATAAGAATAAGAAAGCATAAATAAATCGAGAAGAGAAACAAAGCTTTTCTAGAGAAGGTATTTCGTACTTGCCTTCACGGCCTCGTCTATAAGCCTTTGAAGCTCCTGCGGCAAGGCTTCCTCCCTTATTCTCATGAAGCCTCGCACGATGATGGCCTTAGCCTCCTCATAACTCAATCCTCTCGTCATGAGATATTCGATCTCTTCCTTGGCAATCTTCCCTATAGAGGCTTCGTGGGAAAGCTGGACATCCGGGACTCGGCCCTCGAGCTCAGGAATAGCCTTTATGAGACCTGAGGGGCTAAGGATGAGGCCTTGGCATTCCAAGTGGGCCCTTACACCCGGCGCCATGCCGATGAGATGCCCCCTCGTCCATATATCGCCACCCTTCGTTATTGCTCTTGTCCTGACCTCGGCCCTAGAGCCTGAAGCCTCCAAGAAGACCCGCCCTCCCACATCTATAGAGGAGCCTGGCATGGCTAGAAGGAGGTTGTTGTAAAGGGCGATCGAACCTTCGCCCCTTAAATAGGTTGTAGGGTACATTTGAAGGGATTTGACTGGTCTTAGGCATATGTAGTTCGAAAGGAAAGTCCCCCCATCCTCAACGATCGTCGCGGTTCTAGGCCTTACGGCGACCCCCTCCCCCCAGTTGTGGATCATCGTGAAGGAAAGCCTTCCACCACGCTTCACGTAGAACTCCGATACGCCTATATGAAGCCCAGATTTTAGAGCAGGCGCTACAAGGCATCCCGTCACGACATGAAGCTCGGCACCAGGTTCGACGATGATTATGTTATGGACGGCTTGGGCTACGCTTTCTTCGGCTAGGAAGAGGCATGCCTGAACGGGCCTGAGGATCTTTACGCCTGGAAGGACCCGGATGAAGTAACCCCTTTGCCAGTTAAGCTCGACAAAGCTCGTGTACTTATCCTCATCAACCTCCAGAGCCTTCCACCAGTATTGGCTTTCTAGCCAATCGTAGCGCCTCAGGGCTTCCTCCGTGCTTAGGATCTCCAAGCCCTCTGCCTTGGTTTGGCAAAAAACAACTGATCGATTCATCTGAAGGTAGGATCCTGACCTGTTTGCTTCGAAGGGGTCTATTCCGGCTTCTAAAAGGGCCCTTTGCTCCTCCTTGCTCAAGGAGGTTAGGGAAGTCTTTTGGAGCTCCCTCGGATGGGGATCATAGAGGCTTAAATCCAAATCTGGCCCGAAGGGTGCAGGCTTCTCCCTTGCCTTCTCTGCCCTCTTCCTCAGGTCCTGAGAAGACATCGCATACATTCCTCGTATCCGTACTTTCGGATGGTTTCGAGGATCTTCCTCGGTTTCTCGCTACACACTATAGTGCCGTTATATAAGACATGCCCCCTATCGGCATCCACATAGTCCAAGATATAGCCCGTATGGCTTATGATGATGGCGGACCTCTGGGCTCTAGTCTCCTTATCCTTGCAGGGTATCCCTCTCTCGAGGAGTCGGTTAATGCCCCTACCAACCAAGGCTATGTTTTCCAAGTCGACTCCCGACTCAGGTTCATCCAAGAGGGCCAAGTCGGGCTGTAAGGCAAGTATCTGGAGGAGTTCCGCCCTCCTAATCTCACCTCCGGAGAAACCGTAGTTGACATCCCGATCCAAGAAATCCGCCATGCCGAGTTCAAAGGCCAATTTGTCGATGTCAACCTTTTCCCCGCAACAGATCTCAAGAAGCTGTCTTAGCTTCAATCCCCTTATGGCTGGGGGCCTCTGAAAGAAAAGCCCTATGCCGAGCTTCACCCTCTCGTAGACGGGCATCCCCGAAAGATCCTTTCCCTTGAAGAGGATGTGCCCCTTCTTTACCTTGTAGTCCTCCAAGCCGACGATCGCCATGAAGAGGGAGGTCTTCCCCGCGCCGTTTGGACCGAAGAGGGCATGGATTTCCCCAGGTCCAATATCTAAGTTCACATCATGGAGAACATCCCTTCCTGCGACTTCCACCGTCAAATCCTTGATCTGGAGAAGCATAGAGGAAACCTTCCCATCGATTCCGCTCAGCGTTATGAAGATGGAATAGGTTCTAGATTAGCCTTTTGAAGAGGAGTTATCGATGGGCTTTAAGGGTTAGGTTTGCGATTTGCGTTAGGTTGAAGTTTAGGCTTTAGGAAGGATGTTTCTAGACCCTTCTTCACTACAATAATCGTGGGGCATCCCATCCCTACCCTTTTCTTTCCTTTCGTTTCCTTTCCTTTCCTCTAATGCGTTCTCAGTCCATCGAAAAAGCTCCTTCGAGGCAAAAAAGTTATCAGCTCGTCCTTCGAAATTCTTCCCGTTGGTTGGGATGGTTATGGGCTTCATGGAAAAAATCCTAGAAGCAAAGGTTGCTCCTAGGGAGCTAGCCATTTTCTGGCTTGGCCAAAACTCCTTCATATTCAAAACTTCCAAGGAAACATTGATAGGCCTGGATCTGTACCTTTCGAGGGTCTATGCCAGTGAGCGCCACATCCACCCCGATCCCCCTATGAGGCCTGAAGAGGTTATTGTGGACTATGTCTTCAGCACCCACGACCATTTGGATCATCTGGACCCCTATACGGTTCCTGGAATCCTCAAGAGGTCCCCTAAGGCTATATTCATAGGGACGCCAGAAGGACGCGATCATTATGTAAGGCTTGGAGTGCCCCCCTCCCAGGCCATAGGCATGGAGGCCGATGAAACTCTACGACTGAAGGACTTCCGGGTTACAGCTTTTTACTCAGTCGATCCTAAGGAGGGCTTCGGAACAACCCACTATGGCTACCTTTTCTCCTTTGAGGCTTGCAAAGTCTATAATATGGGTGATTCCTCGCCAGGCATGGCCAAGGAGCCTGAGACAATCCTGAAGCCTGTAGCCGAGGAAAAGCCCGATATAGCCATGTTCCCCATCGTTGGAGACTATCCGGGCAGAAGGCCGGAGCAGGCGCTGGGCTTCGCTAGGATAGTAAGGCCGAAGATCGTCATCCCGACACATTATGGGTGCTTCATAGGAAGGGATGCGGATCCTAGGGAGTTTGTGGGACTCTTCAAGGACATTCCTGATGTAAAGCCCGTTATCATCGAATACATGGGAAGCTACATCTATCGACCTTGAGAAGTCTAGTCTAGGCTTAAGCCCTACCCTTCTCCCTTCCATAAGACCAAGTCTCCAAAACAGGCTTTATGGCTTTGAGCCATCGTATCGTATCCTTGACGGCCCCAGCACATACTATCGTTACGCGATTCTCAGCTCCCTCTTGAAGGATCCGCACGAACTTAGCCCTTGTCCGCTCTTCGTCTAGGATAAGATCCTCAGGGTGGATCCATCTCTCCATGGCTATGGAATTCCCAAGAACTTCCTTGGCGATGCCAATGGATGTCCATGGGCTTATCTGGACTATTCTTAGCCCTGCAATCTCCTTTATGGAAGGAAGAAAGGGCCCTATATTTCCGCAGCTATGGAAGTAGGATATGCCTTCCTTATAAAACTCAGCAAGCCTCTTCTCGCAGGGGAGGACCAGCTCCCTGTAATTCTTGGGCGAAAGAACCTTGGCGTCGACCTCATCGTTGCTCAAGGAGGAGGCGACAACTTCCCTACCCAAAAAACGACCCCAATCAACTTCCCAGACCATCCTAGCCTCCGTAATGAAGCCCAAGAGCTTCTCGATGAGGCTAGGTTTTTTTATTAGACTTAGGAGGGCATTCTGCCAGCCCATCATGTGGACGAGGACTCCCCAGGGTCCTCTTGTCCAAGGACGGTATTCGATGCGAAGGTTTTCACCAACGATTTTCCTTATCGCATCGTGAAACCTATGAGCCCTAGGCATGAGACCGCTTCTATAAACGTCTGGGAAACGAAGCTTTTTCAAATCCTCTTCATCCCTAACGATGGGCTCTGCAGGCCATGGAGTCGTATCAGGACGGAAGACGACACCGACCCCAAGGAGGCTTGGTTCAAAGGCAGCTCCGAAATCGATGCTTATTGAAGGGCTTAGTAAGCTGTCATCATGGATCCTCTCATGCCTGTAAAGGAGGATCTTGAGGTTTGCCTCCAAGTAATACTCGGGATCCTCGTAGTATCTAAGAAGATCGAAGCCCAGCTCTTGGGCCCAATCGTAGGTCCTTGAAAAAACTGTGACGGGAGGCCTTTCAACCTCCTTTCCCTCCGAGAAACGTCTCCAAAGATCCCTCTTCCCATCATATCGAGGATCCTCTAATGCCTTAAGGACTCGATCCATGAGAGCCTGTAGTCCCATAGGAAGCCCTTAATTTTCACTTAGTCCTTAATCGCTTTATAAGCAAAATAAATAAAAATATCAGCCTAAACTATGAACAACGCGCTCCGATCCTTAATAGAAGTCAAAGGAAAGATCGTAAAACTTCATTAGAAGGGGAAAGAAAGCCGTCAGGGGTGAAATGGAATCTTGGAATCGATCATGGGCATCGAGAAGCTTTTGGACCGCCACATGGCCTTCTGGCAAAGGGAATTGGTTAATGGTCCCCTCATAAGGCTAAGCCCCTATTCCCCCTTGCAACGGGAATCCGAAATTCCCCTCGCTGGAGGAAGGGTTGCGAGGGATGGCATCCTTCTGACCCCTGAAGCCGTAGATGCGAAGCTTATAGCCGAGTGGCAGGGCCTTCCCTCGCATCCGGTTCAGGGGGACCTCTTCTCAAGCGTAGCTCCCTTCGGGCTCTGCTGGAATGAGGCAATCCTAGGATGCCCTATAAGGATTAGTTTTGGGAGCGTATGGGCGGCACCTTTCATAAGGGATTTGGAGGATATCGATAGAATCAGGTTTGATGAAAGGAATCCTTGGCTCCTTAGGCTTCTTGAGCTTACCCGCCTTCTAGTCGAGAAGGCTAGGAATCGAACCTTCGTAACCCAAACCCTGCTCAGGGGTCCCGTAGATATGGCCGCCGCAGCCATTGGTTATGAGAGACTGTGCCTTGAGCTTTATCGGAGCCCAAGGGAGATGGAAAGGCTCCTAAGTCTCTGCACAGAATTCTTCCTTGAAACTGTCAAGGCCCACATCTCCCTCCTTCCGCCTCTAAAGGGAGGCATAGTTTCTGGCTTTGATATATGGGCTCCAGGCACATCCATAAGAAGCCAAACGGATAACTCCGTCCTTCTTTCCCCATCGATCTATGAAAGGCATATTCTTCCATTCGATAGACGAATCATAGAGGCATCAGAATTTCCCATAATCCACACGCACCAGCCCTGTATGCGCCATATCCTTCCTTCTCTATTAGAGATCCCTGGCCTCAAGGCAATCCAGATGTCCCTAGATCGACCAAACGGTCCGGCAGTATCGGAATTGATTCCTCTAATGCGGGAAGTTCAGGAGGGGAAGGCCCTTATCGTTACGGGTGCCATTACTAGGGAGGAGCTGAAGCTCATGCTCGATTCGCTAGAGCCCGAAAGCCTTTGTCTAAACGTGTCTTTATGGAGTGAGGAAGAGCGGAGGAAGGCTTTGGTTCCACTGGAATGAGGGAAGGATCTATAAAAAAGGAAAGAAATGTTTGGTAATACGTCTTCCAGTCCTTACCTTACTTATTTTTAATCGACAAGTGAAGGATATGCATGCTTTACTTCATCCAACAAGATCGCAGATAGCTTTAACCTTCCGTTAGTTGGCAAATGTTATTGCCAAAGTGATGTTTTTACGTGGCATGCCCAAGCTTTTCCTATGTAGCGATGGTGTTTATTAGAGGATATTTCACAAAAACTGAACAGATGGGCGTATAATTCCTTTTTCCTTTCGCGAATTGCTAGTTCATTCAACTTTCTGATTACCTAGAAAAGAATAGCGCCTTGAAGGTGCAAGCCTTAACGTAGAATAGAAAGATATTCCATAGCTTAGCTTTATAAACTCTTAAGCCTCGTAACCTTAGGAAGAGATTACAGCTATCGTTGCGGAGCAAAAATTTCGATTTCATATAAACAAAACTATTCGTAATGTGGAACTTTAAGCCAAACTCCTCCTTTCATTGCAGATTCATGGGCTATTAATCCTGGAATGGTCATATCAACTCCCTTTACAACATCTATGGGTGGATTTGTATCATTTTCTATAGAATCTATAAAATCCTTAGTGAGATAATATTCGCTCGTACCATGAGCACCACCTCTTTTTAATTCCTCCGGAGCATTTGGATCAGAAATGAAGCAGTCGATTTCTCTGCAAACCCTATCTTCTCCTTCGATATAAATTAAACCTCTTTCTTTTCCCATACGAAAGCTGGTATTTTCCAAGCACCCCTTGGTTCCGTAAATGGTGAAATAGTGGAAAGGAGGCTCTCGAGCTACAACACTGCTCCTCAGGATTTTTATCACTATACCTTTTCTTGTCTTGAAGAGGGCTACTTGCATATCGATGGCACCATCTGTGTTAAGGTCAGGAAGGGTAAGTCTACTATTACCTAGTCCCATGGCTTCTGTAACATAATCATCGAACATCATGAGAAGAGGCCCCAAACTATGGGAAATGTAATGAATTGGTGGTCGAAATGCTCTCCAAAGAAGGCTGCCAGATATAGGATCTTTTAACAAATTTCTTATTTGGTGAATATATTCGCCTTCTGCATAATATATTCTTCCGATTTTTTCTTCTCGAACAATCTTCATCCATTCTCGAATAAAATGGAAATAGCACATGTTTTCAGCCAGCATATATTTCTTCCCTGTTCTTTTTACTGCTTGCACTAATCTTTCGCAATCTTTTAGGGTATGCGCTGCCGTAACTTCAGAAAGGACATGCTTTCCGCTCTCCATTGCCTTTATCGCCTGCTCGGCATGGAAGGGAATGGGCGTTCCTATGAATACGATGTCCATGTCAACCTTCCTTAGAAACTCATCGTAATCACGAAAACATTGGGATCCCTTCAATCCGAGGAACTCTCTAGTTCTTTCAAGAGCCTGAGGATTTATATCGCATGCTCCAACAACCTTCGTCCTAGGATCTGCATTAAAAAGATTCGCGTATATTATTCGGCCTCCAACATGCCCTACCTTTAGCTTCCGCAATCTCTCACCCTATCGTTTAGATTATTTTCTCGATAATTAATAAGAGGGTTGTTGGCGTTCTTTAACCTTTATTTTAGATTCTAGTGTCTTTAGCGCAAAGTGCAAATCATTCAGACAAAAAGGATAAAGTAAGAGTCTTTATGTCTAGAATTTCTAATATTTTCCTTTTCCTTGGAATAGCCATATAAGGTCTAAGTATACTATCAAAGGTTCCTAGTTTTATGCGAAGAAAAGCCATCGCATATGATAGCCTAGCCTTCAATAAGCCTAGCGATCTTTATGTCGAAGTCTGGTTATTTTTTAAATACAAAGCCGGAAAGCATAAAAGGATAATGGCGAGAACGTATGGATGAATATCCCCTCAGAGAGGATGTATCATGAAGTACCTTAACTATATGGATGTCAAGGCTGAAGAGACACAAGATGGTGCCTTCAATGTCAAGGTGAGGTGGCTGATAACGAGGGGAATGGGCGCCAAGAATTTCGCTATGAGACTTTTTGAAGTAGAAAGGGAAGGCTTCACTCCTTTGCATAGCCATCCTTGGGAACATGAAGTCTTTATTCTGCAAGGTAAAGCCCTAGTCAAGGGTGGGGATGAGGAGAAATTTCTCAAAAAAGGAGATGCGATCTTTATTCCTCCCAACGAGAAGCACCAGTTTAGGAATATAGGAAAGGGAAGACTCGTTTTCCTTTGTCTAATCCCCTACATCGATAAGTAACGCTGTTAATTTTTTTAATATACAATATACCTTGGCGACGGCTTTTCGCTCCCTATCGGCAATACGACTGCCTTTTTCGTTTTTGCAAAACAAAGTTTTCTCAGCAATTCAGTCTTTCGAGGTTCGATTCGAGGAACTGATGGTTGGATTATGGAAGAAATCCATCTTATCTATTAAGGAAATTTTGAGTAGAAACTCTAATTTATTGCCCAAAAGAATTTAAATTTCAACTAAGCATTGCTTCTCATTGGCGCCGGTCAAAGGGTGCCGTGGTCCAAAGTCGAAACGTCTGACCTTTCAGAAGGTTTGAACTCCCTCGAAGGGAACGGGCTCCAGCCCGGGTTTCGAGCGGGTTCCCATCAACTATCCCCTTGGACTCCCCCCAAGGAGATAGGAGGTGGGAGGGGAAACCACTCGAAGGAGGCCTTTCCTGGAAAGGGAGGTAGAACTTCCTGAAAAGTTGGGCGGAGTAGATAGACTGAGCGGAGGGTTGTCTTCCGAAAGGAAGGCAACAGCTGGCCTTCGGGTTAGCAAATTCCGCTGGAAGGACGCCGGGTATCCGTAAGGATGCTTGGAAATCCGGGTATCCGTAAGGATGCTTGGAAATCCGGGTATCCGTAAGGATGCTTGGAAATCCGGGTATCCGTAAGGATGCTTGGAAATCCGG
>JAWCLV010000052.1:0-8336 GCA_038850515.1 Bathyarchaeia archaeon
GATCTACAACGATATGAATCCTAGCCAAGGAAGGGCGGCATTCGTCCTCGTGGACTAGGGAGCATATAAGCTCACAACAACCGCACCAGCTACAAAGGGCTGGATCAAACTCGATCCTATGCTTTGCTGGGGGTACTGATGCCGCTGAAGGGGTTTCCAAGGCTCATTCATCCCATCCCGTTTCATTTCATTTAATTTCATTTTACGAGTATGAAAAAGATTTCTACTTGAGCCGTTTATCCTTTTCTCCTATAATAAAGAACGAAACGGCTAGCTAACAAGGAAACATAGCAACGATCAGCCCATCCCGTCGTTATAACTGATGCATGAGTTCCCTTCTCAGCTCTACATATCGGCTATAGTTCTGGAAGGAAACGTCCACTGGAACACTATGATCTACTGAGGGAATATAGCCCCCTTCCCTCGCCTCATGGAACCTCCTCCTTACCTCGGCTTCTAGATAAGCCCCTCCTAAGGCTAGGGCACGCTTATCGATGCCTCCTATGAAGCGGAGCTTCCTTCCATAGGCTTCCCTCAGCCTTCCGACATCCATACCGGCGGCCACCTCAAGGGGGATTAGGCAATTCACTCCGGCTTCGATAAGGCTAGGAAGCAGAAGCGAAGGGTCTCCATCCGTATCCACGGCTATGACATCGATGCCCTTTCCACGGAGAAAGGACGTGACTTTGCGATAGGATGGTAGGATGAAATCCTCAAAGAACCTTGGCGAGATGTGGGGGCCGTTCTTATAGGACATGTCCTCAGCGAAGTCCACATAATCAGGTCTTACGACAGATAGGGCCTCCTCACTCGTCTCGATGAGGAATTCTGCCCAGAAATCGAAGAATTCATGGAGAAGCCTCTTTTCCCTAAAGAAGGCTATGGAAAGATAGGGAAGCCCCATAAGGTCCCTTGCCTGCCAGAAGAAGCCGGGGAAACGAAGCCTTAAAGGACGATCGAGGGCTTTGTAATACTCTATAAGCTCGTCGCTCCAAGTAATTGGATAACGCCTAGGATCCTTAGGATTGAAGCGTACCCTGATTTTATGGAAGTCTTCCCTGGACCTAACGGGAAAGGCTAGGAAGCTTGGCATGGAAGTCGAAGTTTTTAGGTATTTTGCGACGATACCCTTCTCATTTACGACAACCTTGTATCGATCGTCCTCCTCCAAAGTCCTCGGAACAAATCTTGGTATCGGCCCAAAGTCTATAGGAAGGCTCTCCGTCTTATCGAAGCCGAAGTAGTCCTCGACTGACATCCCAGGGGGGAGCCCCTCCCCATACCATCGGTCTAAGGTATCCTTCCAGAAGCCAAGCCACTCGTAGAGGGGCAACCGGTCTGGCCTCTCGAAGCCCATGATTCTCCTGAAACGCTCACGTCCGTTCAAAGGATCTACGCCCCGAAAAACCATTTATGTAGATTGAAGTGAATAGGGAGAAAGTTAAAAAAGGAATTCCCTTTCCATTTAAGGGAGGCTATATTGCCATGTCTTCCATCGAAGAGCTGAAGGAAGAGGAAGCAAAGCTCGAGGGAGCCCTTAAGGAGGCCATACGGCGAAGGGAGGAGCTGAACTCCGCCTTGGCGGAACTCAAGCGAGCCCTCGAAGAGGTTAGGAGCAAGTTTTACAGCACTAGGGATTATTTAGAGGCTGGGCGCCTCGAAAGATCCATGCTCAACCTCACCAATCGTATAGGACCCCTTGAGAATGAGCTGGGGGAGGTTGAGAAGAGGATTAAGGGGCTGGAGACCTCCATAAAACAGGTGAGGCGGCGCATCGAAGATCTAACCCGTTCGAGGGGGGCTGCTTGGGTCGTTGAATATGAGGGCCGGAAGGCGGAGGGAGGTTCCAATTCCCCGGCCACGAATTCGAGGTAAAGCTTAAGCTTAGGCTTCCATAAAACCTATCGATGCTTAAGGGAGCGCCCTCGTATAGTTGAGCCAAGTTCAGGGATAGAAAGAACTACCGTAAATTAGAAGCGGTATCCCTGGATGCAATGGAAAGAAAGGAAAGGCCCTTGAGGCTTCTTGGGCTTTCCGCCAAGGCCCTTCAGACCCCCTTATGGCTTCCAGGAAGCGATTATGAAAGCATCATCCTCGAGGCTGTCCGCCCTTGGCTAAGGGATGGAGATTTCATAGTCCTCTCCCAAAAGGCCCTTTCCGTAGCCCTTGGTAACATTATCGATGAGAGCGAATACAAGCCGAGCCTTATGGCTAAGTTCCTGGCGAGGTTTTGGATGCGGATTGGATGGGGCTATTTCTTAGGCTACCTATGCCATCTTAAGCCCAGGACGATCTCAAGGCTCAGGAAATACCCGATCGAAGAAGGATCCCATCATAAGGAGGCGATCCTGAGGCATGGGGGCTTTGGGGGCTTTCTCCATGCCCTACGCCATGCCTCCGAGGGTGGTATAGACATCGTAAACCTGCCATACGCTTACGCAGCCCTACCCCTTATGAATGCCCCGAAGATAGCTGAAGGCTTAAGGAATAGGATCCTTCGAGAAACTGGCAAACATGCGACGATCATCATATCGGACACTGATCGAACTTTCCATTGGAGGGGGCTTTACTTCACAACGGTGAGAAATCCGATAAAGGGAATAAAGCCTCTAGGTTTTTTCGCCTATCTGATAGGGGCCTCCCTGAAGTTGAAGGCAAGACCTACGCCTGTGGCAGTAGCCTTTGCTATGGAAGGTTCTTCCCTTTCCTTGGATGAGCTCTTGGAAATCTGTCTCCTTGCCGAGAGGCTAAGGGGCCATGGAGCCGGAAGGGATGTCTGGGAAATGGCTGAGAGGCTAAAAGCTGGGGGCTTGACCAAAGTAACATGGGATATGCTTCGAAGAATCCCCCACTATCCCATTGTCCTGGTTAGAGTTAGGCGAGCAAGAAGGAGTGCCAAAGGGCGCCCTCAATTTCCATTTTAACATCCAGGCCTCCCCTTAAGGTCCACAAGGACCTAGGGGCCTATGGAATCCCTTCCAGTACAACCATGGTGCCATTGGAAAATTCGCATGAAAAACAAAACCAGGATTCTCTGGAAGCCTAAAACTAGGCTTTCAGGAGCCTTGCCCTGCAGTTTCCCATACTTAAGGAGGTAAAGCCAAAGGAAGGGAAATGGCATCGATAACAACCGACTTCGCTGCGAAGTCAGTAGAGTTTCAGTTGATAGTTGATGCTTCATCGCTTTAAGCTCTTCAACTATCTCTTAAACTCGAGTCCCCAGGGTCCAAGTCGAGGAATAACGATAACGATGACGATAACGATAACACCAACAGCTGGTGTTTTTCCCCAAAACACCAATAGTTGGTGTTATATTTTAGGCACCGGCAGCTTAGATCGGATTCCTTTCCGTTTCGTTCCTAATAAGGAGCCTCGGATGGGGACGGATAGGAGCCTCATAGATCCCTAGGGACCTTTTAGGTCCCTTGTTTGCGAAGTTTCGGTTCAATTCGAATTTGGAGGTCCCTAGAAAAAGTAGAGGGGGGAGGGGTAGGTTTAAAATGGTTCTGAAAATTGGCATTTCAAATGCCATTTTTTACGCCATTTGTTACGCCATTTTTTAGCGTATTTTTAGCCCTAATTCCCTGGCTTTTTCCCATGGAAAAAAGGAGCCCTTAGGTCCATAAAACCGTTTTAGGGATCCTGTGAAAATGGGCTTATTCCCTTGGCTTACAGATGGATTGACTAGGATAAGATGGAATAAAATCCTATTTAGCCTACTTAATTTCGGAACTACTGGAGCCCACCTAAAGCCTTCTGAGCTTAGCGATGAAGCCACTTCCGCAACCATGACGATGGAGGAAGAACCTTCTACAGTTCTTCAATCCCCTCAAAGCGGACTGCCCCAGGCTTGGCTCCAAAGGGACAGCTTCAAACTCGCTGTGAAGCCTTAGGAGCCTTTCGATCTGCATCTCATTTTCCTCGATAGTAAGGCTGGAGGTTAGGTAGACAAGACTCCCCCCAGGCCTTACATAGTCCAAGACTGACTCTAGGAGGTTGGCCTGAAGCCTCGCCAAGCGCTGGATGTCTCCGGGCTCCGTTTTCCACTTGAGGGATGGGTCGTGATGAAAGGCTCCAGTTTCAGTGGAAGGTGGTTCCAAGAAAACCAGATCAGCCTTGAGGTCTAAGGGAATAAATTCCTTAGTTCCGGCTCCCGCACCGGCATTGGCATCAGCAAGGATGAGCTCAGCGTTCCTGACACCCATTCTGGCTATGGTAAGCTTCCAGATTCTTGCTTCCCGTCCAGAATCCCTTAAGGATACGATAAGGCCTTCATTTTCCATAAGCTGGGCCATGTGGCTTGCCATGGCTCCAGGGTTGCGCCTCCTGGCTCCTATCTCAAGAACCTTGAAGCCTTTCTTTACCCCACTGGCCTCGACTGCATAGGCGCTTAAGAGGTCCTGCTCTTCGAAGAGGCCTTCCCTATAGGCCTTCATCCTCGTAAGGGGAAGCCTGGTCTCTCCGGTCAGGACATAAAGATGGCGGATGCCTTCAAAGACCCTTAGCCTAATACCCTCCTTCTCCAAGGCTTCGATGATACGAGGCTCCGAATCTCGAAGTGTGTTAAGCCTCAGGAAGGTAAAAGGCGCCCCTTTAGGCTCTAGAAGCCTTAAGGCTTCAACCCTTCCGAAGGCCCTTACGCAGTATTCCACGAACCAAGGAGGATGGAAAGTCCTAAGGGCTGTTCTCTCAGGTTCCTTGGAGGCTAGGATAAGGGCTTCGGGCTTCATGCCCAGAAGGCGGGCGAAGGTTTCCTCAACAGGATTTAGGGTTCTCCAGCCAAGGATGTCCCTAGCTGCCCTCACATAGCCCAGGGCTCCCCTTGGTCCCCTTCCCCGCATTACGACCTCGTAGGCATATATCCTCAGAAAGGCCTTCACGCCTAAGGGAAGGGTCTCGAAGGCCTCCGGGTCCAAGGCATTTTTAATCATGAAATCTATGAAATTGAGCCTTTTGAGGGTCTCGAAAACCAACCTGTGGGCAGCCCTTTGGATCTCATAGTCCCCTATGCCAAGTTGCTGAGTAGCTCCCCGGAGGGCTGCTCTGGCACTTAAATCGTTCAACTCGACGAGGCTTAGGGCTTCTATGGCGAGGGTGAGGGCATCCTTAAAACGTGAGGATTTGGCTGAAGAAACGGGAGATATAGCGGCTTCTGAGCTGGAAGTAACATCTGAAGTAGGGGTTCGAGCCGAATAGGAAGCCTGGAAGCCCTTGGACATAACACAAGGCTTTAGGCTTCGGCATCTCTTTAAGGTTCCTAATGGACTCGGGAAAGAAGGGATAGGAAGGGGCTCATGAGTAGGTTGAAAACCCTAGTCTTATCGAGTATCGATTATTTGACGCTATACCTATGCCGATACAATTTACCTCCAGTCCTTCCGATATTGATGGCCCTATACCAGATGAGCCATGGCGATGTTGGTGCCCTTGCCTCCGCAGGACTGGTTTCCTATGCTATCATGCTCTTCCCCGCAGGTCTTCTTGGGGATACTATAGGTCCAAAGAGGGTCATTATTATTGGAAATATAATCTCCTCCCTTTCCAACATAGCCTTTTCCTTCTCAACTTTAACTACGCCTCTTCTAGGCTTCTCGATAGGTTTGGTGATACAGTTTCTAAATGGGTTGGGGCAGGGAATGGTTTGGGGGCCCCTGACACGCCTTGTATCCGATCTCTATTCAAAGGATAGCGAAGCGATGGGATTAGCTATGAGCCTGCTTTTGCTTCCGGCAAACGTAGGTCCTACAGTAGCGTATGTCCTATCGGGGTATTTGGCGATGGATTATAGTTGGCGTACTTCCTTCTTATTTCCATCCTTTCTTTTGTTAGTTGTAACGGGGATTTTCTGGCTTTCCATAAAGGACCCATCAAATCGCCATAGGATCGATTCATCAAAAGATTCTTTGGTAACGAGGGAAAGAATTCGTCTAATCCTTTTTGACAGAAACGTATGGCTGGTAGCCCTTGCCTACGCATGCTATATGGGCATCTTCAGAGGTTTACTTGCATGGCTTCCAACATACTTGACAGAAAAAATACACATGTCTCCATTCCAAGCCTCGATTCTGGGAGGGCTTTCAACCCTAACAGGGGCTGGAAGTATGTTCATAGGAGCTTGGTTGACAGGAGTAGAGTTCAAAAGGAGGTTCAAGTTCGCTATGGCCATATCCTTCGCCCTTTCCGCCCCGGCCCTGTGGATCCTCCCCTATACGGTAGAGGAAAACATGGTTTTGGTAATGTTTAGCCTGATCTTCGCGTTTCTTGGCTTCGGTGGAAGCATCTACTTTACCTATTCTCCAATCTTTCTTCCAAAAGAAGCTGTGGGAACTGCTTCTGGCTTCATCGACGGCGTCGCCTACATCGGTGGTTTCGTAGGGGTTCTGGCCATCGGGATTGCTTACGATGTCTTCCTCTCCTATGCTCCTGCCTTCGCCTTTTTGACCCTCATGGCCGGATCTGGAATGGTGATAGCCCTTCTAATCTAATCGAATCCTAATATCCTCAGGCTAGAGGAAAGCGAGGCTAGAGCGAATATAACATTGGTTTTGATAAGAGAACCTTAGAAAGGCGAATGCCAGAGATTCAAAGAATCGTCCTTGTTACGGGCTAGTATGTATAGACATCGTTTACAATTTTTCTCTTATAGGTCATGGAAACTCGAACTCAATTGAGTCCAAACCCATTTTTATCCATCTTCGGGACGGGGTAACGGTTCCGGAATAGTTTGATCGTCTTCCACCCCATCACAAACCTTGGGGATATATTGTCACATAGACAAGCCCTGATTCTGGAACTGTTCTGCCAATAGTTATTTCCCCATAGCTGTTCGTATAGTCTTCTAAGGCGATCGATTTTAGATCTATTTTGAAGCTGCTGGTTATCTCTATCCTTCATGGGCATTCTGGACCAGATTAAATGCCTTGTAAGTTGATGAGGGATGGATTGGATAAGGCTACGCAAACCACAAAACTTTAGTTTAATTTAGGCGCGACCCTATAGATGGAGTTGATGGGTACTGTACTTGAGCTTCCGAGTAAGGTCGTGGAATGCCTAGCAAAGAAATCTAGGGAGCTGGATGTAAGCCTAGAAGATCTGGCGATCGAAGCCATATTATCCCATTTCGAAATCGATGACCCCGAGGTGATATGGGAGGTCCATACAAAACTTTCAGAGAAGTACTTGACAGAAGGTGAAGAGCTTCTACGAAGGGGTGATTATGTTCAATCGTCAGAGAAGTTTTGGGGTGCAGCTTCCCAGGCCTTAAAAGCCGTAGCTGCTAAAAGGGGTGAAAGGTTGCGTAGCCATAGGGAGCTCCATGGGTTCCTAGCCAAGCTTGTGGAGGAGACAGGAGATACGGAACTCAGAAGGCTCTGGCAATCGGCTGGGATGCTGCACCAAAACTTCTATGAAAACTGGTTGCCCCCCTCTATGGTTAAGGGAAATGTGGAAGACGTAAAAACCTTCGTTAAGAAGGTAATGGCCCTCTGAAACAAGCATTGTCCATGGTAAGCCGTTAGGGCATTTTTCATGGTGCGGAAGAGGGGAAGGAAATCCATAGCTGAGGCCGGGTTACGTAGAGCCTTCGCATACGACTTCGCTCCTGGCTTTCGAAGGACAGGGCTTCAGGATGCGCTATTCCTAGAAGTCGCTTCTGGAGTAGCTAACAACAAGGAAGTTCATCCCTAGATAAGGCTGACGGAAGAATGCCGTACGGCCGAAGGGAAAGGAAGCGGAGGGAATGGTTTAAAAAAAGTCCAACTTCCCCTTAGGAAGTCTAGGGGCTTTCTAGGCTCCTCGACGATCTTTTTGCATTTTTCCTTCCTCCTCCCTGCGGAAGCCATCTTCACAGAAGCCTGAAGGTCTGCAAAGGCTGTTAGGCTTGAAGAAGCCTTAACACTAGCATCCTTATTTTCCAAGCATGAAAGGCTTCCTTTCTTTTCTTGGCTCCTCAGTCCTCAAGCCCTTCCCATTAATCCCTTGGGCTTTCATCGCTTTCATTTGCCTTAGAAGCCGTGAACGAAGCCCTCAGGATCTCCAAGCATAGGCTGCGAAGAATCGGGATCCCTTGGCTGGCGAAAAGGCTTAGGTCAGCTTAAATAAAGGCTTCACCATTTTGCGATTAGATTAGTAGAAATGTCAAAAATGGCGGTAGAAACCATCGATCTTGTCAAGGAATATCCAGTTTCCCTAAGGAATGTTCGCGGAAGGCATCCATGGATGGCCTGGCAAGTCGGTGGTATAAGGGAGGTATTCGCCAGAAGGAGAGGTTTCATCCAGGCATTAAAGGGAGTTAACTTAAGGATCTTTCATGGAGAAGTTTTCGGTCTCCTCGGACC
>JAWCLV010000053.1:0-8279 GCA_038850515.1 Bathyarchaeia archaeon
CTGCCAAGGCTTGTACGGCTGAAAAGCCGGCCGTAAGAACATCGACCATCAGCATATTGGCGCCGTTCTGCTTCGCCCTTTCCGCCAGTTCCAAGATTCTAAGGGGGCTGGAGGTGACATTCAGGGCGTAAAGAACCCTACGCCCCGTTTCGCTTTTTGCCTTATCGAGGGCTTCCATGACCTTCGCAACCCTGGCTTCTAGGCGACAAAAAGCCTGATTTACGAGGGTCTCATCATCCTTGATAAAGTCCACGCCTCCCAGGGCAGCCTCGTAGGCGACCTTAGCGGTTTCGAGGGGACCTAGCCCAACCTTGGGCTTTATTATCGTTCCTAGGTGGGGCCTCCGGTCCTGAAGGGTTCCGAGAAGGCTCCTTATTCCTTCGATCCCAAACCTAGGTCCTGGAAAGGCTTTACGAAGCTCTCTGGGAAACTCGAGGTCTAGGAGGCGAACGTTCTTCAGGGCGCCTAGGCCGAAGAGGTTTCCGGCTACGATGCTTAGGATGTTAGGTATGCCACCGGTTTCGAGGTCGAAGAGATCCAAGGGAAAGGCGACCCAGACAAGCCCCCTGCGCTTCCCCCGCCACCTGAAGACCTTGGCGGCGAGGTCCTTCCTTATCCATTCTTGGGGCGTCCTTAAAGGCGTCCAGGTGCCTATGGACTCCTCGATGGCTAATTCCCTTCCAGCCTCCTGAAGCGGAAGGTCGCTCTCGATTCTATAGATCCCTATTACCATTCTGTCTTGGTCTATAGCTTCGGGCATAGCCTCGAAAATAGCCCTTCCTTCGCTTTCGTCCTTCACTTCACCCTTCCCTTCGCCTTCCGCCTCCATCTCTCCCCCTTCTTGGATGCCCTAGGGGGCTTTTTAACATTGTGGGCATAAAATCTCTCATGCTTTAGCAGGAAAGGGAGACCCAGGGCTTTCAGCCTTAAGTACTGCCATCCTTAGCTAGGCGCTCCGTTGAGAGTAAAGCGATCCATGCTGGGCTCTATATTGGAAGGAGATCCAAGCAACGTATAGGAGGCTACACTTGAGCCGAGAAAGCAGTAGCCTAAGGCATGGAAGAAAAGAAGGATAAAGGAGAAGAAGGAAAAAGAAAGAGTATGGGAGGGGTTAGGTTGTGATAGCTCTGAGGAAGAGAATCTTTTTAGCCGTAGCCGAAAATCGCTGCTAATGCGTCAAAAAAGATCGTATTTTTCTTCTTTTTTGGAAAATCATATTTTTTCTTTTTAGCTTTATTCTTTAATTTGAAAAAGAGAGAAAAGAAGAATCCATACAGACTATAGCATTTCTAAAAGAAGAAAGATTCTATATTCTTTCGCGCCCTATTGAATTTAATTTATTTCAAATATTCGTGAAACCTTTTACAGTATCTTCGTCCAAGCGCCTTACAAGCTCCATTGTAAGCTTAATGGCGTTTTCCACATCCTCGAGGCTGAGGAGCCCCACATGGCTGTGGATATGCCTCGTAGCAACGCCTATGACGACGCTGGGGCATCCAGCCCGGCTCATGTGGATCCTTCCAGCATCGGTTCCGCCTCTCGCTACTTGGGTAAGCTGCAGAGGTATCTTCATTTCTTCGGCGGTTCGTATGACGAAGTCCTTGAAGGGTTGATTGGGTATCATAGAGGCATCGTAGGTTACAAGGCATGGACCCTTTCCCATGGCTGAAGGGGCCTCTTTGGGCGTAACCCCAGGAACATCTCCCGCTATGTCGACCTCCAAAACTATGGCGGCATCAGGATCTACGACATGGGCTACTGTGGCAGCGCCCCTTAGCCCTACTTCCTCCTGAACGGTGGCGGCTCCGAAGACTGTGTTAGGATGCTCGATTCTACCCTCAGAAAGCCTTCGTACAGTCTCCATGGCTATGAAGGCACCAATCCTATCATCGAAGGCTTTGCCCATGGCTACCGTACCGCCCTTGATGGTGGAGAAGGGAGACCATGGGACCACGGGATCCCCAATCCGAACCCCCATATCCTCGGCCTCCTTTTTACTCGTGGCTCCAATATCGATGTACATATCCTGGCGCTTCACTACCTTGTTAAGGTCTTCTTGGGGAATGAGGTGGGGAGGCTTCGAAGCGATGACACCTACTATGTCGCCCCTTTTCGTTCTTACGATGACCCTCTGGGACATGAGGACCTGATCGAACCAACCTCCAAGGGTGTTGAAGGTTAGATAGCCCGTCTTCTCGTCAATGCCCGAGATGACGAATCCTACTTCGTCTATGTGGCCGGCTAACAAAATCCTGGGTCTTTCCTTCGTCCCTTTCTTCTTGAAGATTATGGAACCCAGCTTATCGGAAAAGACTTCTTCGGCGTAGGGCTCCATAAACCTTTTAACGATGAGGGCCGTCTCCCTCTCGAAGCCCGCTGGACCGAAGGATTCGCTAAGCTCCTTAAGGAGTTGTATTCCTCTTTCGTCAACCAAGGAATTCACCACCTAGACAATCGAATCGACTCAGATTTTATCTTATCTTATCTAAACTTCTTAGGTATAAATCGTTAAGCACCATTATTTATCCAGTCCATGCCATACCCGCGCCTTAAAAATCCCGAATAGATTCTTCCGAAAAGAAAATGGCGGGATGAAGTAAGATCCATGTAGCCCTAGGGCTGGCTTAAGCATTTTTACTTACGTATCTTCCTCTGAAGTAGTTCCGAAGTAAAAAGACCAAAGATAAGATACGGGGATTTTATTCTTTCCTTTCTATCTTTGTTATCCTTTCCGATCCATGGTAGTAAGCCAGTAAGGATTTTAGCCCATTTTCGTCTAGCTCCTTCGAAACTACTGCTCTAAAAGGAAAATTTAAAGAGAGCCTTCTTCCGTTAAGGAATCCAAATAAGCATCGATGGACATTGAAGCCCTAGGGGAGTGACTTTCCGGGTGTTCAGGACCATACGCCTTGAAGATACGATAAGGATTCCCCCAGAGAAGTTCGGATTGGATTTAGCCAAGGCAGCGGAGGAACAGCTAAGGCACAGATACGAGGGAATTATGGATGAGGAACTTGGCTATGTACTGAAAGTGATAGATGTGGACGTGGATCCCATAGGTAGGATCGTTGCTGGAGATGGGGCGACCTACCATAGGGCTACCTTTACGCTCCTTACCTTTTATCCGGTCCTTCAAGAGGTTGTCGAGGGCGAGGTCGTGGAAGTTCAGGATTTCGGGGTCTTCGTTAGGATAGGTCCTGTGGATGCCCTTCTCCACGTTTCTCAGATCCTCGACGACTATGTAACCTACGATGAGAAACAGGGAGCCCTCCTAGGGAAGCAGACGCATCGCCTTTTGAGGAAAGGCGATATCATGAGGGTTCGAATAGCTGCCGTGAGCCTGTCCGGTGGGGGAACGGGGAAGATAGGGGCTACAGCCCGCCAACCCTTCCTAGGCAAGTTGGAATGGATCAATGAAGATGTTATGAAGGCAAGGGGTGCCGAAGCTAAGGCCCAGGCCCAGGAGGCGGCGAAATGACGGAAATGGCATGCAGTAGCTGCAAGGAGATTTTCAATATTCCCAAGACCAAGCGGCCGCTCTGCCCCAACTGTAAAACCCTCACCCTTTCGGAGAACTGGAGTGGGCTCCTCATAGTCCTCGATTCCGCGGGCTCCGAGGTTGGAAAGAAGGCTGGAATAAAAAAAGAAGGAGCCTATGCCATAAAGGTTGGACGATAAAATCTTAAGGAAAAAGAATAAAAAATATGGGAAGGAGAAAGGGGTATTAATAAGGAATAGAGCTAGACGGAAGGTTCTTGGCTGATAATATGGGGAAAAAGGAAACCTTGAAGGAAGAAGGGATCATCCAAGGTCGTTTACCTAGGGGCATCTACGGAGCCTCAGCCTTTCTCGTGGCTTCCAGCCTAGCGATGATCGTCCTATCCCTCATTCCCCCTCCCGCGATCCACGTTACCATACTTGGCATAGCAGCCCTCATGGCAACCGCTGGGCTTCTTATGAGGAAGAGATGGGGCTTCCTCCTAGGTCTTTTCGTCCTCATCCTCTATATAGCCTTCGGGCTGTCCCTTATGAGGGCGCTTCTTCTCTTCTTCCAATTTTCATTGACGCCCCTAACTACAGCCCTTCTTATGACGGTTGGTGCCTTCATTGTAGCGACAGCCATAGTTTCCCTTTATATCCTATCGAAGAGAAGCATCTTCAGCTGAAGCTTAAATTGAGAGCGAAAAGTTGAAAGAAAAATAAAGGTTGCGATAAGAGCTAAGGTTGAAGCCAAGGCTGAGGCTTAAAATGAAGCTTGAAGCCTTAAACCTGAAGTCTAAGCCAATGTCAAAGCTAGAAGAAGTTAAATTGAGGTCTAGTTTTAGCTGTAGACTTAACTTATACTAGGCTGAGACTGAGGAGGCTATTTCCTCTAACCTCCTCCTAACAGCTTCATTCGCCATCAAAGGATCGGCCGACCCCTTCGTTGCCTTCATGACTTGCCCTATGAGAAAGTGGACCGCCTTTTCCTGCCTTAGGGCATCCCTCACCGCCTCAGGGTTTTCAGAGAAGACCCTTTCCACGATTTCCTTGAGGCTTTCCATGGATGCTATGGCCCTAAGGCCCTTTTCCTCCACGATTTTCTTGGGCATCCTTCCAGTGGAGACGACTTCCTTCAGAACCTCCTTCGCCATCTTTCCGCTTAGGATGCCATCCTTCACTAGGGAAACGAGTTCAACCATATGGGCGGGCGTTACCTTGGATTCCCATATTTCGATCTCCATCTCATTGAGGAGGGCTTTCAGGTCCCCTGTTAGCCAGTTGGCTAGGGGGAGGGGATCCGCCTTAAGCTTGACGCATTCTTCGAAGAAATCTGCCAAGGCTTTGCTGCCTACGAGGACTTCGGCCGTCTGTGGAGGAATTCCATATTTGTCTACGAAAAGCCTCTTCCTTTCGGATGGAAGGATGGGCATGCGGGCCTTAACCTTGGCGATGAGGTCCTCAGATATTATTATGGGAACAAGATCGGGCTCGGGGAAATACCTATAGTCCTGCTCCTCTTCCTTGACCCTCAAGGAAACCGTAATCCTTCTGAGGTCATCCCAATGCCTCGTTTCCATTCCAACCTTCAGGCCTCGGGAAAGAAGGCCCTTCTGCCTCGTTATCTCGAAGCTTAAGGCTCGTTCTACATCCTTGAAGGAAGATATGTTCTTGATCTCGACCCTCTTTCCTCCTTTTATTGAAATGTTGGCATCGCAACGCATGGCTCCCTGCAGGCTTTCGTCAAAAACCCCTAGATGCTCTAGGATGGAACGAAGATTCTGGAGGAACATCCTCGCCTCCTTAGGGGATTCCATGTCCGGCTCCGTTACGATTTCTATGAGGGGTAGCCCGGCTCGATTGTAATCCACGAGGGTGTAGGGAGAAGCATCTATCGTTCCTTCATAGACTAGCCTTCCTGGATCCTCCTCGATTTGGATCCTACGGATCCTGACCTCCTTTCCGCCACCTATGAAAACGGAGCCCCCTATGGCGAAGGGGGCGCCTCCAGCTTTATCGTATTGGGATATCTGGAAGTTCTTCGGCATGTCGGGGTAAAAGTAGTTCTTCCTAGAGAACAGGGTTCGCCTCGATATGCTGGAGCCCAAAGCCAGGGCGACCATGATGGCATCCTCTATGGCCCCCTCGTTCACAACGGGAAGTGTTCCGGGCTCCCCCATGCATATGGGACATACATGGGTGTTTGGCTCGGCTCCTCGGTAGTCTGTTGAGCAGGAGCAGAAGAGCTTCGTCTTGAGGTTCGTGAGTTGCACATGGACCTCAAGCCCGATTATTACCTCAGGTTCCCCAGCCTTCTCCTTTCTTATCCCCTTTTCCATATCCCTTGTCGCCCTTGTCTTTTCCTTTCCCATCGCCCTCGCCTTCGCCTACCTTGCGTCCCTCACTTCTAAATGAAAATATGGTAGTAAACAAACCTTATCCAAAGCAAAGCTAAAGCCTCGGCATCTCCCTTAAGTCGAGACTTTTCTCAAGGGCGTAGGCGACCCTGAAGATGAGCCCCTCCTGGAAGGCCTGAGCCATGAACTGAATCCCTACCGGCAAGCCATTCCTAAAGCCGCATGGTAGGGATAGGGCGGGAAGCCCAGTAAGGTTTGCGGGAACCGTATCGACATCGCACATGTACATCTCCAAGGGATTGCCGACCTTCTCACCTATCTTGAAAGGAAGGATGGGCATCGAGGGACCAGCAAGGACATCGAATCGTTTAAAGGCCCTTTGAAACTCCATGCGAAGGATCGTTCTTACCTTCTGAGCCTTCAAGTAATACTTGTCAAAGTAGCCGGCTGAAAGGGCATAGGTCCCTAGGATTATCCTTCGCTTCACCTCCGTACCGAAGCCCAAGCGCCTATTCTCAGCGAAGATGGCATTCCATCCATAGCCCCGATCTGGGACCCTTAGCCCATACCTGAGCCCATCGTACCTGGCAAGGTTTGAGCTTGCCTCGGACATGGCTATGATATAGTACGCTGGAAGGGCATATTGGATGCTCGGTATGGTCGTTTCCTCGCATTGGGCTCCTAGGGATTCAAGCCTCTCTAATGCCTTTCGAACCGTCTCAGCGACGGATTCTTGGGTCCCCTCACCGAAGAACTCCCTTGGAACGCCTACCTTCAACCCCCTAAGGTCCATGGCACCATCCTTCTTTGAGAAGAATACGGTTTTTGGCGGCTCGACGGAAGTGCTGTCCAAGGGATCGCGGCCGACCATCTGGCTGAAGAGAAGGGCACAGTCCTCGACCGTTCTAGCCATAGGACCGATCTGCTCAAGGCTGTTGGCATAGGCTATAAGCCCAAAGCGGCTTACTAAGCCATAGGTTGGCTTAAGACCGACGACCGAGCAAAAGCTGGCGGGGCATCGAACACTTCCCCCCGTATCCGATCCCAAGGCCAAGGGAGCCTCCAAGGCGGCTACGGCCGCCGCACTTCCCCCTGAGGAGCCCCCTGGGACCCTGGAAAGATCCCAAGGATTCCTCGTAGGTCCGAAGTAGCTGAATTCCGTGGAGGAGCCCATGGCAAACTCATCCATATTCGTCTTCCCAAGAACGATGGCTCCCTGCCCCTCTAGGCGCTCTATAACCGTAGCGTTGTAGGTGGGTATGTAGCCCTCCAAGATCCTGGAGCCGCAGGTCGTCCTAAGCCCCTTGGTGCATATAAGGTCCTTTACGGCAATAGGAATTCCCGCAAGGGCTCCTAGGAAGCCCTTTCCATCCCTTACTCTTCCATCGATTTCCCTCGCCCTTTCTAAGAGCGTCGATTCTTCTACGATGGTGATGAAGGCATGGACCTTTTCCTCAACTTTTCTGATTCGATCTAAGGTGGAAGCCATGTAATCCTCAGCCTTTATGGAGCCGCTCCGAATGGCATCGCATAAATCGGATACGGAAAGGCGGGAAGGAAGGCAATAAGGATGGAAGCTTTCCAAACGATGCTAGCCCCCCTCTAGCCCATCCTCGGAGCCTTCACGTAGCCGCCCCTCTTCTCAGGAACGTTCCTCAAGACCTCCTCCGCAGGGAAGGTCCTGGGCTCATCCTTGCGAAAGACATTCGTTAAATCTAGGACATGGTACGTGGGCTCTACGCCCTCCGTATCGACTTCATCGATCTTACGGAAGTATTCGAGGATCTGGCTAAGCTGTTCTGCAAAGGCATCGATTTCCTTATTGGAAAGCTTTATCCTCGCCAGCCATGCTAGGTGCTTGACTTCCTCCCTTCCTATCCTAGAATCCCCTTCCTTCTTCGAATCGGTGAATCGCCCTCGGCTCCGCTTCCTTTCCTTGGCATTAGCCTTAGGCATAGGCATAGGCATAGGCATAGGGCGCCACCCTCCCGGACTTAAGGCGTAAGCCTTACCTGATCCCTTGGGTAAAGGACTACCTCCCGGATGTTCTCCTGACCCGTTAGGAACATGATGAACCTATCGAAGCCCATTCCAAAGCCCGCATGGGGTGGCATACCATAGTCGAAGACCTTCAGATGATATTCGAAGGACCTTGGGTTCAGCCCCTTCTCCCTAAGGCGTTTCGTGAGGAGCCTTCGATCGCTTATCCTAGAGCCTCCAGAGGCAACTTCCATGGGACCTCCCATAAAATCGAAGGACTCGCTGATCTTAGGATCGTCGCTTTTCGGCTTTATGTAGAAAGCCTTGGTAACCGTAGGCCAGTCGGTTATGAAATAGAATCCTTGGTATCGGTTTCCGAGGGCTCTAAGGGCCTCCGTAGAAAAGTCTTCGCCCCAGGGTATTTCGATCCCCTCATCCCTAAGGAGCTTTAAAGCCCCATCA
>JAWCLV010000054.1:0-8164 GCA_038850515.1 Bathyarchaeia archaeon
TCCGCGAGCATGTAGGTCATCCCCGTATCTTCTACGGTTTCTATCAGATGCCTGCCTTCATCCAGAGTCGTGGAGGCGATGACCTCGCTTAGAACATGCTTTCCCATTCTCATGGCCTTTATGGCCTGTTCGGCGTGGAGGAATAGGGGTGTGGCGATAAAAACAGCATCGCAATCAGATCTCTCGAGCATCGTATCATAGTCCTTGAAAAGCTTAACTTCTGGAAACTCGGATCGCCAAAGGGATAGGACCTCGTCCAAGAGGTCACAAACCGCGACCAGTTGAACCTTTTCGGAAAGGAACTTCAAGGCAGGCTTAATGGCCCTTCCCCGCCTACCTCCGACAATCGCCATCTTAATCGGTTCATGCATCAAAGAGGCCCCCAGACTACACGCCTAAAAATTGATCCATAGGAAGTAAGGGATTTATGGTCTTAAGCCTTCTATAATTAATTTAAGAGATGCCCTTCCTTCCTTTTTCCTTTCAACTGTTCTAATTGATAGAATTATTAGAGGCTTAAGGGATAAAGGATTTTCGAGGTGCTTAGAGGTGCCAAGTCATGCAAAAAAGCCCATAGCCCTCTTCCTTCTGGCAATCCTTCTAGCCTCGAGCCTCTGGCTTTTCCAGAGCCTCCTTTTCAAAAAGCCTTCGGAGGAGAGCCCGAGCCTCGAGGCCATTCTTTATCCAGCCATAAAAGGCTATGGAGCCTTCCTTTTCATAGATGGAGAAGTCTCTATTCCAAGGGCTTCTGCTTCCATGTATTCACTTCCCATAGATATATCCAAGGTAAGGAATCTCGAAGGATTAAGGGACCTTTTAGGAGAGAAGGGCCTTGAGAAACTTAGGCAGAATGGCTTCGTAGTTCTGGAGGCTCCCTATAGGGACTTGGCTGAGGCTTATAAGGCCTTCAAGGAGGCAGGCTTCCCTATATTCGTATCGACGGACTCCGTCCTTTTCGTATACCATGCCTTCTTCGATGCCCTTCTCAGCGAGCTGGAGGAAGACTACTTTATAAAAGCCCTTAACGCTACCCTTAAGGCCCTTGTAGCGAAGACCTTAGGGATTCTAGAGACCTTACCCTCCAGAAGCCTGGCTATGAATGCCTCGCTAAGAAACTTAGCTTATCTCTCTGTTGCTGCGAATCTTATAGACCCCAGCTTTGAGGCGCCTTTGGAGGTAAGGGAGCTTGTAAGCGAAGAGCTAGCCCTCATAGCCGAGGCTAAGGCTACGGAAGCCATGAGCCCAATTTTTTCTTATGAGGAAGACTATACCCAGTATAAGCCTCGAGGGCATTACACGACATCCGAAGCCCTAAAAAGCTACTTCAAGGCTATGATGTGGCTAGGAAGGATGCGCTTTCAAGCCCAAGATCCCATGAATCCCTCCTTGGCAAGGCTCCAAACTGCCCAAGCCTTGATCCTGACTTATACCGTAGTCATGGCTGAAGTTGATGCGGACCTAATCGATTTTGGAGCGGGAGGGGGAGTCGCCAGCGGATCGTCCGGAAGCCTTAGGGCTTTCGATGTCTGGGAAGCCATCTACTTGCCGACGAGCTTCATCGTGGGGCGATCGGATGACTTAACGCTTTACGATTATATAGCCTCTATGAAGGAAGTCTATGGGGAGGAATTTACGCCTCTCTCCGTAGAGGATGAGCGGAAGCTCCAAGCCTTCCAAGAGGCGATCTTGAAGCTTGATAAATCCAGGATCACCAACGTTCCATGGTGGCCCTCCGATAAGCCCCGCATGGCTGGATTAAGGTTCATGGGCCAGCGCTTCATACTCGACGGTTACATCCATCAGATGCTCTGCTTTCCTGAGGTTGTACCAAGGACGATGGTCAAGGGATTGGACGTAATGGCTGCCTTAGGCTCAGAAAGGGCCGAGAAGCTTCTAGAAGCCGAGAAGCGATATGCCAACTACGAGACAAACCTTAGAAGGCTTCAGTCTTATATATCGGGCCTAACAACTGCCAACTGGACGGAAAGCCTTTACATGGGATGGCTCTATACTCTGAAGGCGGAGATAGAGCCTCCAGGAAACGGCTATCCCGCCTTTATGGCTACGGAGGCCTGGCTAGACAAAAGCCTCAGTACTGCCCTTTCAAGTTGGGCTCAACTCAGGCATGATACGATTCTCTACGCCAAGCAGCCTTATGCCGCAAAGGTAAGCCTTCCACCCCAGCAACCTCACGAGGGCTTCGTTGAGCCTATGCCCCTCGTTTATTCGAGACTTAAGAACCTCGTGAATGCCACGGTTAGGGGCTTAAAAAGCCTAGGGCTCCTTTCCCAGGCTAGGGAGGCTAAGCTCAAATCTTTGGAGGGACTCCTCGAAAGCCTTGTGGAAATATCGGTAAAAGAGCTAAAGGCGGAAAGCTTATCGGAAGGGGAGAGAAGGCTTATAGCCAACTACTGGGAAGCCTTAGAGGAACTTCTAAGAGGCGAGGAGGAAAGGGTGAAGGATCCAAGGATCATAGCGGATGTCTACACGGATCCAAATACGAACCAGGTCCTGGAGGTTGGAACAGGATTCTTCCATACAATCATAGCGATCTACCGAGGCGAAGGATCCGATGTCCTCTATGCATCCGTTGGTGCAGTTATGAGCTATTATGAATTCCAGTGGCCTCAGAGCCAGAGACTAACGGATGAGGAATGGAAGACGCTCCTTCAATCGCCTTCTAAGCCTAGTCCTCCCGATTGGATGGATAGTTTCAGGGTCTGAAGGCTATGGTGGACCTTCGGAAATGCGTAGAATGTCTTATGCGTTATGGATTAGGGCTTGTGGATTCTCTAAACGATTCCTTCTAGATTCAAGGTCATGGCAGATCCTTAGAATCGACAAGATACTTCTCTAAGGCAGCCTCATCTAGTTCTATTCCAAGTCCTGGACGATTGGGAACTTCTGTATAGCCATCATGGATCTCGCAGAAGGACCCCTTTATCAAATCATCCTCAAGCATATAGAAGGTATCTGCTGGCATAGTAGCATTCCTGATAACCGATGCAAGATGTAGTCCGAAAACATGCTGGACTCCAGAGGAAACCCCCAATGGATCGACCCATCCCTGCATACCAGCCTCCTCAGCGATGGCTGCGCTTCGAAGACACCTCGAAACCGCCTTTTCCGTATAACCCGGCTCCTCTAAGGAGCCTAGCCCTCCCGCATTGAAGTAATCGATGGCACCAGACTTGACGGCTATGAGGAAAGCCTTCGGATCTTCTGTATGCCAGGCTAAGGGGATATCGATTTTCCGCTTAAGAAGGAGATGCCTCTCAACATCCCAAGGATTGTTCCATGACTTGCCCAAAGGATCCTCAAAGCATTCGATGTTGTAGCCCTTTAGCTGCCTTGCGATCCTAACTGCCATAGGAAGGTCCCATGGATAGCCTCGATCGATGCGGATGGCGATCTTATCCCCTACGGCTTCGTGGATGGCCTTCACCCTTGCAACGGTAGTTTCTTCCATAGGATTAGTATGGAACTTGATCGTTCTACAACCAAGCTTAACGGCCTTTAAAGCCTCCTCAGCCGTATCCTCCGGAGTGGCGGATTCCACAACCCAATAGGCTATAGGGATTTTTTCCCTTACCCTTCCACCGAGGAGCCATGAAACAGGAACTCCCAGGGCCTTTCCGAGTATGTCATAAAGGGCGACATCGAAAGGATAAGCGACATCCCTTGGGTTAAGCTCATGAAGCTCCTTTCCCTTAAGCTTGGCGAACCTCTCCTCAAGGATGCGCCTTGGAACGAGCTTATGTTCATGGCCTCCACCTCCGAGGCCTGTAATGCCCTCGTCTGTATGAACCCTGATAAGGGTTGGATACATCCCCTCGGGCCGATATTTTTGGATGGCAGGAATGTAGGGAACATGGCAAGGGAAAATCTCAAGTTCCGTGATTTTCATGGACCATCCCAAACCAAACTTATGAAACAAAGGTCCCTATCCGCCTTTTTAATTTATCCTTATCCCCTTCGTTCCTTCCAAATTAAGGAATCGGACGATGGAAGACGAATCGATTTAATTTAAGGAGGGATTGGAGGAAGAAGAGAAGCTTCTTTTTATTTTTCCTTCATCGAAGACATTGGCACAATGGACTATAGGAGGGCGGCTGATCCATCCTCCCGATATGAGGGAGTTCGCCTCCAGGGTTTCGGCGGATACTTACTTATCCCTTCTTCCCTAAGCTCGATTCCAAAACCCGGTTCCTCAGGGATCCTCAAATAACCCTCCTTAAGTTCTATCGGCTTTTTAACAACATCGCTCCTTGGAGGGAATTCGTCGGGGATATACTCGAGGATGATGAAGTTATGCGTACAAGCAGCAAGATGAACGTTCACAGCCGTCGCAATGGGTCCCATGGGGTTATGAGGGGCTATAGATACATAATAGGCTTCGGCCATGGCAGCGATCTTGCGGCATTCGAGGATTCCCCCTGCACAACAAATGTCTGGCTGTATTATGTCGGCAGCCCCCTTCTCGAGGATTTCCCTAAATCCATACTTCGTGTATAGCTGCTCGCCCGTAGCTATTGGAGCCTCTACGGCTTTTGCAACCTCAGCCAAGGCATCGGCATTCTCAGGCCTTAGGGGCTCTTCGAGGAATAGGGGCCTGAAGGGCTCAAGGACCTTGCAGAGTTGTATAGCCCTCGAGGGCTCGAAGATCTTTGCATGGATGTCTACAGCCACATCGAAGCCTTCGCCTACAGCATTCCTGACGGCAGCCATTCGATCCTCCGAAGCCTTTAGGACGAGGTTCCAAGGCATACGATCGCTTCCCGGGGGAAAAGGCGATATTTTTACGGCAGTAAAGCCCTTTTTGGCTGCCGAAAGGCAAGCCTCTGAAAGCTCAGAGGGCGTCGAGCCCCCGGCATGAACATAGACCCTGATTTTATCTCGGCAACGCCCACCAAGGAGCCTGTATACAGGCGCCCCTAGGCTCTTTCCAAGGATATCCCAGAGGGCATGTTCTATACCACTTATGGCTGAGTTCACTACGGAGCCCCCTGGAAAACGGGAGAAGTTGTACATTTCGTGCCACAAACCTTCGATGTCCCTTGGATCCCTTCCCAATAGCCACCTTTTAAAATCCTGAAGAACAGCTACGGTAGCCTCGTCAGGACCCACGGAGTAGGCTTCGCCTATACCCTCGATACCATCGTCGGTAAAGACCTTCACGAAGACCCAGTTTCTGCTTTGGGCTCCCACCAAGTAAGCTTTTATGTCCACGATTTTCAAGGAAATACACCTATCCAGAAAACGACAACCTGCCTTAAGGCAATTTCTCCTAGCTTAAAAGAGCCCATTACTTCCGTCCTTCCATCCTTTTACAAAGGAGGGTGACCAAGTAACTCCAATTAGGCGAACTAGGAAAAGCGAGCTATAAGGCCTAAGAAGCCAAAAGGAATGCTGTAAGAAAGGGAGGGAAAGGGTTATACAAGGACGGAGGTTTGGGATTCCTTGGAAGCCATCCTTCTAATGGCTTCCCTCCCTTCGCTGTAACCCTTGACGATCAAGAGGTCCCCAGGCAAAAGCCTGAAGGATGGTGAGGGGTTGTAAGTCCACTTATATCCGCTCCTGATGGCCACGACCTTCATTCCTATGGAGCTTTCCAATTCCAGTTCCCCAAGGGTCCTTCCCTCTAGATACGAGCCCTCTTCCACGGTAACGACTTCTAGGATCTCTTCGCTCTCTTGCATAACCATCTTAAAGATTGGATGCATGGGTATCTCCCTCAGGACGATTTTCGCCATTTCCGCCGCCGCGTCGCTAATATTCTCGGCTGACGAACTGAGTCTGATAAGACCAAGGGTTCCTCTATCATCAACTCTCTCCCTGCCAGTCTCGAGGACCTTCAACTCGAACTTCGTATGTAGCTCGTCCATATAATCCTCGATCTCGAGGACCAAGGAAGCTAGATCTTTACTTTGAAGCAAAAGAGAGGAGTAGGCGAGGTCTATCATAAGTTCAGAAAGGTCTTTGAGCTCGGCAAGGAGTTCGGCGAGACTCTCGCCCTCATCCCTTTCCTTTGATTCCTCTGCCTCTTTCAAATTATGGAACCTCCTTGAGGTCTCCCTTCGCCAGCTGGAGGAACTGGGATGTGCCTCTTTCAGATCCCTTAGCTATAATGACATCTCCATGGTTTAATTTGAAGGTGGGCTTAGGGTTCAGCACCCATCTTTTTCCTCTCCTAAGTCCTATAATGCCTACCCCTATCCGGCTCTCCAGACTAAGATCTTGGAGCCTTTTTCCTGCAAGAACGGACTGATTCGAGACAGTTGCCCTAACAAACCGTTCCTCGGCCTTTTTAAAGGCTTCCTGAACGCTGGGATGGATGCCTATTCCTTTCAGCTGGACAATGGCGATGTCAGTTGCAGCACTTGCGATCTTATGGATCGAGTCTGTTGCCTTTAGAATGCCAGCGATTTGTTCCGCATCCGTCTTATCCCTAGTAGCGAGGCTAGCATTCATGATGAGAAGATAGCTTAAGCGATCTACCCTTTCTGTAAGGACTAGGACTTCTTCTGCCAAATCATTATCTCTGAAAAGGACGGAGGAGTAGGCGAGGTCTATCATAAGTTCAGAAAGGTCCTTGAGCTCCCTAAGGGCATCACGGACAGGGATAGGACGGTACCGGATTGGCCTATGCTCGATTAAGGTCCCCTCCTCATCCTCATCAAAAAGTTCAGGACGCAGGGCTGTTACCAACCTCCTACGCTTCAAGGATTAATGCGTAGAACTTCTAATAAAAAGTATCTTTCCCAAAAACCAAGGATGAGTTTCATGATATAAGATAAAGCTATCAGCCAAGGAGATTTATGGCTAGGAATAGGGATAGGCTCGTTATCGCGTCCGCCAAGGAGCTTTCGATGGGAATGACAAAGTTATCAGGATCCCACCCTCTCCTGTATGTATAAATTCCAACGATGAAGGCTATAAAAGCCATCAAAGTAGCCGCCTGAAGATGCGTAGCGTATAGAAGGGCTGTAAGATGTATAAACCCTTGTAGCGAGGGAGTGGCTTGGGCTAAGGAGGCCGCGATAGAGTATAGAGTGAACATTATCAAGGTAGATGTCCAAGCGGCAATAAGTTCGACCAAATGATGTCGTATCGAAACGAGATTTGGGCGGATAAGTCCAAGGGCCAACTTCGTAGTCACTGTCGAGCCTACGATGGAACCTACGTCCCCAACCGTGTCGATGAGGGCTGGATAAACCATATAGATTTCCTTCCTAGTCCCTATGGCTTCAGCTATCTTTCCAAGCGTTAAGCCTGTAAGGTTGACTATGAAAGCAACAGAGGCCATCATCAGGAAGGACTCCTTAATGGTCTTTTGAAAATCCACTTCCTTAGCATCCTTAGATAGTATGATGAGGGAGATGAAGAGAAGGGCAAGGTCCACAGATACTATAAAGAAAGATCCTAAGTTCCCTAGGAAAAAGAGCATATTAAGGACGAAAATGTAGCATATGGTTTCAGTGAGGTCTGAGACCGTCGAAAGAACGGGATAGACTATTATGTCCGGGTCTCTACCACTTCTGAAGGTTAGGAGTGCCGTAAACATAGTGATTGGCGTTACGAAAAGAAGGGAAATGGCCATCGTAGCCATTATGACGCAAAAAATCGAGAGAACGTCGAGGCTTGTACAGCCGAGGATGAGTATTCCAAAAATAGAGGATATGGTTCCCATCATAAGGCTACTTTCAAGGGTCATTAGGATGATAGCCTGCCAAAGAAGATGGAATTGCCTTGTGTTCCCAAAAATGACAGGTTTCACAGTTCCTAGATGGAGACCAGTTGTCAAGCGTCCGCAGAAGAGTCCTCCTATAGCCCCTCGCATGGAAAGAATGCCTGGATATGCGAGAAGTGTCCAAGGGGCGATGGAAAAAATGCCGAGGTTTAGGGCGACAAAGCTTCCGGCGAAAACGCCGGTAAAGTTGAAGAGGAGGGAAAAGATTGACTGTTTGAATAAATTGAGAAATCCCTCCGGCGGTCGGATCTGGGAGTTTCCTTGGGCCTTCATTCGAATCGCCATCGCCTACACGGAAATCACGACACCTAGGAAAGGATTCGCCTTCCGATCTATTTGGCCCTTCATAGGCCTAGCTTCTAGCCATGTAGCGGAAAGCCTAAAAACTTTCCCATTCGTCATCGTGAATAGATC
>JAWCLV010000055.1:0-8077 GCA_038850515.1 Bathyarchaeia archaeon
TTACAAAGGAGACCCTAGAAAAGCCCATAGGAACAGGAAGCCTAAAGGAGCTTCGTTGTGGACGTTCTACGGTTGCCATCCTTATAGACGATAAGTATAGGCCTACCCCAGCCTATAGAATCCTTCCTACCCTCATCGAGGAGCTAAAATCGGCAGGATTCAAGGATGAAGGCATAACCATCGTTACAGGAACAGGCCTCCACGACCCTATGGATGAGGAGGAAGTAGCCAAGAAGGTAGGAGACGAAATAGCCTCAAGGTTCAAAACCATCGTCCATAACGCCTACAGGTCAGAGGACCAGGCGTTCTGCGGCTTTTCTCCTCTAGGAAACCCCGTGTGGATCAATCGTGCCGTAGCCAAGGCTGACATGAAGATATGCGTTGGACGCATAGCACCCCATGGCGATGCGGGCTATGAGGGTGGAGCCAAGATGATCGTTCCAGGGGTATCCTCCCTAGAAACGGTCATGCATAATCATGCCATGTTCCTTTCCCCCTATGCTGGCATAGGAACCTTAGAGGAAAACCCGGGAAGGAAGGATATGGACGATATCGGCGGCCTCGTAGGTATAGACTTCATTCTCAACTTCGTCATAGGAAACGATGGAAAACCTGTGAAGGCCTTTGCGGGACATTACTTGAAGGCCCATAGAAGAGGTGTGGAATACGGGGATGAGAATGTCTGGGGTTGCGAAATCGGAACAAGGGCTGATGTAACGATTGCCTCCCCTGGCACCGAATCTCAAGAGGGTCGGGGTTTGAGCCTTAGGGGTATAATCAATGCCAGAAGAGGGACGAAGCCAGGAGGAACGATAGTATACATCCTCCCTGAGATGGAGGGAGCGAAGGAAGGGACGCCCTTAGAAACCTCGCCTTCTATAGTCGCGGAGCTTGCAAGGACTCCTATCGAAAGGGTTTTAAGAAGGATGGAAAGAAGGGAGTGGGAAAAACCTGAAGATTGGCTTCATATCATGAGGGCTGCTGCAGGGAAGGCCCGATACTGGCATCATAAATTGATCCTGACGGGAGAAAGGGTATCGAAGGAGGTTGTCGAGAACCTTGGAGCGATTTATATCGAGGCTCCTGAGGAAGCTGTTCGATTGGCTTTAAAGCCCTACATCGGTTCGAAGCCCAGGGTTCTTATCCTTCCCGAGGCTTTGAAGACCCTTCCTATGGAGAAGTTTCACAGGAGTCCTCTTTAGGTCTTCCTACGAATCCGCGATGCCATCTAGTCTAGACCATCTAATCTAATCTCAGCCCTCCACAGTCTTCATTAAGCTTTCAGCCCGATGGCGGTAGCCTTTTCGGCTTTGGCGCTAGCTAGTAAACCGAAACCTTAGCCACTCCTCGAATCTTAAGAAACTCCGGTATTAACTCCCCAGGGATCTTTTTTTCAGTAATTAGCGTAAGCTTTGGCTCCGGGGAAAGCTCAGGATCGTCCACGATGGCTTGGCGGATGCTTATTTGTTTCTCTGCGATTAGGGAGGATGCTTTTGCGAGGATACCGGGCATCCGAGCATCGACGGGGGTTATCTCAACGACCCCAAGGTTTAGGTATCTCGCTACTTCCTTCAACGAGAGCCCGGCGGACCTTATCCCCTCGAACACAGGCCGTAGCTCAGGATTCTTCTCTATCGTCTTAACAGTCTCGGCTACAGTCCTTCGATCAACTCGGGCGATTCGGGCTATCCGAATAGGAGGGATTTCTATATCGTTGCAATAGATCCTTCCATTCCTTACGCTTAATCCATTCTCTACGATGACCTTGGCTACGGATAGGCGCTCCGGATATCCCCTGAAATGCTCGGCGACCCTATTCCACATATATGTACTTTTGTGTACAAGAATAATATAAAGATGTCTTGAATCCTGGTATGGATGTAATAATATGGAGCCGGTCTTGGAAGGAACAAATCTATGGCTAAGGATCGAATGTTTCAGATTTAATAGGTATAAATAGCCTTTTGGTAATCTAGGCTTTCAAAATATTTGCCTTGGAAGGGGGTCTTCATGGAAGTCCTTATGGAAAACTTGACAAGGGAGGAATTTGCGAAGCTTCTGGAAAAGGTTGAAGCCGTGATAATACCTGTTGGAAGCCATGAACAGCATGGTCCGCACTTACCCTTTAAGCATGATATTGCTTCAGCCCTCTTTATAGCCAAGGAGGTTGCCAGAAGGCTTTATCCCAGGGTTTTGGTGGCACCTCCTGTAGCCGTAGGGCTATCGCCCCACCACATGCGTTGGCCGGGCACCCTTACCCTCAAAACCGAGACCTTCGTCAAGGTTCTCGTAGATCTTTGTGAAAGCCTTTCGAAGCATGGCGTAAAGAGAGTCGTGATCCTTAATGGTCATGCGGGGAACTACCATACAGGCTTTGTGGAGGGGGCTGAAGGGGCTCCCATAGACCTTGCCATCATGAAGGCGAGAAGCTTCGGATTGAAGGTTACGGGTGCCAGTTACTGGGACCTAATACCTCCATCTATTTTCCATGATATTTTAAGAATCGATAGGGATGCAGGCCATGCCGGAGAGTTCGAGACTTCGGTTGGGCTTTACATCTATCCAGAGCTAGTAAGGTTCGATAGGGCTGGAAGGGCTGAAGGCATATCTGGCGGAGCCGATATGGCAAGCAGCGAGAAGGGAAGGATGATCGTAGAAGAGGCGATTAATGGTGCCGTAGCCTTTGTCGAGGATTTCATCCAAGGTAAAATCGAGGATGTACACTATCATAGGCCTTTTCCGCCACCCTAATGGGGCTGGAGGAGTTTCGGAGACAGAGGCTCCAATAGCTTCCACTTTCTTCTGTTCTTTCCAAGTCTGTTGTCTGGAAAGCCCCAAAAGACCTTCCTCTATCAGAGATATAGCATGAGGGCGCGAAAAGCTCAAAACATTTATTATGGCACCAATGGGCAACCAAATCTCAAACAAGGATTAAGGCTATTCTCTTATAAATCCAATTATAGTAAAATTGAGAAAACGAAGCCTAGGGGGAAGGTAGCTAAACACAGCTCTTTGACGCCCTAGCCCACAGCAAGAATGAGCCGACCGGTTTTGCGCATCAAAGAGCCATTCAGCCACACCATTCAAAGAAAAAAAGAGGAAGTTTAGATGCGTATCAATGACGTGTTTTGGCCATCCCACTTAGCCACCTCTGTATATTGCGACATTTTCTACATTTATTTAGGTATGTGGATAAAATATAAGT
This sequence comes from Bathyarchaeia archaeon, assembly GCA_038850515.1. GTDB lineage: Archaea > Thermoproteota > CALKCG01 > B24 > JAGTQN01 > JAGTQN01. The sequence continues at coordinate 3,206 of JAWCLV010000055.1, forward strand.
ATGAAATTTCTAATGCTTCTAAATTCTAATATCTCATATATGTAACCAAGTTTAGTTAGTAAATTTATTGCGTTAAATTCGTCATCGAAGCTGAATGTTCGGTGCACTTCTAGTATTATGATTGGCTTAAATTTGGCTATTGTTTTTAAAGCCCCATTAATCACGTGAAGACCGAAACCTTCAACATCTATCTTCATCAGCATCCCAACATCATTTAAAAACAATCTTTCAAAAGTATCGTCTATAGTAGTCATTGATACATTCATGCATTTTGAAAATCCATTCTGTAGGTACTCTGTAGCAGATGATTCTGAGGGAATAGATGCTAATCTAAACTTCAACTTGCCGCGCTTATCTCCTAAGGCAATGTTAAAACATAGAACTCTATCTGAGAGATCAGCCATTTGGACATTATTCTTCAGTAATACGAAACTTCGAGGGTCTGGTTCAAAGGCTATAACTTTGCATCCATGCTTGGCTGCAAGTAGTGTGTAAAAACCGATATAAGCGCCAATATCCACTAAGATGCTTATTTTCCTGGATCGAATAAGCGTAATAATAATCTTAACAACATTATCCTCGTGTCCTTTAACGTAATTATACGCTCTTATACCATGAACTTGAATCCAAGCACGAATCCATTGTACGTATATTAAGCATATCTCTCTCATTCTCCAAGCTTTTTCCAGCAAATCTATATATTAAATTTTTAAATGCTTTAAATCTAGGCCTGACGTATAAGAAGTTCAGCAAGAGAAATCTTATTCCTTCAAGGAAAATTGAGCTCACAGCACTTTGCAACCGAGTTTTAAGGTTATCAAAACTCTATTCTCGTTTAATTATATTTTAAAGAGTCCTGCATTCATTTTTACAACTTTTTGAGTTAAGCCTCTTTGCAAATTCTAGAATTTCGAGATAAGTTTTGTGGCTTTGTAAGCCTCTTCTAATAATAGGAGGAATCAAGACAAGATCCCTAAACCCCTCCTCAAATATCCCAGTGTAGAGAAAGGCGACCTCGAAGCTTTTCTGATTCCTGAAGCTGTAGGAGCCAAGGTCCGAAAGCCTAGAAGCTCCACATAGCATAAGATTACCAAGTTAAAGTGCTCATAGGCTCAAAGCTCCAATTTTATCCCTACGAGAACATCCCGAATAACAAAGATGCCAAATATCGCCTTCATCCAATTCGATCAAAAAATTGAGGGGATGGCTTACTTAAACGAAAGTTCTCTAACATCAAATTCTAATTTAATAATTTGGTAGCATCTTTGAACAATTCAATATTCGGTCCTTTTGATCTTTTGGGAATGAAAGCATTTACCCCAGCATTTTTTAATAGCTTTAAAAGTCTTCTTTTCTCGGAAGCCAGGAAGACCATTACACCTCCTTTTCCAGCTCCACCAAGCTTTGCGGCCTTAGCCCCATTTTTCAAGCCCATGTTCCGGAGCTCGTCATCGATTGGATAGGCCCATCCGATCTTCTTGGCTATTTCATAGTTCTCGTTCATCAAATCAGCCAGCTCATCCCAGTCGGACCGGAGGATTGCCTTCTCTCCCTCTTCGGTGAGCTTCGTTAGACGCTTCATAGCCTCCACAACTTCCCTTTCCCCCCGAAGGAATCTTTCCCGAATCGGAGCATGGACAGATCCGGAGTCCCTCCTTATGCTCAAGTATCCGCATACGAGGGGTATATCGCATCCATCGATCCATCTTATCTTCGCGTAAGGCTCCCCTTCCCAGACCTCCCGATCCACGTTCTTACCTGTAAAGTCCATGAAGACCAAGCCTCCGAAAACGATGCAGTACCGATCGTTGTATCCTGCTACGATTCCTAGATCCTTATGCTCGATCTTCTGGGCCATTTCCGCCATACGGTAATCGTCGAAGTCCAGATGGAGCAATTTCCTGCACGCGTTCAGATACGCTATTATTATAGCAGCCGATCCGCCCATGCCTGATTCCCTTGGAATTCTCGTTTCGATGAAAACTTCCATAGGTTCTTCCCGATCGATCCATCCTTCTTTGATAAGCCTAAAATTGGAAGCCCTGATGAGACTGAATAACGATTGGCTTTCTCCAGAGCTCGGGCCGGTGCCTTGTCTAAAGCCTGTCTTTACTTGGAATTTCTCGGAGCGCCTAACCCAGACATGGGCTCTGAACTGAATGGTCATGGACAGGACTTTACCACCGTAAATGTCGCTAGGGTTTCCTAAGATGCCAATCCTACCAGGCGCTGAAGAATGAACCGTTAGCATTTTAGCGAGCTAGGCTCATATCAGAAGAAATAGGAATGAAGTTTGCTACTATAGTTAATCTCAAAACCTTTGACCTATAGAAAGATCAGCTTAACCAAAGAAATGATGGTTAAGACAATATTGCTTAGCGGTCAAATGTTTCTAGATCTACTATAATTGAGTATCAAATGCATTTATTCTCCCTTTTCGGCACATTCCCACTATTTCAACAATACAATTGCCAAAACGATGCATTTCTGGGATCCTAGATCTTCTTATCTTAACTTTGTTCGCATCTTAGAAATGGATCGATGCCTATCGGATCGAATGCGATTTATGTGGGCTTCGATTGTCTTCTTTAAGTCGTTCATAGGAGGCTTTTATGGCATGCCAGTATGTTTCAGGTGTGCCCACATCGAGCCTCTCTTCGCCCTCTTCCAAGGCTGTGGCGTAGACTCGATAGCCATCATCGATGAGCCTTTGAATGGCATCCGTAAGCTGAATTTCCCCTCCGACTCCAGGACCGATGTTTTTTAAGGCTTCCATTATCAAGGGGTCGAATATGTAAAACGGTACTGTGGCAAGATTGGATGGCGGAACCTTTGGCTTTTCAACAATCCTAAGGACTCGATGGATATTGGCATCTATGGATAAAGTAAGGACAACCCCATAGATCCGAGGATCCTGTCTTTTCTCAAGAAGAAGGGTGGCTTTTGGATTCTCCTTCAAATGGACTTTAACCATTCGGTGAATGAACTTATGATTGCTTGAGATAACGTAAGTGTCCCCAGCGCATACTATGAAGGGCTCATCAGCAACGAAGGGCTTAGCCATCAAAACCGCATGCCCAAAGCCCTTGGGCTCAGGTTGATTTATCCACATAATCGTTGAAGACTCAAGTTTTGCGTAGAAGGTCTCAAGCTCCCTAGCTTTTTCGGCCTTTCCCTTCCGCAAGAGGAGTTCTACATAGCCATAGTCTGGGGTGAAGTGATCCTCAACGCTTCGTTTACCTCGACCCACGACGAAGCAGAATTCCCTAAAACCAGTATCGTGCAATTGCTCGAAGAGTAGTTGTAGAACTGGTTTAAGCGTTATTTCGCCATTATGGTTTTTTACGAAAAGAGGTAGCATTTCCTTTGGCATCTCTTTTGTAGCTGAAAGAAGGCGAGTACCTAGACCTGCCGCAGTGATTATAGCCTTTTTTATAGACATTTTAAGAACATTCACATTTTGCTTATGTTTTAGGTATGTTGATATAGATCCTTCTGATGGTGTGGGCGAAGATTAATGAAAAATTGATGGTGAAATGATTTAAAAAATTGGGAGAAGTAAAGGAAATCCATGAAACTTTCTATACCATCGATTGAGGAAGTTCCTTGGAAAATTGCAAATTATTGTTTTAGTTTGAATCTGAATTTTTTAAGTATGAGGATGAAATATTTGTATATTTTATGCTTTGACTAAAGAAAGGAATTTGTCATGACCTTGATGATTGGTTGTACCACGACCAAGAGAGTGATAATTTTATCTTCCCTTTCAAAACAGCACTCGTTATTTCCTTTAGTGTCGCGCGTAGGCTTGTTTTATAAATCTCATTGAGCCTATCCCATTAATTTAAATGTCTTAGTGTCGTCAAGAATGGTCCCTTTACCGCATTCCATGTTCGTTTGGTTTCTATAAATTTTCTTCCATGTACCGAATAATGATCATAATAATGCTCAACATTATTAATGTATTCAGCAATCTTCTCAGATAACTCCCTGAATGACCTAGCCAATATTAAGTTTTCATCTCCATAATCTTGCCTATCCCAATATCTTGGATGTGTTAACTTGGCAACAGGCACTCCTAGACACATAGCCTCAAGAGCTGTATGCCCAAGTTCTTCGTCAATATTTCTTTCTAGGTATAGATCTGAAGAAGCTAAAAATGAGAGAAAATTCTGACGGGTGAGAGGCTTTCTATTTTAAACGAGCTAGTATGAAAAAATCTTTCTTTTGGATCGATTATAACAAATTCGAATTGACGCCTAACTAAATGTTCTATTATATGGACGAGCTTACTAAGCGATCTGTAACTAAGAAGTCTTGGAGATTCTACAATAGAGGTGTAAGTGACGATGCGAATAGCACCGTTCCTTCGAATGCCCCGATATCTTGAGAATTCGAAGTCTTCTGGATATTTCCATTGTGGCAAGATAACAAAATTTGAAACTTTATTCACCTCAGCAATCGTTTGACTTCGGCAAATGTATAAATTTATTGTGTTACATAAAACTGCGGTTCTAAGCATTGTGAGGATTATAGCAGAACCTATTTTCTTTCTTAACCCTTTTTCATGTAATATTATTTGAGATAATTCATGATACACATAACCATGTAGAAATAAGGCTACAGGAATGCCCTTAGACCTTGCTATGATATGGCTCGGCCATGGAATTCCTCCTATGTATAAGACAAGATCGCTATCCATGAGATTTTTCGTTTGTAATAAATCACAGCAATAACCTGAAAGCAAAGGAGTCTTTGGCCCACCAATTTTAAGTAATTTGATATAAAATCCCTCTCTTGTCAAACCTCTATGCAATTCATGAAAAGTGGTAGAAACACCACCTACGATAAGACTAGGTACCATAATTGTTA
>JAWCLV010000056.1:0-7972 GCA_038850515.1 Bathyarchaeia archaeon
CCCGACAAAAACCATACCTTTTTCGACGGTTTCAGCTTCATACTTCATCGTAATTGGCAAGCGCTTATAGGCCATTGCAAGAACTCTTAGCGCATTTGTGGCTAGTTGCTCATTTACGGCCAGAATCTCCTTTTTCCGCTCTTCTGTAAGCCTCCTTTCCTTTCCCTCCTCAAATATGTGAGTGCACCGTTCTAGTACAATTTCAGGTGCCCCCTTCATGTAGGCGTGAACTTCGCCATCTGGAGTCTTGTGGACTGTGGTCATGCGTTTTCTTTCTGAAGTGAAGGGTATTTCGCCAATGCGTGGGAAAGTTTTTTCTAAAGCCTCTTTTCCAAGTCCAGCCTTGGCAGCCACTACAATAAGTGCACCCTCTCTCAAAACGGTGGCCGTTGTCGCCACCCTCTGCTTCAGCATTTCAGCTGCCCTTTCAGCCTTAGATTCTTGATAAAAGTCTAAAGCGACGCTGAGCGTCACTATAACAAATGTGATAGCTGTATTCGCAACCTCCCCAAAAAAGCCGGAAACCAGCCCAGCGGTAAGAAGAATTATTATCAAAGGGCTTTTGAAATGGGAGAGGAAATCAATGATGGCTGCCCTCCTCCTCTTCCTAACAAGCTCATTATAGCCAAAAAATTCAAGACGCCTTTTCACATCTTCGGAGGAGAGCCCATCCAGTGAAGACTTCAAGCGTGAAATAAGTTCCTCGATGGGCAAAGTTAAAACTTCTTCAGTGCTTGGTAGAGCCCAGCCTAAAACTTCGCCAAAGCTCGACCCCTCTAAATTCTGAACTACCATAATCCCTACCATCCATTCTCCTAAACAACCTCTAAAGGCTGGGCTCTTCCATCCTGAAAGGATACAAACTTATAAAAATTCTTTCTACAAATCCCGATGGATAAAACGGACAGAAAAAATTCAGTGAAAAAGCTGAATAAATATAATATCAGTATAAATTTTCGGTTTCTTATGGTGGCTTTTCACAGGCTAGCGTCCATGAATAAGCTGCTACAATATAATAGCCAATATGATGGAATTTGAGAAATTTTCTAATAGATCCTCAACTAAATAAGATCTTACTTCAATTCCATAACTGGTTGTTTGCATTTCTTAATCTTTATGTCTATCATCCGTAGTATGCTTCTGATCGGCAACCTGTATCCCTTACTCTGGGAGGTTACTGTTTGGTAGGGAAGGATCGGGCTCTAAAGATAAGGAAAGCCCTCGTTTTTTCCTAGCCTAGGGATCCCCATCTTTCCCTCAAAAATAGGTGGCTCGATGGAAAGAAAACAAAGAACCTTGATATTTGGTTTAGTGTGATTTGGAATCCAGATTATATCCATAGGTTCCTTACCATCTCTAAGTCGAACCCTGTGATTTTGGGAGTTGAGTGTAAATAAAGAAAATCCAGAGTGCCTTAAATACAGATTGCCTTAAATAAAGGAGAAATATAGATGTTTTAGAGCTAAGGTAAGAAAAGAATTTTATTTTTCCATTATAGTTAACCCCAGAAACCCTTAGGGTTCCCGTGAAGACGGACCCGACAGAGGTCAGGCGTAGGGCCATCGATGAAGGAGGGTTAACCCATCCACGGGACAGGCCTTCGGGCTGGAAGGGCTCATATAACCATAACCGCCTTCCCATAGGACCTTATGATAGGTTCCGGGATAACTTTTTCAAAGGCCTCATCTATTTTATTTTGGACGCCTGGGACTCCCATATGGAAGAGTGCTGGCTGAGAAGGACGTAGCGTCCATCGATGACGCCCAGTTGTTAGTCGTATGGGAAACATTCCGAAGCTTTGACGCCTAAGCGTCGAAGCTATAGGCTGTCCCAGGCGTCCATAGGGAAGGGCAAGGTCTATTGGGAAGGGGTTGTTAGCTTGACAAGAAGTGCCTTAAAGCCCCTTGGCTAGCATCATCTTCGAATTCCCTTTCACAGAAGCTTAATTTTTATGCCTTGAAAACGGATCTAGGATACGATTTCCATGAACGATAGGGAGAGATTCCTAAGAACGATGAATTTTCAACCCGTCGATAGGGTTCCTGATTATGAGTTTGGCTATTGGGCCGAGACGATCGATAGGTGGCATATGGAGGGCCTTCCCCAAGACCAGCGCACGAACAGGGACATAGAGCTTTACTTCGGCCTTGAGGGCTGGGACTGCCACGAGAGCCTTCCAATAAGGACGGGGCTATGGCCTACCCTTCCAGAGAGGGTATTGGAACAGACAGCCAGAAGGAAGGTTGTCGATGATGGGATGGGTGGCATTTACGTATCCCTTTCCTCCTCGACACCGCCCCGTTATCTTCGCTATCCCTTGAAAAACAGGGATGACTGGGAGAGGCTTCGACCCTTCTTCGACCCTGATACGCCAGGAAGGTTCCCCCTAAACTGGGATGAGGTTGCCCAAGGATATAAGGATCGGAGCTATATGCTGAGCGTAAGTGTTGGAAGCCTCTATGGATGGCTTAGGAATTGGATGGGCTTCGAGAATCTATCCATAGCCTTCTACAAGGATCCAGACTGGGTTGCTGAAATGATGGATACCCTCACGAACCTTTGGCTGAAAGTCCTTGATAAAGCCCTCAGAAGCGTCCAGGTGGACTGTAGCACATGGTGGGAAGATATGTGCTACAGCAAGGGGCCCCTTATCTCCCCTAGGCTCTTCAAGGAGTTCATGGTTCCTAGGTATAAGAAGGTTACAGACCTTTTAAAGAGCCGGGGCGTTACGATCAACATCGTAGATTGCGATGGAAGGATTACTGAGCTCGTCCCTCTTTGGCTTGAGGCGGGAATTAATTGTATGTTCCCTGTGGAGGCAAGGCATACGGATATCTACGAGCTTAGGGAGAGGTTTGGAAGAAGGGTCCTCCTCATGGGAGGAGTCGATAAGCTGGCCCTTATGAGAGGGCCTGAGGCCATCGATGCCGAACTGAAGCGTCTGACTCCCCTCCTAGAGGAGGGAGGCTATATCCCTATGGTGGATCACAGGGTTCCACCAGAGGTTTCCCTAGCGAACTATCGCTACTACCTAAAGCAGAAGAGAAAATGGATAGGTAGAGACGAATAATGGCCGAGAAAAAAGTAAAGTAAAGATAAGTAAAGAAAGAGGGGCATAAAGAAAGTAAGGGGAGGAGAGAAGGGAGAAGCTAAGGCAGAGGTTGTTCGAGCCTTCTTTATTTGTCCATAGGATTAGCCGGCATTGAAGGAGGATGAAGGAAGCTTATGGAAAACTTGGCGGATAGGCTAGGACTCATAACCTCAGGAGCTGAGGAGGTCCTCACAGAGGATAGGCTAAGGGATCTTCTCAGAGACAAGGAGGGGCTCAAGGGCTATATAGGCGTCGAGCCCTCGGGATTCTTTCACATAGGATGGATGATCTGGGCGAAAAAATTCAAGGATCTCATGGACGCGGGCGTCGATATGATATTCCTTGAAGCCACTTGGCATGCCTGGATAAACGAAAAGCTCGGCGGAAGTATGGAGAACATCCAGCTTTGTGCCCGCTATTTGGAGCACTGCCTGAAGGCCCTAGGAGTCCCTATGGAGAAGGTCAAGGCTGTAAGGGCTGATGAGCTGATAAGTGAGCCAGATTATTGGAGCCTCCTGATGAAGGTTGCGAAGGGGTTAACCCTATCAAGGGTTAAGCGAGCCCTGACGATCATGGGTAGAAGGGAAAGGGAGGCTTCCATGGATTTCTCGATGCTCTTGTATCCATGCCTCCAGGTTACGGACATATTCCATCTTGGGGTCGATATATGCCTCGGGGGGATGGATCAAAGGAAGGCCCATGTCCTAGCCATCGAGCTTTCCGAAAGGCTTGGGAGACCAAAGCCCGTGGCGATCCATACGCCCCTCCTCGTAGGCCTTGGCGGTTTTGGGGGCTTAGAGAAGGCTCCTAAGAGGGAAGCTATAGAAAGCGCCAAGATGAGCAAATCAAAGCCCGAGACTTGCATCTTCATTCATGATAGTCCAGAAGAGGTTGAGAAAAAGCTTCTAAACGCCTTCTGTCCCCCCGATGTTATCGAGAATAACCCTGTCATGGAGATCGCCAAGCTCATTCTTTTCTCGGATCCATCCTTTAGCCTAGAAGTGGAAAGGGCCAGGAAGATGGGAGGGGGCTCCGTTAAGGTCCTAAGCTTCCAAGAGCTGACTAGGCTTTACCTTTCGGGGGAAATCCATCCCCTAGACCTTAAAAGGGCCTTAGCGAAAGCTCTGAACGAGAGGCTTGAGCCCGTAAGGAGATACTTTTCGGAAAGCCAAGAAGCCCATGGACTTTATGAAGCTTTGAAGAAGATAGCGGTAGCCCGGTAGACCTTCCCTTCAGGAGGCGAGGAAAGGGCTGAGATACCAAAAGGCTTCTGAGGAAAGAAGACTTGAGAGGCTAAAGGAGCTCCTCCAAGAGCTTTTGGAGGAGGCGGCTAGGGGCATCCCTATCATAGTGGAGGGTTTGAAGGATGCTGAGAGCCTTAGAAGACTTGGGTTGAAGGGGACGATTATACCCGCCAAGACGAGGTTAGGGTCCTACCTTGAAGTCGTCGAGGAAATTTCAAACCAGAAGGAAGTTCTCATCCTGACGGACTTCGATAGGCAAGGCGAAGAGATGGCTTTCCTCCTTAGGGAGGATCTGGAGGGAAGGGGTGTCAAGGTAAACCTTAGCCTAAGACAGAGGATCGCGAGCCTCATCGGCAAGGATGTTAAGGATGTTGAAGGGCTAGCCAGCTACATGGCTAGACATCTTCACGGTTGCGATAGGATGGATGAGGCCTTTGAGGAAAGGGGGGAAGGAATCCCTATCTGAGCGAAAGAAACTGGACTTCAAAGATGCAGGATATGGTCATGCCTAGAAGACAGGATAAACGCCATTTTGGCTGGTATAATCAGGGTATAACCCTCCCTAAGCTTTGGATAACGGTATCGATCTTAAAAACGGAAGGTATATTTACTAGAATTGGAATAAAAGGCAGGATAAACGCCAAAGAAATGGCGTTTTAGGTTAGGTTAACCTATTGAAAGTTTCTTTACAAATGCCTTGGAGGTGTTTACATTATGACCCATTCTGGATTAGGCTTAACGAAGTATATCATCCATGCGAGGTTCGAGGTTGAGGGAGTTGTCGAGAAGCCCGATGTCATCGGTGCCATCTTTGGGCAAACCGAGGGGCTCTTCGGCAATGAACTCGATCTGAGGGAACTCCAGAAGAGCGGAAGGATAGGTCGAATCGAGATAAACCTAAGTACAGCCAAGGATAGGACCAAGGGAACTATAAGCATACCATCCACCTTGGATAGAGTTTCCGTTGCCCTCATCGCCGCTGCCATCGAAAGCATAGACCGTATAGGTCCTTGCAATGCCCAAGTCATCCTTGAAAAGATAGAGGATGTGAGGGATGTAAGGCGAAAGGCGATCATTGAAAGGGCAAAGGCTATTTTGAAAGATTGGGAGATCAAGGCGACTTCAAGCCTTGAAGATACCCTAAAGGAGCTATTGAAGGAAGTCAAGTATCCGGAGATAGCCTCCTATGGGCCGGAGGGCCTCCCAGCCGGTCCCGAGGTTGAGACATCGGACTCCATCATCATCGTGGAAGGAAGGGCGGATGTTCTTAACCTCCTCAGGTGCGGCCTTCGGAACGCCGTGGCTGTGGAGGGAGTGAAGGTTCCAGAATCCATCATAGAACTGACGAAGAAGAAAAGGGAGGTAACGGCTCTATTGGACGGGGATAGAGGTGGGGATCTCATCCTTAAGGAGCTCCTTCAAGTAGCCCGCCTGGACTATGTGGCAAGGGCCCCCCAGGGAATGGAAGTCGAAGAGCTAACGCCGGCCGAGGTGCTGAGGGCCCTTGAGCGCAAGGTCCCTATAAAGCAGGTAAGGGGTAAACCTGAAACCTTTGGCGAGCCCCTAAAGGCGGTACCTTTGGCTGAACCGCTTTTAAGGGCGGCCTCAGAGCTTCAGGACACCCTAGAAGCCATTTTATTTGATGAAAGGTTCAACGCCATAGCCAGAATCCCCGTCAGTGAGCTGGCTGAAAGACTGAAGGATTTTGAGAATGTCAAGACGATCGTCTTCGACGGAATCATCACCCAGCGTCTTGTGGACATAGCGGAGGAGAAGGGAGTGGGCCTCCTCGTAGGAGCCCGGATCTCCGATATAACAAAGAGGCCTGAAAAGTTGCAACTCAAGACCTTTTCGGAAGTCCTAGGTGCGCGGTAATCAGAGGCATGAGGGGATGTTGAATTAAAAAGGTAAAGTGATTGGTTGAATGAGGGCATCCGATGGTTTCTAGGGCTCGAGATTGGCTTAAGCAGTCCTTAAAGGATTATGGGCATGCTAAGAGATCCCTTGAGATGGGGGATTACGAATGGGCTTGCTTCGCTTCCCACCAAGCAGCGGAAAAGGCTGTTAAAGCCCTTTATCAAGCCATCGGTGTTGAGGTATGGGGTCATTCTGTTAGTAGGATGCTTGAAAACCTCCCTGAAGACCTTCGACCTCCTAGAGAACTTATCGAGGGAGCTAAGGAGTTGGATAGGCATTATGTACCCTCTAGATACCCAAACTTTCACCCAGAAGGAGCGCCTCTTGACTACTATACTAAAACTGATGGTGAAAGGGCAGTAAAATGTACAGGTGAAATAATTGAATTCATCCGAAATAAAATTAATGAAACTTAATTATGAATCAGTAATGAGGGAACTCAAAGAATATGCTGAGATGGCAGTCAAAAAAGGCGCTTTAGCGGTTATACTCGTAGGTTCCCTGGCAAGGGGAGACTATACAGCCTTCTCCGATGCAGATATTATTATAATAGTGATGGAGAGTTGTGAAAGACCCATGGATAGAGTTATGGAATACTTAGAACCGAAAGCATTAATAGACATAGAACCTAGAGTCTATACAATGAAAGAAATTCAAGTTATGATGAAGCGAAGAGAAAAGATAATCGAAGAAATAGCTGAATATGGCATATTATTGCATGGCGACAGGAGAATAATTGAAGAAATAAGAAGGGGATAGCGAACAGTCTATGTGTAAACTTTTGAGTAAATTTTACTCTTAGCTCTTGAATAGATTTTTGTAGCTGGCTGGTGGCGTTCTTCTAAGGACGTTCTTAGTCCTTTATGTAGCCCTAAAGCTATTGTTTACCAACCAAGGACCATTGATTCGCAAGATCTTTTCTAATTTAACCATAAAACCTTATAAATAGCATTATGAGGCTCTAGGTTAGGCAAATCTACTAACAGTTTACCTGAGAATTGCAAGGAATTTCCTGAATATTAACAAAAACTCAGAAATGACGATAAATTAAAAAATAGTAAATCGACTATGATATAATAAGTCCCTTCGATATATCATTTTATATTACTGACAATTGAGGATGATCTAAGCCCTCTGAAAGGGTCGAAAAACATGGAAACCACGTGCATTTGATACCTATTGATCACGAAACTCCCAAACTAAAGTGAGCTTAGCTTTAACTACAAAAGCCCATGGAGCCCTTCAGCCACATACCCCAAGCCCAGCTCTTCGAGCTTACGTTTCGTAGGGATCCCGGTTTCGACATCCCAACCCCTAAGCTCATAGTACTCGCTAAGGAGGGAACGGAATCTCTCCCAGTCCATGGATATGCCCTGATAATCAGGCTTCCTGAAGTAATCCGCTAAGCCTTCATCGATCTCCCTCCTTCGACCTTCCCTTACGGCAATGGCCCTCTCTAGGTTAAAGATACGCTCGCCAGCCCTATCGAGGGAGTACTCATCCATAGGGATTCCCGTCACCGATGAGAAAAGTCTCGCCTCGGCAGACGTATCCCCATATCCACTTTCCGTCCTAGGAGTAAAATGAAGCGGATATATAACGTCGCATACTACCAAGGAATCCTTTACGGCATCGCGGTTCTGATTCCAGATAGTAGGCTGGGCCTTCCAATCGTATCCGCTTTCTGGGTCGACGGCTTTCTCGGATCCATAGACCCTTC
>JAWCLV010000057.1:0-7404 GCA_038850515.1 Bathyarchaeia archaeon
CTAGAAGATATCGGGTACATGGAACGTATAGTAAAGGCGATAAGGGAAGAGAGAAGAAGGCTCTATGATAGGCTTATGGATCTTCCGAAGATAAAGCCCTATCCCTCCCATGGAAACTTCATTCTTGTAGACATAAGCGGAACGGGCTTGGACTCGGAAGCCTTGACCGAAGGGCTCTTGAATAAAGGAATCCTTGTCAGAAACCTATCAGATCTAGGAGGGTACAAAGGTAGCTTCATCCGTGTAACCGTAGGAAAACCAGAGGAAAACGAGCGATTCCTTAGAAGCCTAAAGGAAATCCTTGAAGCCTTTTCGGATAGGAGGACTTAAGGATGATCGTCATCCCATCCGTAGACATAAAGGAAGGGAGATGCGTCAAGCTAGTTCGGGGCCTTCCAGGGACAGGTAAGGTCATCTCTGACGATCCTTTGGCTGTTGCCCTTCGCTGGCAAGGGGAGGGAGCTAAGAGGCTCCACATAGTCGATCTAGACGGCTCCTTCGAAGGCCATGCCAAGAATAGGGAAATCGTAGCCCGCATAATAAAACGGCTGAGGATTCCCGTGGAAGTTGGGGGCGGAATTCGAAGCCTTCAATCTGCCTTAGAAATGGCATCTTTAGGCGCCAGATGGATCATCCTCGGTACCGCCGCCCTGGAGGATCCAAGCCTTGTGGGTAGGGTAGCTGAAGCGATAGGCTCCCATAGGCTCATCCTTTCCTTGGATTCTAGGAAGGGCTTGGTTATGAAGAAGGGCTGGACTTTGGAAACAAAGGGCTCCGCCATAGAATGGGCAAGAACCTTTGAGCCCTTCCGTCCCGATGCCTTTCTTTATACAGACGTGGATATAGAAGGGACTCTGGGAGGCTTAAGGGAAGATAGCCTCGCACGCATCAAGAGCCTCCTCAAAGCCACAAGGATTCCTATTATCTATGCTGGGGGCATCTCATCCCTAGACGATATAAGGACCCTAGCCAGAATAGGCGTTATGGGTGTCATTTTGGGAGCAGCCCTTTATGAGGGAAGGATAAGCCTTAAGGAAGCGGAGGAGGTGTCGGAGCGTGAGGAGCGTGAGGAAGGCAATCGTTGAAAGGAAGACCCTCGAGACCTCCGTGAAGGTCGAATTAAGCCTTGAGGGACAAGGGGATGCCCAAGTATCTACGGGGATAGCTTTCTTGGATCACATGCTTGGAGCCTTGGCGAAGCACAGTCTCTTCGACCTTAAGGTTCGAGCGGAAGGGTTGAGAGGCCCCGATGATCACCATATCGTCGAGGATGTTGCCATAACCTTAGGTAAAGCCCTATCCCAATGCCTTGGAAAAAAGGAAGGGATAAGGAGATTCGGAGCTGCCGTCGTTCCCATGGATGAAGCCTTGGCAGAGGTTGCCTTAGATTTGAGTGGAAGGGGGCACCTCACATTCCAGGGTTCCTTCGTCCATGGTAGGATAGGAGACATGGCTTCGGATATGATTCCCCATTTCCTAGAAAGCCTCGCCTTCAACGGAGGCCTGACCATTCATGTGGCAAGGCTCTACGGTAGGATCGATCATCATAAGGCGGAGGCCCTCTTCAAAGCCCTTGGCCTCGCCCTAGCCGAAGCGGTCCTTGTGGAGCCTAGGCTTAAGGGAGGAGTACCGAGCCAGAAGGGCGTAATCGAATAAAAAGGATAATGCAAAATGGATAACGGTACAACGAAGCGTTTGGAAAGGGAAGAAAAGAAAAATCTTTGAAGGCCACGGACGATAAATTTGGGGAACCCTAAATTAAAGGACTTGAAAAATCGAAGGTGCATTTTTTGGTCGAAGCCTTAGAGCTGAAAAGCCTCGCCCCAGAAAGGAGGCGAAAAATTCTTGGAAGAACCATCGATATTTTGGAGGACATAAAGCCGAAGGTTTCAGAGATTCTTAGGGATGTTAAAAACCAAGGGGACTCAGCCCTTGTCAAATATACGCTTCTGTTCGATGGCGTTAGGCTGAAGCCCTCGGAGCTAAGGGTTTCAGAGAAGGAATTCGAGGAAGCAAGGCAGAGGATTCCGGATGAAACCTCCAGGACCTTAAGGAAGGTTATGGAAATCCTTGAGGGCTTCCATAGGGAACAGCTTCCGAGGGAAAGGGACTTCATAGAAATCCAGCCTGGCGTATGGCTTAAGGATTCGTGGATGCCGATAGAATCCGTAGGAGTCTACATTCCAGGGGGAAGGGCCTCATATCCTTCGACGGCCCTTATGGGCATCGTTCCGGCGAAGGTTGCGGGTGTCAAGAAAGTTATTGCGTGCACTCCTCCGAAACTTAGGGATGGAAAGGTTACCGTGGACCCTAGCGTTTTGTTCACCCTAGATTTGGTTGGGGTTAGGGAAGTCTTTCGCCTTGGAGGAGCCCAAGCAATAGCTGCGATGGCCTATGGAACCGAAACCATTCCAAAGGTTCAGAAGGTTCTTGGACCAGGGAATCTTTATGTAGCCGCCGCCAAGCTGCTTTTGGCGGGCATCGTAGGTACCGATTGCCTAGCGGGTCCGAGTGAGATCTTGATATTTGCGGACGGCTTTGCGGATCCAGAAATCGTTCTAATGGATTTGTTTTCGCAACTCGAACATGGGCCGGGCTCCTCGGCTGTTCTTCTTACGACATCGAGGGAGCTTGCCCAAAAGGTTTCTGCCATGCTTAAAGAAAGGCTTCCAAAAGCCATCGTTGGCAGGGATGCGGAGGGAAAGGTTTGTCCCTCATCGCCCGAGGGGCTTTTTATCCTCGTTGCTCAGGATGAAGAGGAAGCCTTGGAATTCATAAACGAATATGCCCCTGAGCACCTTGAAATTCTTACCCAAGATCCTATGGAAAGCCTCAAATACGTGAAGAACGTGGGCTCTGTTTTTATAGGACCCTTTTCTCCCGTCGCGGCCGGGGACTATGCCACGGGGGCCAACCATATCCTCCCAACAGCCGGGACCGCCAAGTTCCAGTCTGGTCTATCGGTTTATGATTTTCTTAAACGCTTTACGGTCCAGAGGCTAAGCCGAGAAGGTCTAGAAAGGCTTCGGGGGGATGTGGACATCTTGGCTAG
The DNA here is from genome assembly GCA_038850515.1 of Bathyarchaeia archaeon. Classification (GTDB taxonomy): domain Archaea; phylum Thermoproteota; class CALKCG01; order B24; family JAGTQN01; genus JAGTQN01. The sequence continues at coordinate 3,053 of JAWCLV010000057.1, forward strand.
GGCCGAAGGCCTTCGTCTCCATGCCGAAGCCATCGAAGCCAGGTTTAGAGATCGGAGGCCTCAAATTTGAAGGCGAAGGGAGTAGGTGGGGCTCCAAAGCCTCAGCCCCTATGTCCTGAGGATCGAATCGAAGCCTTAGCAAGCCTTCTAAACTTCCGCCATAACGGTTTCGTCGTCGCAATAGCCCAGGACTGCGATACGGGTGAGGTTCTCATGGTAGCCTTTATGGATAAGGAAGCCTTCAAGCAGACTTTGGCGACGGGGATAGCCCATTATTGGAGCACAAGCCGGGGAAGGCTTTGGCTGAAGGGGGAAGAGTCTGGTCATATCCAAGTCGTAAAGGAGGTTTATGTGGACTGCGATGCTGATGCCGTCCTCATCAAGGTGGAGCAGAAGGTGGCAGCCTGCCATAAAGGGTATAGATCCTGCTTCTATCGGAGGCTAGAGGGTGGCGAATTCAAGGAATATTGCCCGAAAGTCTTCGAGGAGAGCCTAGTCTACAGAAGGCAGGAGGGAAGCGCCGAGGCGCATAGAGGAAAATCTGAAAACCTTTGACCCATCGTATAGGATCGCATATTTTCGAATCCTGGGCTAAAAGGCTCGGAAGTCTTAAATTTTCGAATCGATTCCGCCTTACGAGCGAATCTTAGGTAAAATCGCCTTCAATTCCTACAACCTTGGGATAACCAGCATCCTTCGATTTTTAGAGGCCCCTTCGATCGTTTTAAAGGACGGAAAAATCTTATTCTTCCTTAGTTTTTATGCTTATTCAATGAACCGTCCCAGAATTCTTTATGTTCCAAATGAGAAACACACAGAGCTGGTCTTTCGAAAGGATATCTTCGAGAGGTTCCTGAGGCTTTTCGACGTAGTATACGAGGAAAGGGGGCTAAGCCTCGATACGATTTTAGAGGAGGCTTCAAAGGCTGAAGGAATCGTTACAGGTTGGGGATGCCCGCCTTTGGAAAAAGAATTTTTCGAAAAGGCTTTGAAGCTTCGGATTATAGCTCATTCAGCTGGCTCCATCAAACCCATATTGAGCAAAGAGGTTGTCCAAAGATACATATTGCCTAAGAGCATATGCGTCTTCACCGCTAGGCATGCCATAGCCTTGAATGTAGCCGAAGCGACGATTGGCTACATGATAATGGCTTCGAGGAGGCTTCTTGATCATATCCTGGCTTTTAAGGAAAGGGGATTATGGAGGGATGCCTCCATTCCCTCTAACGGTCAGTATCTTAGGGGAAGCATCGTAGGGATCGTTGGAGCCAGCACTGTTGGGCGGGAGTTGATAAGGCTTCTAAAGCCCTTCGATGTCACGATACTCGTATCAGACCCGTATCTCACGGACTGGGAGGCGGGCTCCCTCGGAGTATGCAAGGTGAGCCTCGAGGAACTCTTCTCGAGATCAGATATAGTCTCCATCCATGCGCCTTTAACCCCTGAAACCCAAAGAATGATTGGTAAGGAGCTCCTAAGGCGAATGAAAGATGGAGCCATCCTCATCAATACGGCAAGGGGAGGTCTCTTGGACGAGGAAGCCCTTATTCAGGAGTGCTCTTCTGGAAGAATTTTTGCCTTCCTAGACGTAACGGATCCGGAGCCCCCTTCCAAGGACAGCCCCCTCAGAAAGGTTAGAAACATCATCGTAACGCCCCATATAGCCGGGGCTGGCTACTATGGCTATTTCAAAATAGGGGAAAGCACCCTAAAAGCTTTGGAAGACTTTTTCTGCGAAAGACCTGTCGAGGGAAAAATCGACCTTTCTCAGTACGACACGATAGCTTAAAAGGCCTATGGCCATGAAAACTAAGCTATTCTTATTTTCATTTTCTCTTTCTTTCTTTCTTTTCGATTCAATTCTATCCCAATTTTCCTAATCCTTTTATTTATTCCGTAGGGCTTTAATTTTGAGGAAGGATTGCCTTGGTGAATCTTGTTAGGGTTGCCACCATATCCTTCTCCGGAGCGGGCAGGGGATCTGGCATAAGGGAGACGGTCGAGAGAAACGTGAAGGCGATGACATCCCTCCTCGAGAGGGTATCCTTTGACAAGCCCCAAATCGTATGCCTTCCAGAGGCCTCCCCCATGTTAGGGCTAAGCGTAAAGGAGGCTGTAGAGGCCGCCAAGGATTTGGGATCCTTTCTTTTCGAAACTTTCTCCTCCCTAGCCGCTAAGTTCAGCTTTTATCTTATTTGTCCTATGATGGAGGAGTTGGATGGACTCGTTTATAACTCAGCCGTCTTTTTCGGCAGCGAAGGTGAGGTTTTAGGAAGCTATCATAAGGTTCATCCGACGATCTCAGAGATTGAGGGTGGGATAGCCCCAGGAGCCGAGGCGAAGGTTTTCAACCTAGACTTCGGTAAGGTAGGAGCGGCCATATGCTTTGATCTAAACTTTAAGGATGTAGCCGAAAGCCTTTCCAGCCAAGGTGCGAGGCTCGTCTTCTTCCCATCCATGTATCCAGGAGGTCTTCAGCTTTCTCTATGGGCCCTAGAGTATGGTTTCTACATGGTCTCTGCCTACACGGGGGAGGGGAGCGTCATCGTAAACCCCCTAGGAAGGATTCTGGGAAGATCCGATGCCTATAACCCTATCGTATGTGAGGACATAAACCTGGATTACGGCATCTTCCACATCGATTACAATCATCAGAAATGGTCTGATATGAAAAGAAAGTACGGTCCTGGCATAAGGCTTGAGGTTTCGAGGCCCGAAGCCATCTTCCTCCTCGAGTCTTTCGTGAAAGGAACAACAGTCGAGCAGATAGCCGAGGAGTTTCAGCTCGAAACAAGGGATGAGTACTTCCGGAGGGCTTGCGGCATTAGAGAAAGGGCTTTATCGAAGCTTGGCATCGTAGCTTAGCTTAGCATAGCATAATGGTCGGGCATATTGTTAACGTAGAAGATCCCATACCAAGTTTAAAGGGTGCGCATGGCATGGTTCGTCGACCTGGAAAGATGGAAGCCCTTTCGGAGCAGGTTGAAGACTGGTATAAGCGAGCGAGGCATGACTTGGATAAAGCAAGGGATGATCTGGAGCGGGGTTGGTACCCGATTCATGTTTTTACGCCCACAAGCATGCGAGAAGATCCTTAAGGCTTATTTCCGCTCAAAGGGAATTATAGTAAGAACCCATAGGATAGAAGAGTGGCTTTTACTAGCTAAGGATCAGGGCCTAAGCGTTGACGATCTTGCTCGATGATAGGGGCATTTTAGAGGAGCGTTCAGACCAATATTTGGCACCACGTTACCAAAATTTCAGGGGGAAGAACCGCTAGGAAGCTAGAGGATTGTAACAAACCTTTTGCCGAAGCATTGAAGGTGGTGATGAGGATATGGTCAAGAGTGGAGGACGACGTAAAGAAGTGGATTTTGGGTCAACCGAATTGAAAATGAACGTCAAAAGTGGGCTGGAAAAATACGTAAAGCTATTATTAGACAGCTCCCTGAAGGTCAGAACAATCGTTATCATGGGTTCAAGGGCCAGAGGAGACTGGAAACCCCATAGCGATACAGACATCCTTGTGATTGCTGAGAATTTCCCCCAAGACCATAGTGGCCTTTTGGTGGCGCTAAATCCACCCGAAGTCTGGGGGCTCTCCCTTGAGCCAAGGGCCTACACCCCTAAGGACTTTCTGGATGCCATATGGGCCCTTGAGTTAACTGCTCTAGACGCCATACAAGAGGGCATAGTCCTATATGATGATGGGTTCTGGATGGAGGCGAAAAAGGCTTTCCAAAGGGCAAAGAGGGCGTACAGATTGAGAAGAATAAGTGATGGATGGATGGCGTTGAAGCCGATTTAATTTAAGCCCAAGCATTTGCCTTTTATCAATATATCTTTAGCATAGATCTCGTATCGAAGGACAAGGCAAGGAATTTGAAAAGCCATCTCATGAGTTTCTCCACCTTCTAGCGACGCTTTTAGTTCCCTAGAGCCCCTTCCATCATATGTTAAGCAAAATCTTCCGTTTCCAGCTATGGGCTATAGTCTCCATTCCCCATGCTTCAAGGATTTGTCCATCCATAGTTCTCCTACATCCTATCGCCTATGAAGCTCTTCGGCCTAGCTTCAGCGAAGCTTGGATCGAGAGCTGTATTATAAACGAAACTAAAGCATGAGGAAATTTTATTTGTGCTGAATAAATAAAGATTCCTAAGTTCTATGCTGAAGATTCATTTCTAAGCTTCTAACTAGTTCCGTGAGAAGTCGATAAGGGAAAGTTTATCCTCGAATTTTCTCAGTCGCCCCTAATTTTATAACCATTGAGAAAGTCATAAAAATAAATTATGCCTTATACAGAATTGGTGGAAAAGCTTGAAGATAACAAAAGTCCAAGTAAATATCGT
>JAWCLV010000058.1:0-6842 GCA_038850515.1 Bathyarchaeia archaeon
TGTGAGCCTCTCGGAGTCTGTTAGGCGGTTCTTCAGGGTTGACGCGGCAGCTCCCAGTGTCGGAGAGAGGATAAGGGTGAAGTAAACGAAACGTAAACGAAATATAAACAAAATAAGGCTAAACGAGGTTTTGATGGTTCTGAGAATACATAACAAAATTTTATTGGTGCTCCGGCCGGGATTTGAACCCGGGTCACTGGCTCGAAAGGCCAGTATACTTGACCGGACTATACGACCGGAGCACTCGCCTTAAATTGGAAAAGATGCCTTTTTAATTTTTTTGAATTTTACAGCCAAATGCTGGGCAAAATCATCGCACTGAGGAATAAAAAACTTAATAGAGTCCATTCATATTCTTTTTTGCCGATGCGGGGGTCGCCAAGTCTGGTCAAAGGCGCAAGGCTTAGGACCTTGTGGCGAAGGCCTTCGTGGGTTCAAATCCCACCCCCCGCACTCCAGCTCTTCACAAGAATCTGATTCTTCTTTTTAAAAAACTGTTACTCAATTCTCATTTTTCGGCTTATTTTTTATCCGCCTACATTAAAACTGTAAATTTAAAATTATTATATGTCGTTCTCATCTTTTCATAACCATGTTTTTCCATCCGAATACTCCCAAAACTGCGCTAGAAACCGCAATTATTGACATAAAGTAAAATGCTGGACCGCTTTCAGTCTCAAAAATTGGAAAGAGAACATAAGTCGACAGGTTAAGCATTGTATGAAATATTAGAGCTGCAAATACGCTTCCGCCAGTATTATTGTATAACCATGTGAACAAAATTGATACAAAAACAAAAAGAACTATAGTGCTAAAAAACATAGATATCCCCAGCTGATATTGAGGTCCAAACCAATACATGAAATTCAGAGGCAGATGCCAAACTGCCCAGATAAAACCCAAAACTACGCTCGAAATAAGCGCCGAGTAACGTTCCAGTAAACGTGGAAGCGCGTAACCCCTCCATCCAAATTCCTCTTGAATAGGTCCCCCAAGGAAGAATATGTAAACAAAATTCGAGAGAATCAACCATGGTTGATAAATAACTGTAAGATCGGGTGTAACCCCCCCACTTAACATAACTCCCAACATGGAAAAACCTGTAATCAGGGGCCACAACAAAAATACTGGAATATACCAAACTTTTCCGATCCTAGGATCGAATCCCCTCTTCAAAATTTTCTTAACTCCTTCTTTTCCTTCTCGAATATACGTCATTACAAATGCCGCTACGAATGGACCGAAGGGGGCTACATAGAGGTTAATCCCCGCCATCTGCAGGAACCAGAATGACCAGGACCATCCAAAAGCCATCAAGAAAAACAGCATCAGATTTCCCTTTTCAGAAAAACTTGACATCTGACTCACAACGTTATTTTTTTATTAATAAGTCTGTTAATAATTTTCCTGCATCTGTTAAAATCCTTGACTAAAAAATACGTTTGGCGATTATAGGTCTTGTCTGGCCAACTAACAGGTTTCTCTAACAATCGCCATGCAACCAAAAGAACTATTGAAAAAAGTGAGATTGCTTTGTTTTTGCTAATCCTTCTTTTCTTCTTCGCCTTTGACGCCCTTTGCTAAACCCTTACCGATCCCCTTCGCTATACCGAAACCCTTCTTCAAACCCTTGCCCACGACTTCTCCTGTCTTTTCAGCAACTTCTTCCGATTTGCCCTTCTTTTCCTCTCCCATAAAACTCTCCCTGGATTACTTATTGGATGTTTGCTCATTTAAAGCTTTACTTTTACATTATTTTTTAAATTTCAATATTTAATTAAAAAATAAAAATATGTATTCTACAATATACACTAAAAATAGAAAAAATTTTTAGAATTTAAATTATTTATTAAAAACTCACTTCTTCTTTTTCTCTTTCTTTGGTTTTTCCTCCGGTTTCTGCTGCGGCTGAGCAGACAAGGAGGTATCGCCTCTTGGGGTCTTCAACCCCAAATTTTTTTCCCGAATTTTTCCAGATATATAGTTTACGCCTTGACGAGCGATTAAAGGGGGACCTTCACCATTTTCCTCTCAAAGGAAGCCCACGATTTTAATCATGGGAGGAATTGGAGAGCTTTAAATACTTGAAGGTTTACCTTTTTATCGGTCTTGGATGGAAGTCGTTAAAACCGTAACCTTGAACTTCCTCGAGCCTACAAAGGCTAAGAAAAGGCTTCTCAAAGAAACCTACCAAACCTTCCTCAACATCGTAAATGACGCTCTCGGCTTCCTTGACGGCGTCAAGAGCCGAGGAGAACTCCACGAAGCCACCTACAGTACGTTCATGAAAGAGCACCATGTAGCCAGCCAGCTCGTAATTGAGGCAACCAGCTACGCTTGGAGTATCAGGAAAAACATTAACGGCAACGTGCGTAAGTGTGTTGTCCGCTTCGACAGGCGGCTCTTCAGCTTTAAGGAAACTAGACGAGGAAACCCGGTGCTCAGCCTCAGGCTTAAACATGAGAGGATAGGTCTTCCCATCAGCCGAGACGGAGCCTACAATAGGCTTCAAGAACACCTCAAAGAAGGATGGAAGGTGACGAGCGTCATAATGAGGCGGAACTTCAGCTTCCTCGCCGTCCTCTCCAAGCCCGCACCCAAACCCAAAATGAGAGCGAACTGGATGGGTATCGACATCAACAGCTCCAAAATAGCCGTATCCATAATCGGCAATGGCAAGGTTTTGAAGCAAACATATTATGGACAAGACGTTTCCACAAGGCAGTTCCGTTTTGAGGAACGCAGAGCTTTGCTTCAGAAGCACCGAGACAACGCTTCCAGAGGAAAGGCTGGGCTCAAACTCAAGAGGCTGAGCGGAAAGCAGAGAAACTTCGTCAAAACGAGGATGTGGCAGATAGCCAATGAGATCGTCAAGCTTGCCGAGGAGTTCAACGCCAACATAGCCATCGAGAGGCTCAGATACCTCAGGAAACGTAAGGGTGAGTGGAGTAAGAAGAGCACCAGAAAGCTCAACCGCATCCCCTACGGCTTCTTCAGACACGCCCTGAAACACGTTGCTGTAAGAGAGAGCGTAGCTGTTAGGGAAATTAGGTCCAGCTACACAAGCCAAACTTGCCCGCGGTGTGGGTATGCAGGTAAAGAGAACTGGAGAGGCTATAAGTACTTCAAATGCGTCAAGTGCGGCTACGAGGCTGACAGAGACCGGGCGGCAAGCCTCAACATCGCCCTGAGGGCGACCCAAGCAGCCGACCCGGCTAAGGGTCAGACTCCTCAGGGGAACGCCTCCGTCAGTAGGCGCGTTTTGAAGGGTGAAGGGTGTGAAAGATGGTATCGGCATCAAACCACCCCGAGCTTCAAGCCCACGGATTTATCTGTGGGTAACTGACATCTATTGATTCCTGCCCATCGTTGGATCTCTTTCGATAACAGATTAATATTTAATATCTCCCTCTTCATATCTTTAGGGGGAGAGCTCTATGGAGATAAAAGCCCTAGAGGAATCGGTTAAGGAAATTCTGGAGGGCTACAATAAGCGCCCTAAGGGTTGGCAGTTCTTATCCGATCCTCTGGGCAACATCCTCGCCCTCGGGCCAGAATCAGGTTACAGGATAAAGCTGATGATGATCAACCCCAATGAGAGCTTGGGCGTGGGGGTAAAGATCCAAGACGTCGAACCTCTGAGGAGATCAATTGGCGTAAAGTTCGACTCTGGCTTTAGACCTCTGGATCATGATCTTTCTAAGACTCTCATATCGGCGGTCTCGGAGAACCGGATAACTGACTTGGCAGTGATCAATAAAATCCTTCAGATAGATCCTGTCCCAATTCACGAACTCGAAAGGAAGGATCTGGGTGCCGTACTCGGAGGTCCCTTCTTAACCCACCCCGACCTGAGATCCATCTCAAGATCTCAGCTTGAGCTGGATGCCAAGCTCTCGGCGGAGCTTGACAAGCTCTTCAGGAAAAGATATCCGCTGAGGGCTGGAATCTACAGGTGAGTTTAATTGAATGGGCGAACAGAGAGCTCCGATGTTCTTAAAGTAGAAAAGATAGGGTCAAAGATAAGGCTCTACAAGAGCTCATCCTGCACGCGTTGCCCAATAGCCAAGTTCATTCTCCAGAGGGCGCTCTCCAGCAAAGGTCTATCGTACAGCGAACTTGTTGAAGAGAAGGATGTGGATAAGGACCGGGACGCGATGGCCGATCTTTTAATGTATAATGCAATTAACACCCCCCTCCTTTTGATAGGTGATAAGGTCCTACGGGAGGAAGAGGCACTAAAGGAGAAACTCGTGAGGGAAGCCATCGAGGACTGGCTTTCAGAGCAAACCTGTCGGTGACCCTTATGAAGTGCAAAGACTGTGAGAAGTGGTACGGAGCCGAGGATGACGACTACGGACCGTGCAGCATAAAGCACGCAAGGGGCGACAAAAAATTCATCACCCATGGGCACCATGAATGCGACGAGGTTGGGAATTTTGAAGATTAGATTGGCAGAACGGAATGACTATGCCTACCTCATAAATCTCTCACAGGAGGAGGGCTGGAACTACGAGCTAAAAGACTTCATGATTATGGAAAGCTCGGGATGCTCAAAGACTCTGGTAGCAGATCATGACGGAATTATTGGAATGATCACATTGTTCGACTACGGCGACATTGGATGGATCTCCAACCTACTTGTGGAGAGAGGTTTTCGGAAGATGGGCGTAGGGCGTTCTCTGCTAATGGAGGGTATCCGGATGCTTGGCAAAAAGAAGACCATCGCCCTTTTCTCCACCCAGGAGTCCGTGCCTTTTTACGAGAGGAACGGCTTCGCAAAAGATAGGGACTTCCATTTCATAAAATTTCTTGGGGGGTTTGACAGCTTGGTGAAAAAAGGCGGATGGGACGAATCCTTAGAGCTGATCGACAAGCTATGCTTTGGTTATAGCAGAGGGCGACTCCTCAGGCTCCTTGCGGAATCTGGTTCAGTAGTATTCCCTACGGCTGGAGAGGGTTTCGCTATCCTCCGCCCCGGCGAGAGTGAGAGCACCGTAGGACCCGTCATTTCTAACAAAGAGAATTTCCTCTACTCTGCGATGAGTGCGCTCGGAGTCGGCTCGACCGCAGTCACACCCTGCCCGAACCCGAGATTTTGCGAAACAATATTTAAAGTGACCTTGATGTACCTTGGTGATAAGCCCAAAATCGACTACAGCATAGCACAGGCCTTCGCGGGCTTGGAATATGGGTGATAAGATGAAAATATTCAACACTCGGACCGGTGCAAAGGAAGACTTTATTTCACAGGATCCCTTCGAGGTCAAAGCCTATGTATGCGGTCCAACAGTTTACGACCTGTGTCACGTAGGTCATGCCCGGACATACATCAACTTTGACGTTTTGAAGAGATACCTAACCTCCTTAGGCTACACGGTCATTCATATTCAGAACTTTACAGACATAGACGAAAAGATCGACCAGAGGGCAAAAAAGGAGGGAATCTCCCCTCGCGAGGTCGCTGAGCGCTTCATAAAGGAGTACTTCTTCGACATGGACTCCCTCAATGTGACACGAGCCACGAGGTACACAAAGGCGTCTGAATACGTCCCCAAGATCATAAAAATAACCGAGCAGCTCTTGAAGCTTGGCTATGCTTACAGATCAGGCGACACTATTTACTTTGACGTGGAGGCCGCGGGAGGGTTCGGTGAGCTTGTGAAGGATATTAAGGGTGCTGTGGTTGATGAGATAAGGACATCTGGGAAGAAGAGCCCATTTGACTTTGTGTTGTGGAAGGTTACTGGTGAGGGATTCGATAGCCCCTTCGGGAGGGGGGTGCCAGGGTGGCACACTGAATGCGTAGCCATGTCCATGGACAACTTGGGAGAGGTTTTGGACATTCACTGGGGCGGCAAGGATCTCATATACCCCCATCACGAATGCGAAGCCCTTATTGCAAAAGCCCTTACCGGAAAAAGGTTCGTTAGGTACTGGGTCCACAATGACTTTGTCCTATTCAAAGGCGAGAAGATGTCCAAATCCTCAGGCGGGAGGGCATACATACGGGAAGTTCTGAAGAAGTATCCCGCCGAAGTGCTGAGGACCTGGATACTCAGTTCCAACTATCGGACAAAGATCGAGTTCTCGGAAGAGTCGCTAAGGGAGGCTCAATCCCTCTACGAGAAGATGAGCAGGGCCGCTGCTAGGACAAGGGGGAATGAGGAGATGGGACAATGCGCCAAGGATTATGCGGAACTCTTCATGTCAGCCTTGGACGATGATCTTGAAACTGGGCAAGCTCTCTCAATCATGGAGGAGTTGTCCGACCGAGTCTTGGAAGGGAGGGTCGAAGGGGCATGGCGAATTTTTTCTCTAGTCGAGACAATACTTGGCATTAAGATCCGTCCTACTAGGTAAAAGACTAATTGCGATTTTAAAATAAAATAATTATAATATTTGAATAGTTTTTCACATAAAAATATTAATCTGTAGAAATAATCAAAAAATTGGGAAAATGAAACTTTAACACTATAGCGGAAAATCAAATCATTTGAGTTGATAATTTACAGGCGCTCTAAAGAACTGCCCTCAGCCTTCTTATCAGCCAATCCTTGTCAAGTGCATTGAGCAATGGCGCCAGTCTCGGCCCTCTCTCTGCCCCCAGCAGTATTAAGTAAACAAGGCTGAAAGCCTTTCCAACTTCGAGACCAACAGACCTTGCGGAGTTAAAGATCTCGTTCTGTAGTTCAGCCTCGGGCAGATCCTTCTCAATAAGCGATATCAGCTTCTCGATGAAAGAGCGCTCAACGTCATTGCTAGGTCTATAGGCCGGCAGCTCCATTGAAATCTTGAACCTCATTTGTAAAGGCGCGTAGGATTCCACCCAGTTTTTTGCC
>JAWCLV010000059.1:0-6716 GCA_038850515.1 Bathyarchaeia archaeon
CCATACCTGGTACGGGCGTACGACGCCTTCGAACTATGCGGCCTTCGGGAATAAGGCTAGGGAGTTCGCGAAGCCCCTTTAGGATAGGCTTGGTTTAGTTTAGGCTCGGCCATCTTTCAGGCTCCGATCCGGTTTTTAGGATTGCTAGCTACTAGACTTCCCCTAAACAGAAAGAAAAGGATGCGAAAGATTCATCCAAAGGAGCTCGGCGAAAAAGACGACCTTCAAATCTTTCGAACTGACATTATCTTTAGATCCTACGATACAAATGATAGGTTCTCCTAGTCGATAGTATACAGAAACTGAGGCTGGCGAGAAGGCATCCAAGAAAACATATCGGATCGCTCTTTTTCATCAATCTTCAGGCCCGGGGTTATTGTTAATCGCCCTTAAGACGTGTTCCACAAGGCTTTGAACCGTTCCGAAGGGCCTCGGTAATCGACTAGGGGCTTTGGACCTGATGGCTTTCCTAATCTTACCGCCATCGTTACTGAGCCCCTTTTTCCAAGCTATGGAAGGGCTTCGAGGAGCCGCTCGATGTCCCCTTCGTTGTTGTAAAAATGGGGCGAAACGCGGATGCAGAAGTCCTTCTTGAGGCTGACCATGACCTTTGATGCCCTAAGCCTCTCGAAGATATCATCCAGGGATAGGCGATCGTGCTTGAAACATACGATCCCTGAACGCTCCTCTTCGCGATCGCGGGGAGTTATCAAGCGATAGCCCCTATCCTCAAGACCGTCCATCAACTGAGACGTTAGCCCCATTAAATGCCTCTCTATGCGGTCGATTCCAACGGAGGTTAAGAGTTCAACGCTCGCCGTCAGCCCATAGATGCAGGGAACATTGGGCGATCCATCTTCGAAACGCCTCGCATCCTTTAAGGGCTCCACTAGAGTTGGCGGACGGTTGTAGGAGCCTCCCTCGGATACAACGCCCGAATAACCCGTCAGGGCGGGGAGAAGCCTTGGTATCACTTCCCTTCGACAGTAGAAGAAGCCGCTCCCTACGGGACCTAGGAGCCATTTGAAGCCACAGGTTGTCAGGAAGTCTATCTGGCATTCCCGTACGTCTAAAGGCAGGGCGCCTATGCCTTGGGCCCCATCCACAGCCAAATAAACGCCCCGCTTCTTGCAGAGCTGACCGAGGATCTTCAGGTTGCTCCTGAAGCCCGTCAGCCAGTAGACGAAGCTCACCGTTACGAGCCTTGTATTATCGTCCATAAGGCCTTCGATGTCTTCGATGCTAAGCCTTCCATCCCTTAAGGGGGCGAAGCGCGTCTCCACGCCCAACCGTTTCAAGAGCATCCAAGGCACATGGTTAGCTGGGAACTCGCCTTCCGTGGTAACGATGTTGTCCCCTTTATGCCAGTCGATTCCGTTAGCAAGGATGATGAAGCCTCGGGTTGTATTACCTGTGAAAAGGATCTCCTCTGGCGAGGCGTTGATCATTTCGGAGATGAGATTTAGCCCCTTCCGCTTGCGCTCCATCCACTTCTCCCATCTCACCTCCTGCCTAGGCTCATCGTCGGCTATGCACTCGTAGATGGCTTTCCTCACCGGGATAGGCTGCGGCGGCACGGCAGCATGGTCTAGGAAAGTGCAAAGCTTCGTATGGGGAAATAGATGCCTGTATTCCTCTGGGTTAAGCATGCTTTAGTGTTTTGAGGTTTTGTATTTAAGTTAGCATGAAAGCTTTGTTGGCTTATTATAGCTCCCTAAATACCTTCGGTCAGCTTCCTCAAAATCTCCAAAGCTTCAGTAGAGACGTTTTATGCATACATCCTTCTTAAGCGAGAGGTTAACTATGCCCCAACCTAGTTGAACTAGGGGAGGTGCCTGGGCTAGTAGAAGGTGCTTATCAGATCCTTCGTAGCATCGACCATAGCGAAAATCAGGTTTCTTCGGACGTGTTCTAGAGAGATCAACGAATTTATGGCAAAGGGGATAGTTTTCACCCGCGAGTTAATCAAGATCGAAACCTTAAATTATTGCAAGACCTTTTATAAGAAAAATGGAAAAATTATCAAAAACCTACCCAAGATTCGGTTTAGATAAAATATCGGATTTGAACAGAAGGGAGTTTCTTAGGGAGCTTCTTCGACTTCTCAAGGAAACTTTCGGTGAAGATTTGGTGAGCATCGTTGTCTTCGGATCCGTTGCAAGGGGCGATGCCATGCCAGAAAGCGATACAGACATCCTTGTCATCGCCAAAAACATGCCGAAAAGTATGAGTGAAAGGATGGATACTATGGCTAAGGTCCTAATTCAAATTAGGGGGACTGAAGCCTACCGAAATCTGAGGGAAAAGGGCATTTCTGCATGGATACAGTTCCATCCGCTAGGGGTTGAAGAGGCTAAGCTTCATAGACCCATATATTTGGATATGGTCGAGGATGCCGTCATACTATTCGACCGCGACGGTTTTGTCGAGTCTATTTTTAAAAACCTTAAGGAGAGGTTGGAAGAACTGAAGGCTAGAAGGGTCCGTCTGAGAGATGGCTCATGGTACTGGGACCTAAAGCCAGATATTAAGCGGGGAGAAGTAGTTGAGATATGAATACTGAAGCCATGGCAAGGGAATACCTTGAAGATGCTTTTTACTCTCTTCATGAAGCAAAGGAGGCGTTGAACGGGAAAAGATATCATAGAGCCGTAAGGAGAGCTCAGGAAAGCGTTGAGCTAAGCCTTAAGGCTTTGCTTAGACTTATGGGAGTGGAGTACCCCCGCGAGCACGATGTTGGCGATGTTTTGATCGAGGTTTCTCAATCGAGGGAGTTTCCAGATTGGTTCAAATCCGAGCTCTGGACTGTAAACGCCATCAGCAAGAGATTGGCTGGGGAGAGGGGACCAGCATTTTATGGAGACGAGGGAGCCTTTACTCCTCCAAGACAACTTTATACAAGGGAAGACGCCGATAAAGCGATAAAGGATGCTGAGAAAGTATACGGGTTATGCTTTCGGCTTTTCCAATGGTGGAAAATCGATTAAGGGGAAAAATGATTGCGCCCTTGCTTCCCTAGAGAATGATTACTGCCATTAGCCAGTTGCACGCTGATCTGGGCTTCTCTACATATATATCCATCATATGTCCTCGCGTAGGCAAATGCACCATTGGTATAGAAGTTAACCTCCCTCCCGGCTACACCCTTTTTAGGCCTCATGAAGATGCCTTAGTTGCCAGTTATTGCCTTTACAGCCTTTCGCATACATCGGTCCCAAGGTATAGAAGCCCTTGGAGCGATGATTTACCTTAAAATGCTCATAGTCAAGATCCTTAGGATGCTAAAGTTCCCGAAGTCATCCATGTAAAAGAAGGGCCTCGCCATAGCGTCGATTCTAATCTGGAGGGATTTCACTTTAAGGGGAATTTTAATAGCCTCCTCTTGCTGACCCGCGGCATTGAAGGCCTCCTGAAACGATCCAGCCAGACTTACGGTTGCGATGCATGATCAGGTGCATCATGTATTCTTGGGGGGCTACGATTCCAAGTCTTACCTCCATCTTTACTTTTGGTTATGGCATAGACAAGCTTTTCGCCAGGAAGGGCTCGTTCTCGAAGTTTGCATAATCGCCGATCATGATCTGCTATCTAGGTGAGCCGTCCAGAGAGCTTACATCTATGACCTTTTCAAGAGAATGTATAATCCAAGGGCATCGGAAAATAGTACCATCGGGACCAATTCCATTCGCCATTCTTTTAGCGAATTCTCAGTACTGCTTGGCCTTAGGCGTAGTCACAGGAGATGGGATCCTTATGATCTCATGCCTTTGATAAGGATGCGAAGCGTGGCATTTTGCCCTCGTCTTTCGCGGGCCACGAAGGCGAGGGAAACCCTCTTAGCCTAGGGATCGTAAACCGTAAGACTTTTCCTTAGGACCGCATCCTTTTCGGTGGTTTCAAATGGCTTCTTAGGGGGGAATCCTTGTCCCTGCCGCAAGTGGAAGATTCGTTTTTCATAACTTCGCCCAAGAAAAGCCTGATGGCATCGTGACTACCCCATCCATACCTTACGCATCGTTGGGCCCGATCCTTATATTTTCCGAGCCCACATGCGGATTTCTTCTCGTAAGCCCTTGCCCTAAGCAGAGCTGATACCATCGGAACGAATTGGATTAAACCGAGGCGAATCTGTAGTTGATAGAAAGCCTAGCCTAGACTTATTGGACTTTCGGGATTTGGGATTATGGTTCTCACTCTGGATAAAGGAAGATCTGGAACCTCTTAAGGATCTTGGTCCTTATGGAGGGCTCCTGTTCCGCCAATATGCGGACGAACTCTTCCAAAGCCCTTTCATCATCGGTATGGTATGGTATGGCAACCTTGGGCTTCACGAGCCTCGCCACTTCCACGCCGCTCCTAGGCGAAGTTCCTGGAGCAATCCCTACGGTGCAGAGGGCTATATCAGGCTTATACTTATCTCCAAGTCCCCGCATACCTGGATACGGGCGGCTATCGCTCGAATGATAGATTCGAATCCCATCCTCCGTCGTGAGGACGAAGGTCAAGGGCTGGTTGCCAGGATGGTCCGAAACTTCAGCGTTGAGCTTTAAACCTCGGATATCTAACTCCTCACCGGGCTTCATGGGCTTAAGCCTATCGCTCGGAATACCCCTTAGTTGCCTAGCAACGAAGGGCGTTGTAGCAACAGTAGCGCCATCCCTCGCCTGAAGGCTTGCCACAAGCCTTCCATCCAAATGGTCGTAGTGCTCATGGGTTACGACGATCAGGTCGGTTCTGGGTAGCTCTCCCAAGCCTATTCCCACTGGATCGAAGACCGTAGTTAAGCCAGGCGTTTTTACAATGGTACCGGAGTATTCGTTGAAAAGGGCTAGGGCTACCTTGCCCCTAGTTATAGCCATAATTCCTAGATTCCTAAGGCTCATGGAAATCGTTTATAATACGCATTCCTAAGGCTTAAGCCTTAAGGGCGATCGACTACATTCATTGGAGAACGTATAGCTAGTAACATGCCCAGCAAAGGTTTGCTTACTATTCCTGGGTTTATTTGAATCGATTTATAATCACTATGCAACAAATCGATCGATATAGAATTTCGTATATTAATTAGAATGCTAAAATCCTTATGGCTAGGAATGCTGAGCATTTTTCAGGAGGAAAATCGATTAACCAAGATATGAACAAAGGAAGTAAAGGGAAAATTTAATTTAGTTTAAAGAGAGATCTACAAAAACGTTCTAAAGAATGTTGTTTATTTTATTCTTTTTTAAGAAAAGACATTCTTAATATTATTTAATCTTCTTATGAAAATAGTCTTGTTTATAGAAAAATAAGCGAAAAGCTTTTATATTTATTTTTCTTCTTTACCTCAGAGGGGGAAAAGAATGGGAAAGACAGAACCCTCTAAGGAAAAAGCAGAGGTGGCAGCTAAGGGTCTAACGGCTAAAGTCCTTATCACATGGCTTGTGCTCCACATCGTCTTCTTCACTATCATCAACATCTACGGAAAAGGGCTCCTTAGAACCCATACGTACATCACCGCGACAAGGACTGGCATACCTTGGTATCCTCCATGGGGCTTCTATTTCCTCTTTGTCCTCATCGTCGTGCCTTTGTTCTATGGCCTAACGAAGCGCCTTCCCTATTCGAGACAGGAGCTGGCAATCCTCTTCGGGCTTATGGTCATGTCCCTCGACACAGCAATTATTATGGATACGATGAGCATGGGTTTATGGTATAAATTTATTCCACAAAGTGCCGCCGTTCCAGCAGAGTTCATACCGGCCTTCTTCGCTCCTCCATCGCGGTCTACAATCGAGGGAACCCTTCTTGGTGGAGCCCCAGTTCCATGGGGAGATCTAACACCCTTCATCGGGTTCTGGACCACTTACTTCATTGGCATCTTCGCCTTCAGCCTCTTCCTTATGGAAATCCTTAGAAAAAAATTCATCGAAATTGACAGGCTTAGCTATCCAAGCGTAAGGCCTAGTTTCGAAGTTATAAGGATGGCTACCGAAACTTCAGCCGTTTCCACTTCTGAGTCTAAGGCTTCTGGTCCCCCAAGTCTTCTCCGTGTCGGACAGAACAAGTGGTTCTGGGCAGGCTTCTTCACTCTAGGTCTTGCCTTCGGAGCTCCATCCGTTCTAGCCTATACTTTCCCAGAGCTGGGTATTCCAGCCTTCGCCTGCGCGGGAAGGTTCCCAGTCTATCCATTGGCAGACTTCTTCGCAACGAATCCATGGCATATCCAAGGAGACTCTAGATGGGTTCCCACCGATGCCTTTCTTATGTTCCTTGTACCTATGGATATTTTGGCAACCCATGTTCTATACCAGTTTATTAGCTACATACTTTGGCCTCTCATAGCTACATCGATAGGAATCATGGCGCCAGGGGTCCCCGGGTCCCGATACTGGTCAGCTGAAGGTCCCTTCAGGCCCCAACTATTCTCGGCTGCAACACTACTAGGCCTTGGTATATGGGTTCCTATCCTAGGTTGGAGATACATAGCGGATAGTCTATCGAGGGCTTTTAAGGGTGGAAAAACTTCCGAGGGAGATATACCAGCTATATGGGGATGGGCGGGGACGATTGTCTTCGGGCTTATCCTTTGCGGTCTAGGCCTAGCCCTCGGCGTAGATGTACCGATAATGTTCCTAATGCTTTTCATAATATCGATTCTGTATGTAGGCCGAAGCTATTTCGCAGGAGAAGGCGCACCCATAGGCTATGTGGGTTGGGCACAAGATTTTAACTAC
>JAWCLV010000060.1:0-6617 GCA_038850515.1 Bathyarchaeia archaeon
TGCTCTCCACAGATTTCGATATTCTCCTTTGTAATGCCCATGGAATTGCCCATCCTTTAGGCTGTGGTTGCTCAACATATGTGGGCGTGAAGATCGGAAAGCCGACGATAGGTATCGCGATGAAGCTTCTTTGCGGAGATTATGTAAAGCCCATTAAACTTGGGCAGTGGATGCCTGTAGTTTACAATAATAAAATTGTTGGAGCAGCCGTCCTTACTAAGCTTGGATGCCTCCCGATTTTTGTAAGCCCAGGCCATCTTGTCTCCCTAGAATCCTCCGTCAAAATCGTCCTTGGGCTTATAAGGGGACACAAGCTTCCGGAGCCCCTTTGGAAAGCCCACAAATTTGCTAATGAGGCTGTAAGAAAGCATATGTAAGAGCAATATCGTCTTTAATGAAATTTTCTCCCAATGAGAAACAGCGTCCTATTGATAAGAACGCATTAATTTTTGGAGAAAATTCTCGTAATTAAGAGGCTAAGGCTTAGGTCTAAGCCTTTGAAAAGCTTTAGGGGGAGAAATGAAGGAAGGTCTATGCATTTAATGCCTCCGTCCTTACGATTCTAATGGTAAGGAAAACAGGGCCTCTAATATCGATTCTCCTATTCTCGGATTCCAAGAATTTTCTAACAGCCTCTTCCAACTTTAAGTTCACATCCGTAAGGCTCTTCACGTTCTTAACTTCAATTTTAGCCTCAAGCTCCCCCTTTTCTACGAGCCTTTCTGCTTCATAAGCGGCGAGGCTCGCTATAGCTTTTAAGTATGTAAAGGGCGTCCTTATGGATTGAGAACTAACTTTCGAGGGAAGCTGACCTACGATGTTCCCATCTTCCACAACTATAGGATTTAGGGCTGCAGGTCCAAGGAGCTTCTTTCCAGGCTCCTCTTTAACGATCTCGACCCGGATTGGCTTTCCACAGAATTCTCCATCGAAGGCTACTACCCTTGCCGGAGTTCCATCTTCTGCATGGGAAATGGCTGCCCTTTCTATGGCTTCCGCGAGCTTAGCGCCCTCTATTGTCGTAGGGCTTTTCAGAAGCCTTATGGCTTCCGCGATTTCCCGATCTGAGAAGAATATTTCGCCGTAAACCTGAGGATATACGAGCCTCCTGATGTCCTCGATGCCTGTAAGGATCATAAGGATCCTTTCCACACCGAAGCCGGCATTGAAAACGGGATAGGGGATTTCGTAATTACTAAGGGCAATGGGAGAGTAGAATCCCATATCCCCGACCTCAACGCGTTCTCCGGTCTTTGGATGCCTTAGGAAAACCTCAAACTCCGTTCCTTGGGCATAATACTTGCTAGTAACTTCCTTTCGATCGAAGGTAGGGCTTCCTAGTTCTAGGAGCTTAAAAAGGTCCTGTACGATGGCTTGACCATCCTCGAGACTCATTTCTTCGCTAACGATAACCATGGAAGCCGTATAGGATTCATAAAGATGCGTGGCATTGAGCCTCTGTTCTCTTCGAAACTTAGGTCCTATGGAAAAAAGCTGTATGGGTAGGGGCTCCCTCTTCAGGACTTCCTTAATGATTCTGAACCAGCCAGCCGTCGTATGGCTCCTAAGCGTAAGATCCATGGGAAGGGGCTTCAGGTCCCTTAGCTCAGGAAAAACCTTGGAAAGGATTTCCGTCGCCTGCTCCTCCCTTAATCCAAGCTCCGATACGAAAGCCTCAACGAGCCCATCCGCTTCGATATCCCCCTTCTTATACCGCCTGAAGATTCTCTGAAGCTCCTCAACCTTTTTAAAGCCTGGGACGATGGCTTGTATAGCCTCAAGCCTTCGGCTTCCTATACCTATATCCGGCCTGTCAAGACCTGCGAGGAAGAAAACGCGGTCTAGGATGATTGGAGCCTCTGGCCCATATTGGGCGTAGACCTCCCGCTTGTCTACGATGATCGGGACGAAGGTTTCCTCGAACCCAAGCTTGATAAAGGCTTGTCTAAACCTTTCGATAAGGGAGCCCAAGGGATGCTCCCTTCCCTTTGGAAGGGGTTTGAAGAAACGCCCTTGAAGCTTCAAAAGCTTCGAAACTTCTATCCATGTTCCTTCATAATCCCTAGAAGCCCTTTCCTTTATGGAAGCAATATCGAACTTCATACGGCCCTTCCCTCCCCTTCAACTTCCTTTCGACTTTCCGGAGGCTTCGCCCCGTAGACCTTAAGGACTTTTTGTAAGGATTCGATGGAGGTTTCAAGGCTTTTCCTCCGATACTCTATGGCAAGTTCCCCCCTCGTCACCTCGAGCAATCGCCTAGCTGTATCAACTTTATGCCTCAGCTCCCCTGAAAGAGCCCTAGGCTCATCGATGGAGAAAAGTTCTAGGTAAAGGTCTTCCATGGCCTTCAAGAAATGCTCCGCCCTTAAGATGTCCCCATCCTTTAGGCTATCAAGGGCACTTCTTCTGAGTTCCCCTACAAGGTCTCCTAAAGCCATAACATACGGAGCCGGTGGGGCGCCTATATCCTTCCAGTATGGATATTTACCAAGCCTTATGAAATCCATGAGGAGCCTAGCTTCGGCATATTCTTGCCAAGCTATATCGAGGGAGTTCGTGTAAACGAGGTCTGGATGATTCTTTCCAAGTTCAAGAACTTTATCGAGAAGACCCTTTGCCCTTCGTAGCCTTCCGATAGCCTTTTGCATTTCACCCCTATGCACGAATAGGACGGCCTGCTTTGAAGTCCTTACGACTTCCCTCTTCAGGTTCTCGAGCTGCTCCCAAAGCTGAGACCTACGGTAGAGCTCTTGGTTGATCTCTTGGATAATCTCATGAAGGCTCAAGGATAACGCAACCACCTTTAATATAATCCTACGATATTAATCAAGCTTTCCTAGTAATGAATGAAAATCCATTCAGAGTACCTTTCGTGGATTAGGAAAACTATAAAAAGGAAGCTAAGATAGGAGGCGCAAAAATGCTTAGGGATTCGGTTACGTTTATCGCGCTACCATTCTCTAAACTCTCCTTTGTGTAAAGACGAGGGCTTTCGTTAAGCTACAATAGGCTTAAACGAAAAGATTTTTCATTTTCGATGTTTCTAAGAAATCAAGGACGATGGCCACCTTAGACCAATCTTTACAAATCCAATCAAAGGATTTCCAGATGATGGATGCGGATCTTCGAAAAATCTACCATAGGCAGGGTTATAGATTTATAGGAAGGCTTTCCCATGCGGCCGTTAAAATCTGCCGATGGACGAAGGAAAGTCTTAGATCCAGAAGGGTCTGCTTTAAGGAACTCTGGTATCCTCCTGTAGAGAGCCATCGATGCCTCCAAATGACGCCTTACATGGGCTGCAATCATCAATGCCTTTATTGCTGGAGGCTCCATCCCGGAGATAGGCCCGGAATTTCATGGAGCGATCTCCGATTAAGCCTAGATGAGCTCGAAGAACCCTCCAGGATCGTAGATGAAGCCATTAAGAAAAGAAAGGAACTCCTTATTGGATTCAAGGGAAATCCTAGGATTGATGAGAAAAGGTTTTTCGAAGCCCTGAAGCCTACGATGATGACGATGAGCCTCTCTGGGGAGCCAACGCTTTATCCCGACCTTTCAGGGCTTATAATAGAGGCTTCAAAAAGGGGAATGATTACCTTCCTCGTAACCAATGGGACTATGCCCGAAGCTTTAGAAAAACTAAACCCCCTTCCCTTCCAGCTCTATGTAAGCCTCTCAGCCCCAGATCGAAAGACATATGCCATGATATCGAGACCTATCATCGATGATGGCTGGGAAAGGTTAAACAGGACCATCGATATCCTTCCAAGCCTGAAAACACGGAGAGTCCTTCGCATAACGGTTCTTAGGAATATGAATACAAAAAACCTACAAGGCTATGCAAGCTTCGTGAAAAGGGCAGAGCCAGACTTCGTCGAAGTGAAAGCCTATGAATGGGTTGGAGAAAGCCAAAGGAGGCTTCCTAGGGAGGCTATGCCATTTATGGAGGATGTCAGGGGCTTTGCCAAGGAGCTTTCAAATCTTACGGGATACGAGGTCAAGGGAGAATTCGAACCGAGTGGCGTTGTCCTGCTGGGTTGATTTCTAGGAAGCTTATGGAAGAGGCGATCCTCAAAAAGAAGGCTGCAACTGAATAGCATGATCTCTGATCAACTCCATTCAAATAATCTGATTTCGCAAGATTTGAAATCTTAAGAAATGAACCAAAGTTGGTTATTTTCTGAATTCTAAAAGTTCCTTTTGCCCTTCCTTCCAGTCCATGTATTGGGAGGTTATCTTCGTCCTAAACTTTAGGATTTCGGCCTCCTCACCCAAAATCGGCCTTCCCCAAACAGCTTTGTATGCTAAGGCTATGTCGTCACACAAATCAAATACAAGGGCATCGACATCCTCTCTTTCCAAGCTTTCCTGTAAGTCATATACGAGTCTTCCAAAGAATATCCTTTGGAAGCCTCTCAGAAGCCTCTCAGAAGCCTCTCACAAGCCTCTCAGAAGCTTTTACTTACTACGATAAACGACTCCAGACTCCAAAAAGCTTTTACTTACTACTTTTTACTTACTACGATTTCCTTATTTATCCTTGCATAACCATGGACAAGGATGTTTCTCAGCCCAACCATGGCTTTCATAGCCTCGGAACCCAAGCCTAGCGAGAGATGTAGCCACATCACGATAGCCCACTGCAGTT
The DNA here is from genome assembly GCA_038850515.1 of Bathyarchaeia archaeon. Taxonomy (GTDB): domain Archaea; phylum Thermoproteota; class CALKCG01; order B24; family JAGTQN01; genus JAGTQN01. The sequence goes on from JAWCLV010000060.1 coordinate 4,652, forward strand.
ATGCCCAAGGATGAAAGTACCATTATACCCAAATCTAGGAGGGCTTGAATGTTTAGCTGGACAAGCCTCTTAATAGCCCTGTAGTTAGCCTCCTCTCTAAGCTCTAGCCCAAAATTCTCCACTGATCTAGCCTGCTGTTCTAGCCTTTTAAGAACCTCCATTCGGACTCACTCATCCATGCAAGATTTATTCGAAAGGCTTCTATGATTCGATTTTATTTTAGTAAGGGGTGAAGTTCATTTAAAGCTAGCGAAAGATGATGTTCTCCAGCGTCGGAATCAAGACCAAGGAAGATCTCTGCCTAAAGCTCTTGAATTTTCCCCTCCTTCCTTAAAAAAGAAAAATATGATCTTTTTAAACAACATCGGATTACCTTTATCCTTCATCGCTAAGATAAAATAATCGATGGACAAGGGACCATATGCCATGAAAAACTTCCAATCCCTAAAGCCCCTCGAGATCCGGGGCGACATTCTTGAGGGGGGCGGGCAAATCCTAAGGACCGCCATCGCCTTCTCAGCCGTTATAGGAATTCCGATCGAAGTCACGAGGATAAGGGCCCGAAGATCTCCTCCAGGCCTAAGAGCCCAGCACATGGCTGCTGTGTCGGCGGTGTCGGAACTAACAGGAGCCCGGGTCGAGGGCCTTTCAATGGGATCCCAAAGGCTTCTTTTCATTCCTGGTCAGCCTAAGGCTGGGAGCTTCTCCCTCGACATTGGAACCGCAGGAAGCGTTACGCTTGTCCTTCAAGCTTTGATGCCGATAATGGCCTTTTCTCCAGGACGAGTTTCAATAAGACTAAAAGGAGGTACGAACAATCCGATGGCTCCTCCCTTCGAATTCCTAAAGGAAGTCCTCCTTCCAATACTTAAAAGGATGGGCTTTGAGGCTGAGCTCAGGCTTCTAAGGCGGGGCTTCTATCCAAAGGGGGGAGGCATCGTTGAGACTTATGCTTATCCCCTAAAAAGCCTAAAGCCCCTCGTCCTCACAGAAGAGGCGCGTCTGGAAAGAATATGGGGTTTTGCGTATAGCGCAAGGCTTCCTCGCCATATCGTTGAAAGGATGGCTTCAAGCGCCACAAAAATTCTCGAAAAAGCTGGCTATGGATCCTTCTTAAAAGGCGTAGAGTTTGAAGTTCTGGATTCTTTGGATGAAGGATGCTCGATTAGTCCTGGATGCGGAATTATCCTTTTCGCCGAGCTTACAAATGGAAGCCGAATCGTTGGGGATGCCCTTGGGGAGCCTGGAAAACCCGCCGAAGCCGTGGGAAAGGAAGCATCTGAGAAACTGATAAAACAGCTTGAAACTCTAAGACCTGTCGATAGACATTTGGCAGATCAACTTGTTCCATGGATTGCCTTGGCTCAGGGATCTTCGAGGCTGTCCGTATGTGAGCTTACTTTACATACCCTTACATGCATTGAGGTAGTAAGGCGAATTGGCGGGTTAGGCTTTGAGGTTCAAGGAAGTCTTGGCAAACCTTCGACCATTGCTTGCGAAGGAATGGCTTTAAAAAATCCCTTTCTTAAGGATTAAGAATTTCAAATCTTCCAATCGTTATTTGAAGGAAATCCCGATTCCTAAACGATTTTATTTTGCTATATGGTGCCTATGCTCAGCATGGTATATCTAACCGCATAGATGCTTTGAATTCATAGATTCGTAGGAAAAAAATTGGCGCATTCAAAGCCTTTGCGATCGAGTTCCTTCCTTAGCTTCCTGAAGCATTGGAGCGTATGGTATTGCACCAACTTCGACCATTAATCTAAGTGTTTCCCTTAGTCTCTTTAATCTTGAACTAACGGTTTCATATTCCTCTTCAGGGCTTACCCTAAGCCTTGCGATACCGGTATTAACGGCGACTGCGACCAATGCTGAAGCTTCCCTAGCATAGAGCTCCTGATCTCCTATGTTCGGAACTATAAAATCCTCCCTCAGACCCTTCTCTTCGGCATACTGTGCTATT
>JAWCLV010000061.1:0-6384 GCA_038850515.1 Bathyarchaeia archaeon
GTAAGGGAGGATGGGTGTGATCTTATACATTTTATTTGAGAAATCATATCCTAGCTCTAACAGTGCTTCAATGTTCAAACTTGACTGTAATAGTAGTACCATATAACCCGGATTTGGCTGGGAAAATCACTAGTCGTCCTTCTTCAGTTTTCAATTATAGACGCGACCACCGGAGGGTCCATTAATTATTCTATTAGCATTATCCTTAGGTAAAGAAATAACTAAAGAGTCGCACAAGAAAGTTTCATCTTATTCCTTATTCCGTAGGTAAAGAGGAGGGGGTGAGTCGAAAAAGGCTGAGGAATAAGGAATAAGATCAAAGGTGCCCATGAGGATGGCCTCCGAAAATTCTCCTGACAGGCAGTGCCAAGCACTGGACGGCTTGTATCCTCGTAGCCCCCTCGGAGCCACCTCGATGAGGCGCCCCACGTTTTTAATCCATGGCTATATGTTTATGAAGTCCTGAAGCAAGGATTTTAGACCTTCTACAGCTGCCTTGAGAAGGATCTCTCCCTTTTCTTTTGTCGCTAAGGAGGGGTCCCCCTCATACCCATCCGCCGTCAGTTCATCGATATTCCAAACGAAGCCCGGGAGGATTGAAGGAGATTTTCGGCGTCTCGGTACATCCCTCGATATTAGATCAGGAAAGATGACATAGCCCATGGAAGTCTCAAATTCGCATGCATGACCAGGAACTATCTTCGTTTCAAGAACGGCATCTAGGACTTGCCTAGGTATGAGAGACCAGTAGGATACTACCAGCATCTTCAATCCGAGCTCCTCCCTCGCCTTCCGGGCGGCCAATTGGCTAGGCGCTATATTCCCTCCATGGCCGTTCACTATGGCAATTTTAAGAAATCCATGATGCCTTAAGCTTCGGCATATATCCAAAATGATTTCGATAAGGGTCTCGTGTCTCAGGCTTATTGTCCCTGGATAGCACATGTGGTATGGAGAGTAACCTATGGCTATTGGTGGAACAACGATAACTTTAGGATAAAGCTCTTCGGCTGCCTTTGATACTACATGGGTGACGATGGCTAGGTCTGTTTTTATGGGAAGATGGGGACCATGCTGCTCCGCGCTTCCCGTAGGGATGACGGCGATCTTCGCCGCATCCATCATTTTCCTGAATTCTTCCCTGGTCATGTCACCGATGAAGACCTTTCGCATAGCTATAGCACCCTCGCCCATTGCTTAAAAAGGGCTTTTATTTAAAAAGACGAATAGCCTCCCCCAGCATAGACTTTGTAAAGCCAATTAAATCATTTAACGAGAGGATAAAGCCCTCGGCGTTTCCAATGGGTTTTCCATTTCTTACTGCCCTTACAATAACATTCTGGAAAAGTTTATCTATCATTCCATCGCACTAAAGATGCGATTGCTTTATCTGAAGTAGGCTTAGGTGAGGGATTTGTTCGCTCCTCCAGGCGCATACGACCGGGTCATTACGATTTTCTCACCAGAAGGAAGACTCTTCCAAGTCGAGTATGCCGTCGAGGCTGTGAAGAGGGGTGCCATGATCGTGGGCATCGTTTGTAAGGATGGCGTTATTCTTGGTGCCGAGGAAAAGGCCCCCTCTAAACTTCAGGATCAGAACTTCTCTTGGAAGATCTTCCAAATAGACGATCATCTAGGGGTAGCCATCGTAGGGCTAGGAGCCGATGCGAGGATACTAATAGATCAAGCTAGGATTTACAGCCAGAGTAACCGTCTCATATACGATGAGCCTATAGACACGGAAGCCCTCGCGAAGAGGATTGCCGATTTGAAGCAACTTTATACCCAGCACTCTGGAGTTCGGCCCTTCGGCGTAGCTATGGTTTGGGGCGGTGTAGACAAAAACGGTCCAAGGCTTTTCGTGACCCTTCCAGGGGGTGACTACTGGAGCTACAGGGCAGCCGCCCTAGGGGCTGGAAGCGAGGCGGCTGTCGAGGTTCTCGAAGCCAAGCATAGGATGGATATGAGCCTAGACGAGGCCATCATTCTAGCCCTCCAGTGCTTCGGCAAGGTCGTCGAGGGAAAGCTCAGCTCTGATAGGATAAAGCTTGCCGTGATACCCACGGATACCAAGAAGTTCAGAAGGCTCAGTCCGGCTGAAGTGGATGCCTACATCGCTAAGATGTAGGATCGAAGAGGGTGGGCAGAAGCGGAGGGTGTGATGAGCGAGAAATTCACCCTTATTAAGCTTTCCATCGCTGGGGAGAACTTTGAGATCGTAGTCAAGCCAGATAAGGCTCTAGATTACAAGCTCGGAAAGGAAGGAAATATCCGGGACATCCTTGTTGTGGATACGATCTTCTCAGATGCCAAGAAGGGAATGAAGCCCTCTTCGGAAAGGCTTTTGAAGATCTTCAAGACTGAGGATGTCTACGCAATCGCTGAGACTATTCTGAAAAGGGGAGAACTCCAAATTACCGCAGATCAGAGGAGGCGCCTCATTGAGGATAAGCGGAGGCAGATCATCGCCTTCATTTCTAGGAATTGCATCGATCCGAGGACAAACCTTCCCCATCCTCCTTTAAGGATAGAGCAGGCCTTAAGCCAGATCAAGGTTTCCATAGATCCCTTCAGGGATGCGGAGGCCCAAGCCAAGGATATCATCGAGAAGCTCCGCCCCATATTGCCTATTAAGTTTGAAAGCCTTAGAATAGCCGTCAAGATACCGGCGGAGCATGCCCTTAAGGTCTATGGAGCCCTCAAGGGCTTCGGAACCATTAAGCAGGAGGAGTGGCAGAAGGATGGTTCTTGGGTCGGTATCTTAGAAATGCCTGCAGGTCTCCATGCCCCTTTCCTTGAAAAGCTTGGAAATCTTACCCAGGGGACCATGCAGACGAAAATCCTGAGATGAAATATCGAAAGATAAGAAAAAAAGAAGATAGCGCAAAAAAGAATAAAAGGAAGAGTTTCGTAGGGAAGGGTTCCATGGCAACACAGCAAGAAGAAAGAAAACTCGTATTCCCAGGGGATCTAATAGCCGAAGGAGATTATTACGCGGGAGATAATACCTTCAAGCGTGAAAATAAAATCTATGCAACCCGAATAGGTTTGGCATCGAAGGATGGTCGTAGGATTTCTGTAATAGCCCTTCGGGGGACCTATGAGCCTAAGGTTGGCGATACGGTCATAGGAAAGGTCATAGATATAGGCTTCACAAACTGGACTCTCGACATTCTTTCGCCCTACATAGCCATACTAAACGCTTCCGATGTCTTCAGGAGGGGCTTCGATCCCCATAGGGATAGCCTTTCGGATGTCTTTGGTATAGGGGATATAGTCCTAGCCGAGGTTGCCCAGTTTGACAGGACGAGGGATCCCCTCTTGACAGTTCGGGGCCCTGGATTGGGCAAGCTTACTAAGGGAAGGCTTGAACGCATAACGCCAGCAAAGATACCGAGGCTCATAGGGAAGAAGGGATCTATGATAACCCTCCTGAAAAACGAGACGGGTTGCCAGATCACGATCGGAAAAAATGGTTATGTTCATATCCTCGGAAAGAGTCGGGAGGCTGAAGAGCTTGTAAGCCTCGCCATAAGGAAGATAGAGGCAGAAGCCCACATACCTGGTCTCACGAATAGAATGACGGAGTTCCTCAGAACGCGGATTAAGGGAAGTGAGGAAAAGGAAAAAGAAAAGGAAAGTGAAGGATAAGGGAGGTGATGATTAGTTTTATGGGCTATAGAAGGATCGATGGAAGGGCTCCCGATGAGCTTAGGCCGATAAAGATGGCTTTAGGAGTCCTAGATAAGGCTGATGGATCTGCCTATGTCGAGCACGGAGGAACGAAGGTTCTCGTGGCCGTATACGGTCCTAGGGAGGTCCATCCGAGGCATTTAGCCTCCCCTGAAGGTTCCATCATCAGATGCCGTTATCATATGGCTCCCTTCTCTACCCAAGAGCGAAAGAATCCTGCTCCCTCGAGGAGGGAGATAGAGCTTTCCAAGGTGATAAGACAGGCCCTAACGCCAGCCATGTTTCTGGAGCTTTATCCAAGGACGACCATCGACATCTTCGCCGAGGTCCTTCAAGCCGATGGAGGTACAAGATGTGCCTGCGTGACAGCCTGCAGCCTCGCCCTAGCTGATGCCGGCATTCCCTTGAAAGGGTTAGTAGCCTCCTGTGCAGCAGGAAAGTATCATGATCAGATCTTGCTTGACCTGAACGATGTGGAGGACAAAGGATGCCAAGCGGACCTTCCTGTCGCATGGCTTTCCACTACCGGAGAGATAACCCTCCTTCAGCTCAACGGGCTCTTGACTGAGGAAGAGTTTCGTGAAGCCCTTAGCCTAGCCCTTAAGGGATGCAGGCAGATCTATGAGATCCAAAGGGAGACCCTTATGAACTACTACACGGCTCCGGCCAAGGAACTCGTTTCTGAAGTTGGGCAGGAGGGATCGAAAGAATGAGTATAAACGTTATTCCCCAGATCACGAGGGAAAGGATCCTCGAACTCGCAGGGAAGGGCAGAAGGATCGATGGAAGGGCCTTAAACCAGTATCGTCCCATTAGGATTGAAAGGGGTCTTATAAAGAAGGCCGATGGCTCAGCCCAGGTTTCCATAGGATCGACAAAGGTCCTTGTTGGCGTAAAGATCGAAACAGGAGAGCCCTTTCCCGATACGCCGGATCAAGGTGTCCTTATGGTAAACGCAGAGCTAGTCCCATTGGCCTCCCCAACATTCGAGCCTGGGCCTCCTAATGAGGATGCCCTCGAACTTGCGAGGGTTGTGGACAGGGGGCTCCGGGAATCTAAGTGCCTGCGCTTGGAGGATCTCTGCATAAACCCTGGTAGGAAGGTCTTCGTGGTCTTCGTAGACATCTATGTCTTGGACTATGATGGAAACCTCTTCGATGCTTCAGCCTTGGCATCCATAGCAGCCCTCATGGATGCGAAGATGAAGCCTTATAGGGTCGAAGCAGGAGAAGTCCTTTGGCTCGAAGGTGAGCCCTCTCCTCTGAATCTTCAGCACTATCCGGTTTCTGTCACGATAGCGAAAGCGGGCGGCGCGCTATTCGTGGATCCTTCGCTGGAAGAGGAACAGAGCGTAGACACCCTCCTTACGATTACTATGGATGAACAGAACAGGCTTTGTGCCATCCAGAAGGGTCCTGGAAGCTTTACCCCGGAAGAAGTGTTTAAATCGGTCCAGATCGCTAAGGAAGTCTCAAACTATCTCAGGGAAAGCCTGAAACGAAGGGAGTAGGGTTAAAAATGCCAAAGAGAAGGAGGACCACTGGCTCCTTCGGGGCGAAGTTTGGTCTTGCCCCAAGGAGGCGTTACTCTGCAATTATCGAATCCTTAAAGTCCTCCTACGAATGCCCGAAATGTGGCTTCAGAAAGGTGAAGAGGGAAAGCGTTGGTGTATGGAGTTGTAGCAAGTGCGGCTATACCTTCGCTGGGGGAGCCTACCAGCCCTTTACGGAAATTGGGGAAGCCTCTAAACGATCCGAAAGGGAAGCCCTAGTTTCGAAGGTTAAAGGATCCCCTTCCCCAGGAGGATCTTCCCTTTGAAGTCCATAGAAGTCGAAAAATCTATAAGGGCTTATGGTATAAAGCCGTCTACAAATGCCGGGGTGGCCGAGGGGTTAGGCAGCGGGCTGCAGACCCGCTTTACGCCGGTTCAAATCCGGCCCCCGGCTTTCGGGCTCTGCCCCTATGCCTTCCACATCGGTTGGCGAGGCTATAGCCCCCTTACGATAGAAATGCAGTTTAATAATACTGGAGGGGCTTCTCCTTGGGTTTAAAAACCTTTATCGACTCTAGTAGGAGGCTTTTGAGACTTTCTAGGAAGCCTGGCCTCGATGAATTCTGGCTTTCCGTAAAGATATGCAGCATAGGTATAGCGATCATAGGCTTCGTGGGATTCCTGATTAAGCTGATAGGTTGGGTATTAGGCCTTTAGTATGCGGAGGGCTTCAAGCAGTTGAGTGAAGCTGAGGTAAGCCGCATATATTTGGTCAAGACTTCTGCTGGGCAGGAGAAGAGCGTAGCCCAGATGATAGCCAGAAGGGTAAAATCGAAGGGAGAACCCTACACTAAGTCCATTAAATCCATCCTCTGTACCGATGGACTTAAGGGATATGTATTCGTAGAAGCTAGTAACCCCTATCAGCTCGATGAGATCCTTTATGGGCTCAGACATGTCAAGGCAAGGCTCCAAGGCTTCGTTCCGATAACAGAGCTGGAAAAATATCTTGTGACTAAGCCTCCTATTGAGGAAATAGCCGTAGGCGATAGCGTGGAGATCACAGGAGGCCCCTTTAAATCCATGAGGGCTAGGGTAGTAGCCGTCGATAAGCAGAAGGGGGAGGCCACTGTAGAGCTCTTGGAAGCCGCCTTTACGCTTCCAATAACTATATACGCGGATTACCTGCGAAAGGTCTC
>JAWCLV010000062.1:0-4253 GCA_038850515.1 Bathyarchaeia archaeon
AGCCTTAGGATTTCCATGGCTTTCATGGCGACCTCCTCTTCATGCCTTCTCCAAGCCCTCCAGTTACGGAAGATGCCAAAGAAGCTCTCCCCAGGATTTCCTTGGGAACCTAGCATTACATTATCTAGGACCGTAAGCCTCTGGAAAAGCCTTGGTATCTGGAATGTCCTCACGAGTCCCTTGGACCATATCTCATGGGGTTCCAGATCATCGATATCAATCCCATCGAAGTAAACATGGCCTTTATCTGGGCTGTAGATGCCGGAAATAATGTTGAAGAGGGTCGTCTTACCGCTTCCGTTGGGACCTATGAGGCCTGTAATCGAGTTAGGCTTTACGGAAAGGGTAACATCATCGATGGCCTTTAAGGTTCCGAAGGTTTTCACAAGGTTTTCGGTGTTTAGAAGCCCCTCCTCAGCCATACCGCCTCTTCCCTCTGGCCATAAGCCAAAATTCCTGCCGTTTCACTTCGGTTTCGCCTGGCTCCATTCCTTCTTCCCTCATCTCTCCTAGTCTCTTATCGTCTCATCTCATCTCATCTCATCGTCTCATTTCCTTCGCATTTTCCTGCCAATGCTTTGAATAGGCCCAACCTAATATCCATCTATCCCTCCCTTTCCGCTAGCTACGTCTTAATCCGTTCCCTAAGTTTCGCAAGCACTGATGGAGTTTCCCTAGACCTTTCTTTTCCCTCTTCCTCCCCTTCCCCTTCCCTTGCCACCTTCAAGGCCTTTATGGCCGGAGTCTTAACCTTTTCCTCCTTTAGAAGCCCCCCTGGACGATATAGAAGGACAAAGATGATCAGAATGCCCACGATGATGGCCCTTACATTGTTTGGATCCATAGGCATGATCCTAAGATCCTTTGCCATGCGGGCACTCCGTTCGAAGAACTCGATTAAAAGGGCTCCTAAAAGGACCCCCATGTTATTCCCCACACCCCCAAGGATGACCATGATCCACATAGAAAAAGTAAGGGTCGGCTCGAACATGTAGGGATTCACATATTGAACATACTGGGCGAAGAGGGCACCTGAAAGTCCTGCGAGGCCTGAGCCAAGGGCGAAGACTTGAGCCTTATAGCCGAAGACATTCTTACCGTAGACTTCAGCCGCTAGGGAATCGTCCCTAACAGCCCGAAGAACCCTTCCGTAGGGCGAGTTGCTGACAAGCCTTATAAGAAGGAGACATAAAGCCAGGACCGAGAAGATAAGGAGGAGCTGAAGCAAGTAGAATTCCCTCGTACCTCCGCCAAGGGCTATAGCCGAAGGGACCCCTATTCCCCAAACTCCATGGGCTATCCATTCCTCGTTCTTGAATATCATGCGAAGGATTTCTCCGAAGGCTATTGTTGTCATGGCTAGATAGTCCTCCCTCAGCCTCAGGGCTGGCAGGGAGGCAATGATCCCCATGAAGGAAGCTGCGGCTATGCTGAGGAATGCGCATAGGGGGAAAGGAAGGCCTGCGGCCGCTGCCAAAGCCGTTGCATAGGCACCTACCATGAAGAAGGCTACATGACCAAAGTTAGCCAAGCCTGTGAAACCATACTGGAGGTTCAGGGCTAGGGCGGATATGGCGAAGATGCCCGTATAAGCTAGGCCATCTAGGATATAGATCATAGGATCAGCGAAACCTAATCACCCCTTCCCGATCGCCTAAAGAGTCCCTCTGGCTTGAATAAAAGAAGAATAATAAGGATTATGAAGGATATAGCCGTCCTATAGTCTGCTGAAAGGTTGAGGCTCACGAGACCTATGATTCCGAGGTTTTCAGCCGCTCCGATAATGTAGGCGGCGGCCAGGGAACCGTAGAAGCTGCCAGCTCCACCTAAGATCGTCACGGCGAAGGCGGAAAGAAGGATCTTCCAGCCAAGAAGGGGGACGAGGGCTGTTCCAGCCGCAAGAAAGGCACCTCCTAGCCCAGCCAAGGCTCCAGAGAGGAACCATCCTACCGAGGTGATAAGCCCCACATTAATTCCTGAAGCCATGGCAAGGCTTGGGTTATCGGAGGTAGCCCGCATGGCTTTTCCAAACCTACTTCTTTTAAGGAAAATGTGGAGGACTAAAGCCGTTGCAGCGGCATCCAGGAGGATCAATATCCAAATGAGACTTGTGGATATGGGAGGCCATCGATATATAGGAAAGAAGAATTTGAAGGATAAAATCCCCCCTCCCCAAATCTCCATGCATGTATGTCTTAGGATAAGCCCAAGCCCTATGGACGCTATCATCAGCTGAATCGTTGAGGACCCCCTTCGACTTAAAGGAGCGAAAAGGATGTTATAGCTAAGGGCGCCAAGGATTCCTGAGGCTAGGAAGGCCATGGCGAAGGCTATGTATATGGGTGCCTTAAGCTGAACTAGGAAGGCGTAGGCTATGTAGCCTCCGAAGGAAATGAACTCGGCGTGGGCAAAGTTCGGGAACTTCGATAGGCCATAGGTAAGGGATAAGCCCACGGCTGCCAAAAGGTAAAGGCTTCCTGAAACTAGGGATTCGAAGAGGACCTGGGCGAGGTTTACCATGGATGGCCCTCTTAAAGAGGAATAAAGAAAATAAAAATTTTTGGAATTAAAAGCCCTTTAAGAGACTTCTAATCTGCCTATTTCTTTGAACTCATACTGCCCTGGCGCTACTTCCTCTACGTCCCAGATAAGATAATAGGAGTACATGATATCGATGCCGTTGGGCTGGAATATCTTATGCCCTGATGGGCCTATGTAGTTCTTAGCAATCGTCAGAACGGCATCCCTTATCTTAGTTCCGTTGTAATCGCCACAGTAGGCAATAGCTTGGATAGCCAACATGGTGGCATCGTAGCAAGTATCGCAGTAAACCATGGGCTCCATGCCAAAGGCTTCCGTATACTTCCTTACGAACTCTTCGTATAGGATACCCCCTGGCGCTGTAGGAGCCGTTCCTATGAGGGCTTTAGCCATAAACTCCGCTGCGGCTGGGTCTCCCTCTGGTGGAAGCATAGCCTTCCCGTAGACTCCCTCAGCACTGATCCATTGGATAGTCTCCAAGCCCGCCTCAAGGGCCTGTTTGAACATAACCGTCCCATCCTCAGGATAGCCCACATGTACGACTACATCCGGATTGGCAGCCCTTACCTGCTCGAGTTCCGTCCTATAATCGAGCTTCTTCTCATCGAAGAAGATCGTGACAACTCCCTCGCCAACCTTCTTCTTTACCTCTTCATAAATGCCCCTTCCATAGGCGTTATCCATTATGACATAGGCAACCTTCTTGTAGCCCCTTTGAAGGACGAGGTCGCCGATAACGGCACCTTGGAGTACATCGCTAGGGCATGTACGCATAATGTAGCTATTCGGATACTCGATCGAAAATACGGGACCTGATACGCTTGGGGAAATGATCAGGACCTTCTTCTCGATAAGATACGGAGCGATGGCCCTAAGCATGGCACTTCCTGTCGTTCCAATTATGACCTGTACTCCATCAACCTCAACGAGCTTCTTGGCGACCTCTAAGGCCCTCGTAGGATCCGTTGCATCATCTTCCGTGATGAGCTGGATGCGCCTTCCCCTTATGCCTCCTTTGGCGTTCACTTCATCGACGGCGAGCTGGGCTCCCTTGGCAATCTTCGTTCCAAAGGGACCAAGGCCCCCGCTAAGGGACTGGATCTGCCCAATCTTTATGACATCCGGAAGAACTGGCTTTGCCTTTTCCAATGCAGCCTGATAACCCTTAGCGTATCCAGTGCTGTTACCTTGTTGTAATCCCGCTTGGTATCCTTGTTGGTAAGCCCCTCCAGACCCTGCCTCATAGCCGGCAGAATAGCCTGACGTGTTGCCCGCATAGTAGCCTACGCCTCCTGCAATGGCTGCTATCACTATGATTGCTATCAATGCCATAGCCGTAGAAATGCCCCTCTTCGAATTCTTGATATTTCCCAACAAAGTTTCACCTTTCTTCCTTATTCGATGCATTGGAAATAAAAGTCTTACCCTTTCTTCTTACGATACTGTCAAGTTATTGGAGTTGCCGGCGGTCTTCCTAGGGTTTGATGCGGCCTTATGAAGTTGTACCATAGGACGAAGAGCCTTATGAAGAGTTTTATCTTGAAGATAGGCATCTTCCTTACTGGGAAGTTGTTGAAGAAGCGCCTGGTCCTGGCTTTCATGGTCCTGAACCAGCGTTCGATGCGGTTCCTCTCGCCGAAGGTTCTATGAATCCATTTAAGGCCAAGGGCTTGGAGGGCCTCGGGGTGCCATGCCAGGGTCCCTTATCAACT
>JAWCLV010000062.1:4263-6102 GCA_038850515.1 Bathyarchaeia archaeon
CCTATTAATCCTGAACAAACCACTATCCTTAAGGGCTTTGAGGAGCCACCTGATGGTGACCACCTCCAAAAAGCGGCTTCTCAAAGCCCCCTAAAAAATAACTTGACAGTATTCTTCTTACAAAGCGAGGCTCCTCCTTTTTTTCATATGCCATGATTCGGGAGAGGCTTCATCTAATCTAATCTAGTCTTAGAAGTCAAGAAGACTTCATCCTTCAAATCTTCATCCTTCATGCCGCCTTCTGTTCACATAATTTCAAACCGAGGATTCCATGGCTTAATCACTCCGGAGGTCGGCAACAACGGATCCATTCAATTTCACGAGGTCGCTAGGCTTCAGCCTTATACCTACATAGGGGGATCCTGCACTTCCTATGACGAACTCCCTTTGGAGAACCCTGGCATCCACGAAGGACCTCAAGCCAGAACCGACGGCAGGAATCCCCCCGACTGTAAAGCCTAGGCTCTCCAGTTCCCTAGCCCTTCCAAGCCTTACATTGGCATGGAGGAGCGCCCCTAACTTTGCCAAGTCCAGCCTATCGTCGCCTAGGATGATGGCTAGTAGGGGCTTCCCATCGGAGAAGCATAGAAGCGCCTTTATTATATTCGTAACAGGTACCCCCAAAGCCTTGGCTACCGTTTGGCTTTCTTTTCCCCATTCTTTATGCTCCAAAATCTGGGCATCGATTCCATTTCTTTCGATCAATTGCTTCGTATGCTCTACCCAGTTCTTAGGCATAAGGACTCCCAGCCTCGCCCATCCTAGCCTAGACTTCCCTAGGATATGAATAACTCTAAGAAAGCCTTAATAATAACAGCCCTTTCAAAGCCTAGCCCTCAAAGCCCTTAAGAAGGCTTAGGACCTTCTCGATGCTGGGATTGCCCTCGAGGGCTTCCTCAGCTGCCTGGAGGAAGCTCCTTACGGGGATGACTTTTATTCCCCTCTGGATGAGGGCATTTTCCATGCCGAAATCGCCGAGGCGCTCATAGTTATACTCCGGTATCAGAAGCTTCTTCGCATACTCATCCGCTAATGCTGCCTCGATCTTACCCATGCCCCTGTAATCTAATCCCCCAACAGGCCAGACCTCCCCCCGCATGGTTATGGCACCTGTCATGATGACGGTCGGATCGACGGGTATACCTACGAAGGAAGAGAGCATGGCCGTGGCTATGGCAAGACCGGCTGAAGGGCCAGAAACGGGGGGAAGGGCTATGCTGGGAGCTACCATCTGCTTCTCCATCCCTTTGGCCGGGGTTATAAGCTCCACATATACATCGTAGTTCTTGAATCTCCAGTCGGATATGGAGTTTATGTAGACGAAGGCATCTTGGGCGCTGGCGAGGATGCTCTCCCCAAGCTCGCTTCCTACGATCCTGACGTTTCCAGAGCCCCTTGGGTTGACGGTGACTTCGATAACGCCTACAAAGCCTCCCTGCCCCGACTCCCCTAGGGCCACGAGCCCATAGCTCTTTCCAATCTCGGGCTCCTTTATCCTAACCGTACTACGGATCATACTCCTGGCTTGCTCCACATACTCGTCCGTCACGGTTTCCAAAGCCTTCTCGAAGTGATAGAGGCTTAAGGGATAGTTGCCCGGATCGAGCTTTTCAAGGATTTGGATGAGCCCTTCGTCCAGCATCTCGTCGCCTCGTATGTTAAGTCTTTCGAAGAGCCTCTTGAGGTCTGGTTCAAAGAGCTTCCGAATCTCTTCGCGCTTTTCGGGCCTTGACTTTAAGGCTTCCAAGAGCTTGTATCCCGCTTCCAGCTCCTTCGCCCTTAGGCGGTTTGCCTCATGCAGCGTATCGGCCATCTTGCGAGGGCTTAGGACCTTCTTCT
>JAWCLV010000063.1:0-6088 GCA_038850515.1 Bathyarchaeia archaeon
AGTTCCCTCAGCGCCCTCCGCATACGCGCTCACAATCTCCAGCTTCTCGAACCTCGTGAAGGCTCCCGTGATGCCAACCATCCAGTAGGCTACGGCTATGGCTATGCTTATCGCTATGGCTACGATGATGATAGTAGCGATTACTGGGCTTACGGCTTTCCGGCTTTTAAGCATCCTTCGCATTTTCCCTCTTTCACCTCCTTTTTACCTAATTGTTTAACTGTTGATACGCTTTCCCCCATATAAAGGATACGGACTTTTAGTACGTACAAAAAGTACGCACATTTTCCGTACGCCTTCGAGGTGATAGCGTACGTTGTTAGATTTTCCCCTTACCAATATTTAAAGGTTATTGATGAGAAACTCAAATAATTTTTAGAAAAACTCAAGTCCCCTAAAAGGAAGCCACAGCATTTTTAAGATGCGTAAGATAAATTTTAGCTTCATTGAAAAAACTAAGGTAAGGAAGATATCCTTGCCCTAACTCGTTAACAACTTTTTCAGGCTTGTTTTCGGAGGAAAATTGGACTAGGTTGCTTTATTGGCTCTACTCCTTTCCGCTCCTGAAGGTTTCGAGAAGCTAAAATTCCGAGATTTTGCTATAGAATCTAAGCCTTTCCTAAACTATAGATCTTTGACCAGCCTACAACAACAAAAAAGATGCTGGCCGGCCCTTTTGCTAAGGTTTAGGTCTTCAAGAGTCTATGGAACCTTAGCATCTTGGATCAGTCGGATCTCGTGGACGACAAGGGTTCTGTCTCCAATGCCCTTTTAAGGCTTTATTCTACCCATGTTGATAGTGGAGACCTGAAAATGAAAATGAAAATGAAAATGAAATTTCATTAATCTGCCACCCCCTCCCACCCCCCTCAAGCTAAGAGGTTAGCGATAGAGGCCAAAGGGCTAGGAAAAGGATACACTTAAAAATCGATGGTGAAAGCTTCGTGGGCATTAATATTTTAAGTTGAGTCTTTTAGTACTCGATTCTCAATTAAGTATATGTGATAAATAAACTAAGTAAAAAAATAGAGAAATTCCTAAGCCGGAATTTTGTGAAAAAATAGAGAAATGAAAAAAGGAAAAAATGGAAAATAAGCTCAATTTTAAAAAACCATAGGTTCTCCAAGTTTTTGGGAGGGGAGTGGGAGGGGAGCAGGAAAATGAGATTTCATTTTCATTTATTTTCATTTAGCCAAGACTCCATCAACCTATATAGCGAAAAATAGAAATCCATATACTTAAGAACGGTAGCTCATAGGGAGCTTAAGGACACGAAAAGCCTTTTTTAAGAAAGCAGAAAGGCAAGGGAGGGACTTCGGCTTTTTCGAGGACGCAGATAATTTTTGGACATGCCTAAGGTAGAGACTTATCCTTGAAGGAAGTATGTTATCCGTCGATGCTTGGTAGCCGTGAAAACGATGGTTTTTAAGAGATTTTAGGTGATCTTTCCAATATCATAGTGAATGCGGTAGCCCCAGAAATGGATGAGAAGGAGGGAAAGGAGCTTTTTTAAGCAAGATGTAGAAGGGGGCTTATCATACGAGGATAAATCGATATTGTAGTTTTGAAAAGGCTAGATAAGATAAGATAAGATAAGGAAGACGGTAGCCCTACTGAACGATAAAGCTAGAGCTGTTAGGAATTTCCTAAGGCTTAGAGTATACAAGCTGAAGAAGGGGATGAGCTGCTATGAGGCAAAGGCAAGGGTAATAAGGGATGCTATAGGGCTTATTTAGAATGTCCGATCTTTATAATCAGTTCAACTTGCAACTCCTAAGGTTTTTGAATACGGTTTTCCCAGGTTCTGCTAGGCTGAGATAAGTTTATTAGTCTGACTTATATAAAAAATTCTGGTAGATTCAAGATGGGTCTGAAAACAGAGGCTCGAATAGGGAAGAAATATGCGCTTTATCTGCCTAAGGCCGTGGTCCAAGCCTTAGGTTTAAGGGAGGGTGATAGAATCCTTCTAAGAATCTCTGGAAAGGCTCTAGTTCTTGAAACCCTTCAAGACCCTATAAAATTGGCCCTCTCTGGAAGTAAGTATGCATCCATAAACCCAGAGCAAGTCGAGGCCATAAGCCTTGAAGAGCAAGGGAGATATTTTGAAGGTTCTTCTTGACACTTCTTTCATCCTGCCAACCTTAGGCATCGATACAGGCGAGCAGGTTTACAAAGGGCTTAGGAAACTATCAAGCCTTGAGGCCGAAATCTACTATTCGAGGTTCAGCCTCCTAGAGTCCCTATGGATCGCAACAAGAATCGCGAAGGCTCAGGGCTTCGATATGGAAAGATTCAGCCTAGGCTTAAGAAGCCTCATAGAAGGCTCAAGATACTTAAGGGTTGAAGAAGGCTCAGAAATATTCTTGGAGGCTTTAAGACTTTACAAACTAGGGCATAGGGACATGATAGACGATATCCTTTACGCAACATCTGCAATTCTCGACGTTCAGCTGCTTACCTTGGACGTGGAACTTCTGGAGTTCATAAAAGGAAAGGGGCTAAAAAATACCCTTGTTGATCTAAGTCAAATAGAAATTGGTTAGATAGAATTCAATTCGTATGATCAATTTTCCCTCGCAAAGATATCGGTAAATCCCCTTCTATGTCAGGAAAGGATGGCTTAGAGGGCTTAAGGCGACAAGGAGCCGTCTTAACAAAAAGCGAAGAACCCTAATTATAGGACGCGCCCTAAAACCCCGTAGTCAATAAAGGCACTGACGGCAATGTATATAGTATAGTTTCGAGATTCTTCTTATAAGAAAAAGGTATCATGTAAACTGTTGCCCGGTTTACGGCTTATGGATAAAGCTGAAAGGATGGTTAAAGCTTTTTCAAAATATGAGGAGGTCGTTGTAGCCTACCTCTTCGGCTCAAGGGCTAGAGGGAACTTTCGCCAGGACAGCGATGTTGACTTCGCCATATTGCTTCTCAAGAAATTCTCGGATCCCTACGATCTTGTGAGGTTGATCCACGACCTTTCGACCGTTTTAAGGCTTGAGGATGAAAAGATCGATATTGTGGTATTGAACGATGCCCATCTAGAGATGAAGTATCGTGTAATAAGTGAGGGCATCGTAGTCTTCGAAAGGGATACCGAGAAAAGGATAGATTTCGAAACGAATACCCTGAAGGCTTATCTAGACTTTAAGCCCTACTTGGACAAAATTTATGAAAATCTATTGGAGAAGTATGTCCATGGCAAGGCTTAGGGATTATCTGGAAATGATCGAAGAATACGTATGCACCCTTGGTCTGATAATGAGGAATGTAGAATCCGAGGAAGACTTTGCTTCCAAGCCTGAAGCCTACTATTCAACCCTCCATCTTCTTCAATTATCGATTCAATGCCTCATCGATTCGTCCTTCAGACTTCTGTCAGCCATGGCGGCCAGAAAACCGAGGGATTACCGAGATTTGGCCGAAGTACTCTTTGAAGAAAAGGTCTTGGATGACTCGGAGAGAAAAGCCTTCTCCGAAATGATTGGGTTTAGAAACCTATTGGTCCATGTATATTCAAAAGTCAGCCCTGGCATCGTATATCGAATAGCCAAAGATCGAGCTGAAAGGGATATAAAACGTATAGCCGGAAAGATCGCTTCAGAGGCGACAAAGAGGGGCTTCGATCCATAGCTTCAATTCTTAGCAAGGGGCTTGAAAATCGCCAGATCTAAGCGATTTTGGATACCTTAAGCCCTAACTAGTCCTAAGCCTTCCTTGAAGCCCTAGGGAGCGGCTGCGTTCTACTCTTAATACAAAAACTATCTGAATTAAGAGTAATAAGGAAATAAAAAATGCAAAGTTAAACTTTATTATTTAGTTAATTGAAATAAGAAGGGTGAACATCTGATGAGAGTTGTACTAAAAATAAGGAATAAAGGCGTGCTTATATTGCCTAAGTCTCTGAGGAGGGCGGCCGGTATAGCTGAAGGCGAGGTGGCTGTTGAGGCTAGAGAGGGGGAGATCGTAATAAGGCCTCTTAGGCCAAGGGTTGTCGATGTGGACCCCCGCATTGTTGAGGAGTTACTAAGCGAGGAAGGGAAGCTTGAGGAAGAGAAGTTTAAAAGAATCCTTAGAGAATTACGCGGTTGATACTAGCGTTCTAGCGGAATATATCGTTAGTTGTTCACCTCATAGGAGCGCCATCGAGAAGTTGCTTGAAGGCGTGCTAAGGAATGCCGTTGCGTTATACATAACTCCTATTACAGTTTCAGAGCTCATATACGTAGCATCTAGGCTTTATGAGTTGGCAGGCGTCGAGAATCCCAATCAAGAAGCGTTGAACTTCGTTGAGTGGCTTACTATGAGAGTTAAGACGGTAGAGGTAACGCCGGACCTAGCCCTTGAAGCTGGAGAACTCAGGAAAAAACTCCGAATATCCCTACCAGACTGCTTCACAATAGCTACTGCGATAAAGCTCCAGGCAAAGGCTCTCTTTCTAAAGCCCGAGAAGGAGATGCTCGATAGAATAAAAGAAATCAGAGAGCAGCCAATAGCATTTCTAACGGAGATCAGCTCGAGCTAAAGAAGCGCCACTAAGAGTATGCTTCTTGAACCCAATTATCGGCAAGTCTAAGCAGGCTAAAAGGCAGAATAAGCCAGTATTATTGTGTGATCTGTCTAGTTTTTGTGTCACTGAGATACGCATATGCATGGCTAAGCTGTAGTAACGGCAAAGGATAGATGGGAGCTAAAACGGCGGCTAAAAGCTATAACGATCTAAAAACCTCATAAAAAGAAAGGGGGGATCATAGCAGAGGTAGATCGATAAAAAATCAAGGAAAAACTACACACAAAAAAGTAAAATATCAAACAAATTCTAAAACCCAGTAATATAAAATAATCCAAAAATCAAAAGTATAAAGAGGAGAGATTTGCGGAAAGATATCTAAAGCTGTCCCCAGATTCAAGCAAACCTTTAATCTATGCGTTCCAATATTTTTAACGAGGATGGATTCCTTGAACTTGGATCCTCGCTACGCCGATTATGTAAGCCTGATTGTGGCGTTACTAAAGGAGAAGCTTGGCGAAATCCTAGTTTCAGTAGCCCTCTTCGGTAGCGTTGCAAGGCGCGAAGCCAAGGAAGGAAGCGATGTCGACCTCCTAATCGTTCTGGAAGGCTTCAAAGGCTCCTTCGGAGAACGATTCCAGGTTTTCCAGGAAATCGATGGGAAGCTTATGGAATCAAAGCCTTATAGGGCTTTGAGAAGTCAAGGATTTGGAACCCTCATTAGCCCCATCCCTCTAACGAAGGAAGAGGTAGGAGCCCATCCTCCGATCCTCCTAGACATCCTTACGGATGG
Organism: Bathyarchaeia archaeon; assembly: GCA_038850515.1. Classification (GTDB taxonomy): domain Archaea; phylum Thermoproteota; class CALKCG01; order B24; family JAGTQN01; genus JAGTQN01. Next base: position 5,301 of record JAWCLV010000063.1, read on the forward strand.
AATAATCCTTTACGATAAGGAGGGCTTCCTAAAGGCCTCCCTAGAAGAGCTTCAAAGGAGGCTTAAGGCTCTAGGAGCAAGAAAGGTCCTCCTTCCTGACGGAAGCTGGTACTGGGATCTTAAGCCTGACTACAGGCTAGGGGAGGTCGTAGAAATCTGAGAAGCCTCGATATGGCTAGGGAGTACATCAATAGGGCTTCGAGAACCCTCTCGGAGGCTAAGGAAGCCCTCAAAGCCGGAGACAACGCCTTAGCCATAAGAAGGGCTCAGGAAACCGTCGAGCTTTCGTTAAAGGCTGCCATGAGGTTCATGGCTATAGAATATCCAAGGGAGCACGACCTTGCAGGAATCCTTCAAGAGGTTGCTAATCTGAGAAGGCTTCCTAGTTGGTTCGAGGCAGAGATCCCCTTCATGGCATCCGTGTCCAGGGACCTAGCAAGAAAGAGAGGCTTAGCCTTCTATGGAGATGAGGCGGCTCTAAGGCCTCCTTCCTCCATCTTTACGGAAGAGGATGCTAATCGAGCTTTGAGGGATGCGGAAAGGGTACACCAGAACTGCAGAAGGCTCCTCGAAGGCTCTCCTTAAGGTTTGCCTTCCAAGAATTAGGAGCGCATTGGCTTCATTAAGATCCCTTTATCCTATTGGCGAAGAACGAGAATTGAAGGAATTATTTTTCTTCCTTTATTCCTTCATCAGCAAAGCATAACCTTCGTCTCTTTTCAAGATTCATAATAGTATTAAAGGATTTTATCCTACAAAACTTATATCTTTTTTGATTGGATTACGAT
>JAWCLV010000064.1:0-5886 GCA_038850515.1 Bathyarchaeia archaeon
TTGGTTTGGCGCCATTTCCTTTTCCCCTGAGCCTAGCGAGGACGTTGGCCCTTTTTGGAAGGGTCTCCTGAAGCTCAACCTCTATGCCATTGGATTCCAAGAGCCCCCTTATGAATTCGGAGCAAGGGCCCTCGTTTCCCGGAGGATTGATGGACTGAATCCTTACGAGGGATTGGAGATTTTCAAGGAGGCGCTCCTCCTTAATATTATTAAGGACCTCCTCTTGGCTTCCCATCCTTTATCGAAGGGTCAAGATGGGTTTCTGGGAATTTAAATTTGCCGTTGAATAACATAGGAGGCGCACAGTTGAACTTGAGCCAATAGATCGACTTTGCCATGTAAGCCCTTATCGCATCCCTTCTTTACTATCCTTGCCTTCGATGTATGCAGGCTTTTCGTTCATCAGCCCTAATGCCTCGAGCCTCAGGAAGGCCTTTACTTATCGAAATCGTTCCTGATGCCTGCAGGCTTCCTTAGCTTAGCTTAGCTCGGCTTACCTTACCTCGGTGCCTTGATCTAGCCTTAGCTCACAATCACTTTTCCTTTTGAAAGCCATATAGTAAAGAAGTCTCTTCAGAACAAATTCTTTGATTTAGAGTGTCAAAAAAAATATAGTTATAATATGGATTTCTGAAGTTGCATATTCATATACGAGGCTGAGGTTATAAGTGTATCGATTAAGTCTCGGACAGAAGCTAATAGACCATTCTTTAGGAGCTCTAATCAAAATTTATGGCATTTTACTTCATGCCCAAACGCATCTTATCATATAGTCAACTCCCGTATTTTTTAGGAATTGTGTTATTTCCCTTTGTTTTTCTATAGAAACCATTATGATCCCCATCTTCCGATTTTATCTCCACCTAGCTGTTGAGGTAATCCTTGATATATATTATAAGATGGAATGAGCGCGGGCTCTAGTCTCTGGGATGCCGAAGTCAGGGCTTTTAGAAAAACCTCAGGAGAAGAATCAGGACTTTCATAGCAGGCCTAGAGGCAATCTGCTTAGGAAGGCTCTTCACTTAATCCGTATCCTGATCTTGGGCACGGAGACGCTTATCGTAACCTCATCAGATCGTTGGAAAGTTCGTAGTAAATGATCTTTCAGTGGGAGAGGTCTGAGTTCAGAACAATGATATAATAACGTTGGCGATGCCTACGCCAGCTAAGGGTGCCTTTACATCGATGTGGAAAGTTCGAATGGAAGGGGTGGCTACTATGATGAAAATCTTTCCCATTTTGTTGACGATGGGCCTCAGGGCATCATCGATCTTCGCCCCAGTTCTCTTTGCCACAGTCCGGCTATCTATCTATCGATGCCCAGCTTAGAGGCCTCAAATCTCCCTATTCTTTTTTTGCTTCTATTCTAAGCAAAGTCCCAAACCTTTTTGATATATTCCTAACATTAACCTCCATACCCTTCTATCGGTATATTCAGAAATACGTTATCCTAAATGTATCCGGAGAATATCTTTCTCTTCTTAACAGATTTCAAATTTTTGAGTCTCGCTCTTTTTCCCCATAAAGGTTATAAAGGGAAGCTTGGTACTATTGAGCCTAGGAATGGCGGTTCTATGGAGAAAGGTGAGCTTTTAGGCTATTCTTCGCTTTTCATAGGCATCGCCCTCCTCATCTTTACTTTCTTCAGCGCCTACGCTTTCCTTAGGGAGGAACTTAGCCTCGTGGGTTCATCGGACCTCATCAGAACTTTTGGGGAAACGCTGGCCCCTTTAATGAAGGCAGCAATCCACGCCATTTATCTAGGCATCATGGTCTGGATCGGCTCCATTATAACCCTCAGGGCCATTCAAATAATTACGGGCTTAAGTAAGGAAGGAGAAACGAAGGGGAAGGTTGAAGGAAGGGAAGAGGCCAAGGCTGAAGAGAAAGCCTAGCTAATCGAAAAGGCTTCGTGGCTTCTAGATTAGGAATCGCATTGGAATAGGATCGGGATGAGCCCCGCAAAGGCTGTCAGCTTGGCAGGAAAGCTCCTACTGCTTTTCTTTTTCCTCTACCTTTCCACATCCTTATACTCCATATATCATCTCCTTGGTACTTGGAGTTTCTCCTTAGGTCAAATGAGATTCACGATTGCGGAAGATGCCTTAACTGCATCGATTCCCTTTTCCTTCAACAACACGGGCTTTTATGACCTGAGCGATTTGAACATAACGACCATCATCAAGGATCAAGACGGGAACATCTTATCCAAGGATGAGACCTTTATAGCCTCCATTCCTAAGGGCTCTAAGGCTTACGAAATCCATAGGGTTTCCATAAGTCTAGCCAAGCTTCTCTCTGGAAACCTAACGAGACTGTTGCTTGAGGATGGGGAATTAAAGGCTAACATTTCCGTAAGCTTCACGTATGGCATCGCTTTAGGCTTCAGGCTGACGTTCTCGAACCTTTCCTTGCCATGGGGAGCGCCCTTGAGCCATCTATGCCTAACGCCTGGGGATTTGAGGTTCAACGGAACCCGTTACATCCTTCCACTTCGTTTAAGCTTCGAAAATCACTCCCAGTTCCTTCGTGTTTCAGGGAGGCTAAGGGTTGAAGCCTTCAACGATCGAGGAGAACTCTTCGGTACAGGGCTTATGAATGTAGAAGCACCCCCTCAATCGAGCTACCAAGGAATCTTGGATGCGATCGTATTGGATCCCTCAATGTTTTCGGAGCGAGGAGAGGTTCGTATCTATTTGGATACGGAGCTTTACAACCTTGGACCGGTGGTCATAGCCTATGGTCAAAGCTGAACTCGAGCCGAAAACCTCTGGGGAAGGGCGCCCCACAAAACTCCTCCAAAGCCTTCTTCCCAGAATTGCAAAGGCTGTTCTTTGGACCGCTTTCTACATCCTTCTCGATTTTTTTCTTCGCAGGATCTTTCCTTACGAAGCCCTTCCTCCGGGGCTTATTACCACGGCCGAAGCCTTCATTCTAATTTTAGCCTTCTTCGCTGTGGCAGGAAGTCTATCCTCGGGAACAATTTTTGAATACATCTTCGGTTTTGCCAAGGGAATATCACTCATAGCCTTCACATGGCTTGCCTTCGGTGGCGGCTTCCTAACCCTTATTCTTCCATCAGAAATGAGGATCCCTAGCGTCTACGTAACGATAGACTTCAGAATTTTCTTGGGAATGTACATCCTCATCGAACTTTTAGGCATCGCTACAAACATTCTTCGGGCCATAGAATTCCTTTCAGAGAAGGTCGAGACGCCTTAAACCCCTTCTAACTATCCTAACTGCCGGCTATAGCCTTCTTTATCCTCGGACTCGGATAAGGTCGGGGTTCTAGAGGTTCCAAAGCCCAAGCCGCTACTCGAATTCTTCGGATTTAGGCTTTAGTCTTCATTTCCTTTTTTTAGCTTGAAGGGCACGCCTCAAGGCTCCTGCGACCGCATCCTTTCCCATGGCCATAACGTAAGGTCCAAGTCTCGGACCATGGTTTGAGCCTAGAAGGATGGAGTAAAGGATTTGAAAGAACCTTGGGGGAGGAATGCCATGGCTTCTGGCGATCTCGAAGACGGCATTTTGAACCTGTCCCTCGTCAACCTCGTTTTCTAAGAGGGCTATAAAATTCTCTATGGCGTTTTTCTCAGCCGTTGTAAGTTCCACGTAAGTTTCTGTAATTCCAGTTTGGTCCGATACCCAATTAACAGCATACTGAATCCTTCGCTTAAGATCCTCCGATAACCCCGCCACCCTGTATCCATATTCTCTAAGCTTTGCAACAATATAGCCCTCCCTATCCTTCGAAGGTGCCACTTTAGCCAAATAGACGAGGAGATTATACGGAATATGGAGGTTAGGCTCCTTGGGTGGCTTAAGGCCTACAACATATTCGTATAGCCCAACGAGTTTGATACGATCCCGGGCATTGGAAACCTTTATCCTTCCGAAGTAGATGTCCTCAAGCTTATCGAATTCATCCATATAGCTAGGAATGTCTGTAATATCGAGCCTACGGGTTCCCACGAACCTCTTGAGGGTTAGGAGACGAAGGGATTCAGGGGAGCCATACCTAAGCCATAGCTGGGGGGTTAGGACATTTCCAGCCGACTTGCTGATCTTCTTTCCTCCCTTATCCAAGAACATCTCATACCTCGCGTGAAGGGGAGGCTCAAAGCCCAGGATCTCACGGCATATGCGGTCGTTGACTCGGACAGAATCTGCTATATCCTTTCCATAGGCTTCAAACCTTACATCCAAGGCTGCCCATCGAGCCGCGAACTCCACCTTCCAGCTAAGCTTCCCGCCATCACCCTTTATGGAAACCTCACCCTCATGACCGCATCCCCCTAGCCATAGTCCCGCTATTTCAGTTCCGCCGCATCTATAGAGGACCTTGTCTTCATCAGGAAGCCACTTTAAAGCCTGAGTTGTTAGGCGACCACAGCCCTCGCAGACGGCAAAGTAGGGTAGGACTTCCCTATACTTCTCTTGTCCCACCTCCTCATCGATGATGTGCCCTACAACATCAGCCTTTGAAAGGATCCTTCTTATCGGTTCGATGAGAAGACCCCTTTTGTAGGCTTCCCTCCCTGAACGATGCTCATAGGGAACTCCACAGGCTTCTAGGGCTTCAAGGAGAAGGGAGCTCATATGATGACCGTAGCTTTCATGGCACTTGAAGGGATCGGGAATCGAAGTTACAGGAAAGCCCAGATACCTTGAAAGCTCCTTCGGAAGCCCAGCTGGAACCTTTCGAAGGGCATCCATATCGTCCGAGAAGGCGATGAGGGAAGCCTTTAAACCCCTTTCCTGAAGGGCTAGGACTACGGCATGGGCCCTTAAGGCATCGGCTAGGCTTCCGATATGGGGAAAGCCTGAGGCTCCAAGACCGCTCTCAGCCCTTATGATCTCTAGGCTTCTTCCAAGCCTCCTCTCCCTCGACTCTATCTCATGGGCAATCTTGTCGTACCAAGTTCCATGTCCTATGATTTTTTCCTCTTCGGAAAGCGAATTCATTCGATTCCCTTTTTACGCCACCTTAAAAGCCTTCGATTCCCATATAAAGCCTTAGGCTAAAATAGGGGGTTTTGCATCGATCGTTTCCAAAAATCCTGCAAGGTTTATCTGGACATGCGATATATAGCCTATCCCCAGTGGCTTTCCTATGGCAGTCGTTTCAATAGCCAAGGAAAAGGATGCCTTCAGTCTTGTAGAGGAAGCCTTAAACCTCATAGGAGTCCAAGAAAGGCTGAAGCCCGGTTCGAAGGTCTTCATAAAACCAAACCTTGTAAGGGCGCCTCCCTTGCTTCCATACAAGGATGAGGAGGGAGCCTATGAGATCAGCGTCCTAGAAGCCGATGATATACATCCCGATGTTGTTGAAGGGACGCTTGCATACCTTCGCAAGCTCGGCGTTCACGACATAACCATAGGCGAAGCGGCGGGTGGCTGCGAAACAACGATACCTTATAAGGCCTATGGTTTCTATGCCATGGCAGAGAAATACGGGGCTAAGCTTGTGGACCTTAACTACGCGGAGGCAGAAAAGGTTCCCGTTCCAAACAAGTTTCTCTTGGACTATGTATGGGTTCCAAAGGTCATTCTGGAATCGGACCTCATCATAAATGAGGCAATCCTAAAGGTTCATGGGGCTACGGTCGTAACCCTTTGCATCAAGAATTGGGGTTTGGGTATTCTTCCAGGAAAATATTATGGGTGGAATAAAACGGGGCATCGAAGGAAGGGCCTTGATGCTGGTCTACCTATACATCAACTAGGGAGTAAGGAGACAATCCTTGGCCAGGAGGTTTCGGTTTCCCAGGCAATCGTGGATGTATCGGCGGCCAAGGGATGGCAAATAAGCCTCATAGATGGGCTTACAAGCACATACCATAAGGGTTTTTCCGTCAAGGATAGGAGACGCATCATCATCGA
>JAWCLV010000065.1:0-5750 GCA_038850515.1 Bathyarchaeia archaeon
GAGGAAGCCTTGCCGCAGGAGCTTCAAAGGCTTATAGACGAGGCCGTGAAGGCAAGTACGAAATACCTTCTCTAGAAAAGCTTTGTTTCTCTTCTCGATTTATTTATGCTTTCTTATTCTTATTCGCGGCTTAGCCTTTTATCGTCTTATTATGGCAACCTCCCTATTGCCTTTTCCATTCCCTCGGCTACATCGCCCAAGCCCAGCTCCTCGAGCTTACGTTTCGTAGGGATCCCAGTTTCGACATCCCAACCCCTGAGCTCGTAGAACTCATCCATGAGACGTCTGAACCTTTCCTCGTCCAATCCTATGCCCTGGCGATCCGGCTTCATGAAGTAGGGTATCACTTGCTCGTCATCCCTTCGCCTCCTTCCCTCCCTTACGGCAATGGCCCTCTCAAGGTTGAAGATCCGTTCTCCAACGCGTCTAAGCTCATATTCGTCCATTTCTATGCCCGTAGCCGTTCGGAAGAGAAGGGCATCAGCTCCCGTATCCCCGAATCCATCAGGGCTTGTGTGGCTAAAGATTATGGGAAAAATCTGGTCGCAGGTTAAGAGGGAATCTTTTACGCAATCGTTGTTCTCATGCCATATGGTCGGTTGAGCCTTATATTCGTATCCGCTTTCCAAGGCGACGGCCTTCTCGGAGCCATAAAGGCGCTTTCCAATCGCTTTGATTTGGTCCATGCTTATGGGACCCTTTCCACCTCGCCACCAGTATTCGATCTCTTGGGCATAACCATGGACATTGGGATCCCTAGACTCCGTAGCCCAGTTCAGGGCGGAGACGATCCAGTAGGGAAATCGAGGGCTTCCGAAGAAATGGCCATCCCAATGGGTTATGAAACCATGGGCCACATGGGGACTGAATTCCTTTCCTTTTCCTAGGATATCAGCAGCCCTCGCAATGCCCTCCGCCAAGATTCTTCCAAAGCCTTCTTTATAGGCGATTTTTAGGATGAGGCGGGTCCAGAATTCCCCGCTATCGAAGCCTAGGGTCTCATCCAAGGGGAGGCTGAGATCCTCATCCTTCACATAGCCTGCCTCCCTTAAACGCTTCAACCATCCCGCCCAAAAGGGCCCTAAACCCAAGACGATCTCCCAATGGTTCACGCCCATGAGGTTGGCGACTTGGGCAGCCTCGAAACCAGCTTCCCAGGGAACGAGACGGAGCATGGCTGGAGAGGCGCAGTGGACACCTCCATTATATCGCCTGGCGAAGACGACTCCCTGAACATCCTTGTAGACCTGGAGTCCACAGCCCTGGGCTGTACAGGACATGCTACAGGCTTTACACTTGGGATCGGGTCTTGGAGGAGGCCCCCTGCTCGTCTGGGCTATCCGCTTTACATATTCGCAGGCTTCTAAAAATTCCTTCGGTCTAGCGATGGCAACCTTTCCCCTTCCTCGGACGGCTATGGCTTTAAGCTTCTTGGATCCCATGACGGCTCCGAAGCCCCCCTGTCCAGCGGCATTCTCGATCTCGCTGTGGATGACGGCTATGCGGACGAGGTTTTCCCCTGCAGGTCCTATGCAAGCAACACGGGTTCCTAAGCCATGCTTACGGAAGAGAATCCTCTGGGTTTCGAAGGTATCCAAGCCCCATAGCTCCTTAGCATCAAGAATCTCAGCCCTTCCATCCTCTATCCATAGGTATACGGGCCTATCGGAGGCTCCTTGGATTACGATGCCGTCGAAGCCAGCGTACTTAAGCTCGGCGCCCCAGAATCCTCCCATGTTTGATCGCGTATAGTGGGTCTTCGGATAGGCTTGGGGAGCCGCCCCGCAGACCACAAGGCGTCCGCCAGATGTTGGAGCCAGGGTCCCTGTTAGGGGACCGGTCATGAAGATCAGGCGGTTCTCCGGATCGAAGGCATCGATGCCTGGCTTAAGCTCCTCCCAGGCTATCCTGGCGGCTATGCCTCGACCCCCTATGTAGGCGGGGGCATACCTCATCGTATCTTGGCTCCATATCCTTCCAGAGCCCAGGTCTACGCGAAGGATGCGCCCTACCCAACCATAGGATGTGGAAGCTTTTGCCAAGCTACGTCGCCTCCAAGCTCCTTAAACTCAAGGCCCCAGTAGGGCAATACTCGACACACTTGGGCTTCCCGCCGCAGAGGTCGCACTTGACGTAGGATCTTCTTTCGGCGTTCAGGAAGACGATCGTTCCATTGGAATTGAAGGGGCAAGCCTCCGCGCATTTCCCGCAGGCGATACACTTCTCCGCTACGATGATTCTTGCTCCAGTTTTAGGATCTACGATCATAGCTCCTTCCACAGGACAGGCTTCCATACACTTAGGGACTCCGCACTGAAGACAGAATTCGGCCTTCGCTTCTAAGTCAAGGGTGTTCACCCAAAGCTTTATCCTCGATAATTGGGGGCTTTGTGTACCTTCCTGAAAAAGAGAACAGACGAGCTCACAGGATCGGCACCAGCGACAGATGGAGGCATCGAAGCCTAGAACATACTTGGCCTTTGGGATTGTCTTAGGTTTGGAGGATTGCGATAGTAGCGACGATGGAGAGGGGGATTGGGAAGGGGATGCGGATTGGGATGAAGAAGAGGATGAAACAATGCATCCTTGCATTCTGATCCCTTCATCGGCTTTTAGATCCGAGTCCCTTTTTAGCCTTTTTTATGAAGAAAATGCCTTAAAATAGTTTCACCTCTTTGGGAAGCCTTAGGTCGCCAAATCGCCAGCTCAGAGGGATTCCGAAGAAGAAGACTTAGGGCATTCAGTTGGAGAAGTTGGGAGCTCCCAAGCCTATGGACGTAGAATGGAGTTTTTAAAATTCCATGGCATGAAGGCTAGAAAGCCTCTTATTTTCCATCAGAATATGCCGTAAATTAGGTGACGAAATGGATTATGCTTGGGAACCCTAGGTCTACGAAGCTCCTAGGCTCCTTAGTTCCTTCTCCAGCCTTTCAAGGTTTACGGGACAGCCGGGTATATAGGTCCCCTCTAGCTCGTTATAGAAGGTGGGGGCCGCGCATCTTCCGCATAGAAAGACCTTCCCTGGACCCTTATGGGGCTTTGCCTGCGGTCCCATGTATACATATACGTCCTCCTTCATCCCATCGTCCTTGAGCCCAAAGACAAGGGCAGCGATCCTACCGGAGCATCCCGTACAGGCTCCACAGTCTATCAGCCTTATATGCTTATGCCTCAAATTGTCGTACTCTACGGCCGTCGTCGTAGCCCTTCGAAAGGCCTCTTCTATCGATAAGCCTCGAACTTCTATATCCTCGAGCCGAGCGGTTCCTAGGCCTCGCCTCTCAGCCCAGGCTAGAAACCTCAGGGTCCTCGGCTCGACTCCTATAACCTTAGCAGAAACCGTATCCACGGCTACGGGATCAAAGCCTGCTATGACCAGGTCTAAGCGATGCGTCTCTGGAAATTCTTCCCTAGGTCCCCAGTGGATCGTCGAGTAGGTTCCATCAACGACTGTAAGGTCACTCTTCCTCGCCAAGTTAAGGTCGACTATCGCCTCCTCAACTCTATCTAAGCGATGATACTTCCCCTTGTCCTCCCTAGGAATGGCGCCATAATAGTTCTTGATGGAAACTGTTATGCCAACACGACCATGGGTCTTGAGGGTAGGAAGGTTTACGAGGACATCGCAGTCTAAAACTGCCTTTGCCAGCCTTACTTTATCGAAGTAAACGGGGTTGGAAATAGAAACCTCAACGAAGGGCTCATCATTGAAGTTGATAACCTTCGCCCCTATGGGAGCTACGGTCTTCTCTATGAGTTTGTAGAGGGCCGCCCTAGGGCCATCGTAGCTTTCCCCCTCACCTACATAGACCTCCTTGGCACCAGCGGCAAAGGCATGCTCAGCAACGGCCCTTATGAGCTCAGGGTGCGTCGTTTCTCCAGTTTCTGCAGGGGCTCCATCCACAAGGTTGGGCTTCAAGAGGACCCTATCACCCTTTCTTACAACTTTACCCATACCGCCTATGAGGTTTAAGGCACGATCAACCTTATCCTTCAAGTCCTGATCCCTAACGATGGAAACGATGGCCTTCTTCCTTTCCTTTCCCTTCTCAAATCCAAATCCCAAATCCATTACCATAAGGATGACACCCTTCCTAACCCGTTTTTTATAGCCTTCCTTTTAAATGTCATGGCTTCGTTTCGGTAGACTTGAATTAAGCCTTTAAAGAAGGTCTCTGAAGAAGGAAGGTTGAACTGCTTTGACAGAGCAATAATGGCATATAGGTAAATCTAATCAATCTAATCTAGAATCCGCCCCAGAGGTTCATGGCTTCCTTTGAAGTCCTTAGGCTGGCTTTAGTCCTCTATCCTCTGCACTAAAGATTATAAATGATTGATGGGGAAGAATTCTAAAGTGTTTTTTGGCTTTGGGGGCAGGCTTTATTGAGGGATGCAACTCATGTTCATGACCTGAAGTTTCGCCTTATGGTTATAGACCTTCTAAGGCTCGCAAAGAAGCGCTACACCTATAGAAAGCTCTCTCAGCTAGTGCAACTCCAGATAACGGTTTTAAGCCGATACGTGAAGGGCCATGTTCTCCCGAGTAGCGAGAGGGCGAAAAAGATATGGGAAGTCCTGAACCCCCTTGTGGGCTTGGAAAGTGAGCTGAGGAAGATCGTAAAGTTCGACGAACAAGGGTACTTCGATAACACACCCATCATAGGAGACCCAACGATCCTTGAGATGGCTGCCCAAGACGCCGTTGCCCGCTTTGCTGGAAAAAGGATAACAAAGGTTCTGACTGCTGCTGTGGATGGTATACCTCTGGCTACTATGATAGCCCATGCGATTAGCGTGGATCTAGTCATAGCAAAGACTTCTAGGGAAGTTGGTGTCAGGGAATTTATCGAAGAAACCTACAGTCCTTTAAACTCTGGAGTCCTCGTGACTTTTTATGTTCCTAAAGGCTCCATCCGGAAGGCTGATGACGTCCTGATAGTCGACGACGTCATAAGGACGGGGGAGACCCAGAGGGTCCTTATGAATATCATCGAGAAATGCAAGGCTGAGATTGCAGGCATCTACGCCCTTATAGCCATAGGAGACGACTTTATCCATAGAATGAATCCCCCTCAGAACTGTTCCATCGAAACGGTACTGAGGGTTAGACCGAAGGCCTCCTAGCCTTACCTTATATTTCGGCTTAGCTTCACCCCCCTCCCTCCCTTCTCCTCCCTCCCTCCTCCTAAAGCCTGAAAACAGAAATAACTAAATATAGCAAAGCCTTTAACAAGCTTGGAGGAATCTTTCTTGGTTTTTGAACCTAAGGGAGTTATCCCTGCCATCGTAACCCCTTTCAAAGATGATGAGTCCCTAAACCTTGAAGCCCTAAGGCAGGTCACGAGGTTCATTCTAGAAGCCCGTGTCCACGGAATCTTTGCAGTAGGAAGCCAGGGTGAGTTCTGGACGCTTTCCAAGGAGGAGAAGAGGAAAGTCCTCGAGACCGTCATCGATGAGGTAGGGAGTCGAGTCCCCGTCTATGCTGGAACTGGTGCCGAATCTACTTGGGAAACTCTTGAGCTTACAAGGATGGCAAAGGACATAGGCTGTGATGCAGCATCCATCATTACCCCCTACTATGTAGCCCCCAAGGCTTCCGAACTCTTTAACCACTACAAGACTATAGCGAGCAAGGTGGATATGCCCATAGTTCTCTACAATAACCCCGACCGGACTGGAGTAAATATCGCTCCAGAAGTGATCGAGAAGCTCGTCGATGAATGTAGCAATGTGGTTGGCATCAAAGACAG
>JAWCLV010000066.1:0-5673 GCA_038850515.1 Bathyarchaeia archaeon
GAAAGGTTTGTAAGGATCGGAGACTATACCTACATAGCTAGGCTATATATATGGAGGATGTTCTATTGATTCTCAAAGGAAGGGTTTTCAGAGCTAAGAAAGCTCAGGCGAGGCTTACAGAATCCCTACTTGCAGTTGGGCTTATCCTCATAACCTTTACGACTTCGATATATATAATGAGTTCCTCTAGATTATGGACGATCTATGAGAAAGCAGACCTTGATAGGCTTGGCTATAACCTCCTCAGCTATCTTCTCGAGGCTGGCGTCATCGATAACCTTAATGATCCCAGCGCCAAAGAGGAACTAAAGTTCTTCGTCGAAAGAAACCTTCCACCTTTGACCTTCTACAACCTAACGGTTTATAGATGCAAAAACGGCTCAAATGGAGCCATCGACATGGAAGTCTGGCTCAGCATAAGCAATGTTCCTGAGCAATATTCTTCCGATGCCTTCAAGGCTTCGGTTGAAGTCTCATCTTCCTCCGCCCTCTACACCTCTAAAAAAAGTAACATACATTTCCTCATCCTAGTTCTGGCAAGGAGCGAGGGAACCTTTAAAACATCGGAGGTTTGATCGTTTATATGTACGATAGAACAGATCTGAATAAAAATATTAATACGACCATCATGTCGCCCTATTTAAAAACTCGGGCATCCGTAGGCTTCATAACCCATAGAAATGGCCAGTTCATGATCATAGCCTCCCTCCTCATAGCTATTCTCATCTTAGGCCTTTCCGTAGGCGTGAATGAAATGGGCCTTCGAAAGCAGGAACTTCGGTATAAGCCCCTGAAGGAGGTTATCCTCAGCATAACCAGAGATGCCCATAGAGCCTTAACTGCCGCCTTAAGAAACGGAACCCAAGTTTACAACGAATCCTTCTGGAGCGAGGACTTTCCTCGGAACCATGAGGAGGCGAGTGCGAAGGCCTATCAAGAAATTGAAGACTTCATGTCCATATGGACGCGATCCGTTCTAACATCCTACTCGAGCCTCGGAGCCCAATTAAAAATACCTTTCCGAGACATAGATTATTTCGAAAAACACATAAACTGGGGTTCCCAGGGTTCCGGTATATCAAGCGTTGAGATGCAGTGGTCCCTCAACTTAACTAGCGAAGGTTTCTCCGGTTGGGAGGGATTATCTGTCTGTACTTTCATACTAGAAGCAGATATTTATGCGTCCGAAGGGGAAACTGTTAACAAGTTCAACTTTTCCCTCATCAAATACATGGGAGAGTTAGGTATGCTTGAAACGCCAATTCACGACCTAAGGAAAGAGGACCTTAGAATCAGCCAATTAATTAACGGAAAATGGAACGATACGAACATTTCTGAGCTCAAATACTTGGGGGATGGCACATATGAGGTTGTTCTAGAGAAAGAGCTTTACTACGGAAAACGCGTAAACATCCTCGTTCAAGTGCCCGGAGACAAGGTTCTAGTCGGTGTTAGCCTCATAATAGGGGAGTTACCACCATGGAATACTCTTTTCTTTGAATCCCCCTACTACCTCAGTCCTAAATTTAGTTATCATAGCCCATCGCACCTTATACAGCCATTCAGTCATGGGAAGGGAAAGAGTGATATCAAAATGTGGACGAGGCTTCGTACCCCGTCAGACATTGCATTGGGAGACCATGTAGTGGCTTTTATATCTTTAAGGCGAAACCCTAGGAAAGCTGAAATTGAATGGGTCTGGCTTCGGATGGGATTCAATTACAGTATAAATTCTTATGAAATAGCGAATAAAATGTATTATTCTAGCGAATTTGGCGGTACAAGTAATTTGATATCAGCCTTCAGAGATGGCGTAAGGCTCGATATTTCCAGAAATGCGTCCGACTATCCCTCTGGATATTTTAACGAGACCTCTAGTACAGGCATTATACCTAAAAATAGTACGATCTGGCTTCTTGTAAGCGTTCAACTTGTTCAAACGCCCTATGGAACAACCATGGCTGAGTGCGGTGTGAGGTTTAACAGCCGAATAGAATTAAGGGAATATGAACCTCCTGAAATTAAGATAACCTCGGTTTCTTACAATAAAGAAACGGGTTATCTGAATGTCACTGCCATTGTGACAGACATAGGACATGGAGACTCTGCGATTGCTTCTGCGATATTGCGCCTCAATTACAGCAATAATCTAGAAGAATATAATATGGAATGCGTTGAAGGTGAATTCTATATAGATTCGAATGTTACAGTTAAATGTGAAATCCAAAGAAACGAATGGGAAACTGGAGAATACATCATCGTGATCGAGGGCTACGATATTTTTGGAAACCCTGGGAAAGGAGAATGTTGGATAACCATTAATGATAACTATTAGCTGAACCTTACGGATAGCACCATGTATCTTAGATTCGATGCCTTGTTTATAACTAGGCTTAGAGTTGCAATTTAGGGGGAACTATATCCTTTTTCATCCTTTAGGGGCATGTATCTTAGGAGGGAGAAGACCATAGGGTAATCTAATTTCTAGAGGAATCTTTTTTGTTCCAATTTCATCTCATTGAGGTGACAAGATACAATACGGATCTTGGATGTGTGTTGTTTATAAGGTTAGAAGGGTTTTGATTCTTGGTCGGAATGGATGCTTTGAAAAGGGAGTTCCTAGAGCTTCTCGACAGGGATTTGGAGTTCAGGTATGCCATAGCGGGGTATTTAGGGCTATCGTAGGTTCTAAAAAGACTAGATTCCCTAAGCGAAGAGCAGATTAGGCTTAGGGAAGAGCAGATCGGTATCAGGGAAGAGCAAAGGAGGCTGAGGGAAGAACGGACGAAGATATGGGAAGAAATCAGGGAAATCAGGGAAGAGCAAAGGATGCTAAGGGAGGAGCAACTCAAGCTTCGGGAGGATTTCAACAAGATGCTTACCGTCCTCGATTGGATGGACGCAAGGCTTACAAGAGTTGAGCATACTCTAGAGAAACTTACCATGGATGTTGAAGATGAGGCCCGAGCGATCCTAAGGCATAGGATCAAAGTTGAGCTGGGAATAGATATAGAGATTACCTCCCTCGTCCTTCCGGATCTATAGCTCAACCTCTATGGAGTTTCAGGTGACCTTTGTGTTTTGGGAGAGGCAAGTGTCAGGGCAGGGACGCCCCTATTAGATGAACTTATGAACGATATTAAAAGGCTTAAGGAGAAATATCCAGAAAGGTTGAGGAGAAATGTATTGCCCGTCCTTTATGTATGCCTTCCCCTCCCGGAGCTTGTGGACGAGGCTAAGAAGATGGGAATTTGGCTCTTGAAGGCAACTAAGGACTTTTATAAGCCTTCCATAAGCCTAAGATGATATGAAACTGGATAAATCGGAAGGGTATGAACTGTTAAAAGGAAAAATAATATAGGCGGTGCATGAAATATCGGAATAATTCAAGATTTATGTTCTTACGTCTAATTCCAGGGGAGCCTTCGATGAAATTATTCGGTTAATTTTCGCCTTCACTATGTAATCTAATCTTCTTTCTAAGCCCTCTATGCTTGGATCCTTAGATACTATTCAAAGGAAATCCTAGAGTTTCTTTTAAAAAATTAGTACAATAAAGTAAACCTTTATATTCCTACTTCCTGGTATTTCCAAAAGGTGAATTCATTGGCAAGGTATGTAACCATTTCTGTGAAGGTTCCTACGGAGCTCAGAGATAGAATGAGAGAGCTGGGTATTAAGGCTTCTGAACTCCTGAGAAGAGCTATCGAAGAAGAAGTGAAGAGGAGGGAAATCGAAAGAATTAAGGAAGCTTTGAAAGAAATGAAGCCAATTCTCCAAACCGTATCCATCGAGGAAATCGTGAGAAGTATCAGAGAGGATAGGGAGAGCAGATGAGCTATCTCTTCGACGCCTCATCCGTTTTCAAAGCCTTAATGGATAACGTAGTGGAGGCTTTGGCTGGAGGTTATACCTTGGAGCTAGCAAGGTATGAGCTTGGAAATATTTTATGGAAAGAGTATGCGATACGCCAAAGGGCTAAGATGGAAGAAATTAGAAATCTCGCTAGACTTTTGAAGCAAGTGCTCAGCTTAATGAAGACGCTAACCATCGATTGCCATGAAGAAGGAATACTGGACATGGCTGGAGATTTAAGAATAACCTTCTACGATGCATCCTATGTTTACTATGCCAAAAAGAATGGAATGTCCTTGGTAACAGAGGATCAAGACCTTATAGAGAAAGCGAAGCCATACATTAAGGCTTTAAAGCTGAAGGATATACTTTGAATTCATCTGAGAACCATTAGTAATAAATCCATGAGCCTTTCATATGAGGCCTAGAAATTTTAATTTAATCTTAGATCGTCATCCGTTATGATTATTATTTTTCTTTAACGTTGTTACTCCTAATAAGAATTTTACCATAGCAACTCACTCAAAAGGTATCAGTCTTTGAAGAATCAAGAAAATATAAAGGGCGTAAGTATGAAGCCAATAATACGGATGCCACTCATGTGGGACTTGGAGAATCCTCGGTATATTAATGTAGATTCAGAATTTGAAATGGTACATACAAATCGAAATGGTACAATATGAGTACCGTTGAAGGCACTTTGGAGAGAGTCTTGAGGTTAGGGTTAATGGAACGATGGAGAACTTATTTCATATTTAATGTTTTGGAATAAGTTCTACTAAAAGCCAAAGAAGGCAATAATATAGGATAGGAATAAAATTTTTCAAAAAGAGAAGGGCCAGACTAAGAGGAATCCAAGATTCTATTATTTGAAAGAATAAAAGTTCTGCAGTATTGGCTTTCAAAGAAAAGGAAAGACTCAGGAAATAAGGAAAAAGAGGATAAAAACTCACCAAGCTTAATGAAAATCCCTAAAAAGATTGGAATTCACCTGCCCAAAGATAAAGAAAGATAAGGGAATTGGGCATCCTTGACGATCCTGTAGAGATGAAGCTCTTTACTGCTTTTGGGCAGCATTTCATCGTTGAGACAGAAGGCTCCTTTAACTTAAGATCACCCCCTCTAGGAGCCTTATGAACCTAATGTATTCGGGAAGGTCTTCCTTCTGAGGCTGAAGCGGAAGGGACATCGAAGCCTTTAATATTTGGACTGAAAAGATCGAGGAAATTTTATGAAAGAAGTCTTAGGCTGATGTATGGCTTTTGCTTCCTTCTAAGGCTTCAGAAAACTAAGCTCTTGCCTTTCAAATCCAAAAATGATGAGCCTTGCGAGAGATTCTATGATCTATATGGTCAAAGGGTTGCCATTTTATTTTTTCGAATTTTCCCAAATCTGAAGAGGTCGCATGCGACAAGTTTAAGAGACCAAAGATTCTTTTCATTTTAGCCATGCAATTCACGCCTGAGCTTCGGACCTTTATCATAGGCCTTGTCGAAGAAAGGATAAGGGAGCTAAAGGTCTCAAGGGAAGAGTTTGAGAAACTTAGGTTAGCTGTAGAAATGAACTCTAAATATCTTGGAGAACTGAGCATAGCCATTGGTAGTCTTGTAGAAGCCCAGAAGAGGACTGAGGAAAGGATCAATAGTCTTGTAGAAGCCCAGAAGAGGACTGAGGAAAGGATCAATAGTCTTGTAGAAGCCCAGAAGAGGACTGAAGACTCCGTTGCTCAGCTCGCAGAGGGTTTAGAAATGCTCAGGAGGGAGGTCAGCAGTTTCTCCGATACGATAGGATTCTCCCTCGAGGATCTGGCGAGGGAAC
>JAWCLV010000067.1:0-5667 GCA_038850515.1 Bathyarchaeia archaeon
GAAGGATGTCCTCGTAACCTTTTGCACCGTCGAGTCCATCGATGAGGTTAGCCCCGAAGAAGTGGTGATGAAGGCGACCCAAGAAGTCGCCGATGTGGCTAGAAAAGTTGGCGCAAAGAATGTGATGCTCTATCCCTATGCCCACCTATCCTCAGAACTCGCCAAACCAAGGGTGGCTATAAAGATCCTTAAAGATTTAGAGGCCTCTCTCTCAAGCTTAGGAGATTTTAAGGTTGCAAGGAGCCCCTTCGGTTGGTATAAGAGCTTTACCATCGAGTGCAAGGGTCATCCCCTTTCGGAGCTTTCTAGATCCATAGTTCCCTTGGGTGCGGGGGCGGAGGCTTCGAGGGAGAGTGAAAGGGAGATGAGAAGGAGGAAGGGGGCGAAGGCGGAGGGAAGGGCTAAGGAGGGCGAAAGGTTTGGAAGGTTCATTCTTGTCGATGCAGACGGAAGCGAGTATGAGATTACTCCCGATAACTGGAAGGACTGCCCCATTTTTCAGCGGAGGGAGGAGGTCTACAGGCTCCTTTGGATCTTTGTAAGGAACGAGCTGGAGGGAAACCCTGGGAGGCGAGTCCCCAAGCACATCGATTATATGCGAAAACTCGAGCTCATGGACTATTGCCCTGAGAGCGACCTCGGAAACTTCAAGCTCTACCCAAATGGAGCCCTCATCTTCGATCTCATCAAGGACTATGCCCTCTTCAAGGTTGCCATACCATGGGGAGCCATGAAGATCCAGAACCCCCTAATCTATAGGCAGAGCGTTGAGGCGATAAGGCAGCTGATGGGGGAGTTTCATGAAAGGGACTATGCCATGGAATACGAGGGCGAGACCTTTGTCCTTCGTTTCTCATCGGATCCTGGAGCCTTTCCCTTCGTTCAGAAGGCAACCTTCAGCCATCGGCATCTTCCTGTGAAGGTCTACGAGGAGGTTCTATGCTTCAGGAGGGAGCTGAGCGGCGAGCTCGTGGGTTTGAGGAGGCTTAGGCAATTTACGATGACGGACCAGCACTGCTTCTGTGGTAGCGAAGAGCAGGCGAAGGAAGAGTTCGAGGAGCTATGCCTCATATTCAAGGACCTTATGGATCGGGTCATAGCCAAGGGAAATTGGGTCCTGGGATGGGAGGGGGTCGAATGGTTTTACGAGAAGCATAAAGATTGGCTGAAGAATCTTTGCATGAAGATGGGCGTTCCGAGTCTTTTCAAACTCACAAAGGAGATGAGCCATTACTACGCCATCAAGAACGAATATCAGGCGATCGGAGCTGATGAGGCGAATGTCCAGATATCGACGGTTCAGTATGATGTGAAGAATGGCGAAAGGTTTGGAATCCGCTATGTGGCTGAGGATGGGCGAAGGCTTCCATGCATCATCCTCCATGCCTCATCCTTTGGAAGCCTCGAAAGGACGCTATACGTCCTCTTAGAGAACGCCGCCAAGGATGAGGAAAGGGGAAAGGCTCCAATGCTTCCCCTTTGGCTATCCCCAGACCAAGTTAGGCTTATTCCAGTCGCTGATAGGCATTTGGCCAAATGTAGGGAAATTGCCGAGAGGCTTAGATCCGAGGATATCCGAGTTTCCTTGGATGACAGGAACCTTTCTGTTCCCAAGAGGGTGATGGATGCCAAGACGAGTTGGGTTCCCTACATCATCGTCATAGGCGATAGGGAACTTGAAAGCGATAAGCTTCCAGTCGTCGTTAGGGAGAAGTCTGGCGTTCGAGAGGAATTTCGCCAGGCTATGGGCCTTCATGAGCTTATCCAAGAGATCCGGGAAAAGTGCCAAGGGATGCCCTTCAGGCCCTCTTACCTTCCCATGGAACTAAGCCGAAGGATTACCTTTGTTCCTTGGGGAAAGGGGCGGGAATCCCCTAAGTCTAAGGAAGGCCTCGGGAAGCCTAGCCCTAGCTCTAGCCCTAGCCCTAGCCCTAACCCTAGTCCTAGCCAGACCCAGAGCCAGACCTCCCCTCCGAAGCCTGCCTAGTACCGCACTGGGGACAGTAAAGGGCTCCCTCTGGAAGCTCTGCCCCACATGCCTTACAATGGTCAAAGCCCCCTCGTAGAATAATAATGCCACGGCTCTGAAGGGTTTGGAGGAATTCCCTCAAGGAAGCTTGGGCTTGCTCGATGCCCATGCCCTTCACCTCGCTTAAAATTCGGGCAATCTCAAAACCAGTCATTCGGCCATCGATGAGGCTGAGGACGTAGGATCCTGTTTCATCGAATACTATTTTCCTAAGCCTTTGGGGAATAGGGAACAGGCTTCGCTGTTTTATGGTAACTGAAACCTCTCCTGTGGGTGTAGTCTCCCAAAGAAGGTCCGGTCTCCTCTCAGGAATAAGGTTTAGGGGATCCTCTTCCCCGCTTTTCATTCCTCGTATTCCTCCGTCTACCCTTCTACTCAGCCTTCAACTTTGCCTTTGCCTTTGCCTTTGCCTCCATCTCCATTTCCAAGTCTAGAGGGGCTTAAGCACCTGATATCCTTTCCCATCTTTCCTGCGAAAGGATTAGCAAGGTTTCTTAAAAAGAAAAGGCGGGCGAATTTCGTAAAGGGCGAATTTCGTAAAAATAGACTGAAATGATAACATAGTACCAATGATCAGAGGAATTCCTATCTTATGGCTCCCTGTAGGTGCTATACATGCTTAGCCTCTCATAGATAATGGGCCCTAGCTCCTGTTGTATGACCGTAAGGGCCGCCTGAGGAGGTATGATTCCCCGCTCCGTAATGATGAGGTCTATGTAGTCTGGGGGCGTCACATCGAAGGCAGGATTTCGAACTTCGATCCCCTTTAATCCTTTAATTACGATCTCAGGGGGCAGGATCTCCTCCTTTGGGCGCTCCTCGATCTTTATAAGCTCCCCGATGATGGTTTCTGGGCTGAACTTATAGGTCTCAGCCGCCACGAAGAAAAGGGTCCTCGCTTCATGGGCCGCTAGGGCAACCATACTCGTCCCGATTTTATTCACGACAGCCCCGTTGGCGGCCACCGCATCAGCTCCCACAAGGACCTTATCAACCCGTTTCATAAAGTACCTGCTGGCACTATCAACGATTAAGGTTACGGGTATGCCATTTTGTAAAAGTTGCTCGGCCGTGAGCCTTCCTTGATATAGCGGCCTTGTCTCCGTGGCATAAACGGATATGCGCTTTCCCATGGCCTTGGCAGCCTTTAGGATCGCCACGACGGCCGTGCTATGGCAATGGGTCATGATGACATCCCCATCAGATATTCTCCTGGCCCCTATCTCGGAAATCTTTCCTATGGCCTCCTTGGCGTTCTTGATGAATTCATCGCAGGCTTTTACAGTCGCCTCCCTTAGACCATAGATGTCCTCTCCCCTTTCCTCAGCTTGTAGGACCCTATACATGACATATCGAATGGCATTAGGAAGAGAAACCGCCGTAGGTCTGGTACCCAGAAGCCTTCTCGCAACGATGTCCAGCTCCTTGATAAACTCGTTAGTCTCTTTTGCTTGGCTCCTTTCAGCGATGGATTTTAGGCAGCTGACGGCCGTTTCTGCGATGAGGGCAGCTCCTCGAATTTCCATGGTTTCGATTTTGCGGGCGATTTCCTCTATGTCTGGGGGGATCCCCATGGCTCAAACCTCAATATAAAAACGAATTTGAAGGATAAAAATAGATGGAGATGGAAGGAATGGTTAAATAGGCGTCCTATTCACTTCTCATGGACGGTGATTCCTTTGTCTAAGGATATCCCCATGAAGATGGTCAGGCCTGAGTTCATCGACTTCTTGAACTACAACATCTGCAAGGCTTATTCTGAGCTTTATGGAAAAGAGGCGGCCGAGGCCTTCTTCCGCCGTGTCGGTGAGATAGGGTTCCAAGAGCTTAGGAAAATGGTCGAATTCCCAAGCTCGGAACCTTACGATGTCTTAAGGACGATTGCAGAGTTTCTTGAGAATATGGGCTATATGTCGAAGATAAAGCTGACAAAGGTGGAGGAGAACGAGGTCATTATCGAGATGTTCGGGGTCTCGGTTACAAAGTCCTCAATAAGGCTTTTGAAGGAGGGAGCTAGCCCGAGCCACATCATGACGAACCTTATGTTCGCAGCCCTTAAGGAGCTGAGCGGCCTCCATGCCGACATCTACGACCTGACGCTGGAACAGCCATCAGCCGAGACGGGCTATGGAAGGGAGAAGTGGGTATTGAAGAAATTGTAGCTTTGCGTCTTCCTTCATCTAAAAATGGCGTTAGTAAACCTTCGCCTTCGAAGAGAATCCCAGAATTTTTAAGCTTCTTTTCTTTCTTATTTTTCGGCCCTTGAATCTCCAAGGTTCGATATCAAGGCTTTCTTAAGAAAATCTATAGTAACCTTCGCGGCCTCTTCATCGGGTGCCTTTCCAGAGGTTGTTATAAGAAGGCATACGCCGCTAAGCCCCCTAAGCCTTGCTAAGCCAAGGAATAGTCCAGGTACCCCGGCTATGACCCTTCCGCGATAGATCTGCCCTCCTCCCCTTTCGGATATTAGGGTAGCCAGACGCTTCGAAGTGGCGGCTACTGAAACGGAGACCTTCCCAGACTTGGTTAGACGTCCATCTAAACTTACGAATCTCCGGCACCCTAGCCTTATTGCAAACCTTAGAATCGCATCAGAAACCTCATAGCAAGCTTCGATCGATTCAGGATCCGGATGGTATTGACCAGTTATTAGAAGAAGGTTGGGCTTCGAATCCTTGGAACCGTAGACCTCGTAGCATGGTAGATGGCTTATTCCTAGGGCATCGATGGTTACATAATCTGGAAAGAAGGGGGAGTAAAGATCAGCGAGGGCTTTAGCTCCTGTCAACCTTATAAGATGCCTTACGACTAGCCTTCCCACGTCTCCATGGCCCGTTAACCCAAGAATCGCCAAGGGTCTTTCAAGCCTTTCTTCCGAGCGAAGCCTCGCCACAGTCCTTGTCAACCTTGCCATTCGTATCCCTCAATAGACGAATAGAGCCTTTATTTTATTTTCAGTTATTTTTCTAAGGCTCTAGGCATCCGCAAGGCTAAAAACTTATTAGCTTTTCAAGGAGAAGAAAAAAGCGTTCTCCTTTTACACAGAAGCTTTGTGCATAAAATATCAAAACTAAACTTCTACTATCAGCATAACCCTTTATTCATCCAAAAGGGCGGTTCAGCGTTTATACAGCCCCCTCGTAAGTCTCATAGCCTCTGGATGCTTTAAAAAGCTTAAGGACCCAAAGACTCGGGTCGAGTGAAAGAAGGCAGCCAATAAAGCTAAATAAAAAAATGGGATAAAAATCCGAGTTTCTATATTCCTTCCAAACAAATTTAAGTTAATAAAGGCGCGAGACGTTAAAATTTTCCATACAATGGAAGAAAAAGGGGAAGAGCAAAAGCAATGAAGCAGTTACAGCATAGCGCCCCCCTTCCGATTTTCTTGAGATTTTCGAAGGAAGGCTATTGGAGAGGATTGTTTAGGGTCTGCCTTGTTGCCTTCCTCTTCCTCTTACTAGCCATTCCAATGGCTAAGGTCTCGGCAGACCCCTCCCCTTCCCCTTCTCCCTCGCCTTCTCCTTCTCCAGAAGCCGGTACAATCGTAGGCTACGTCTTCGACTCCTCAAGCCGCCAGCCCCTTCCCAAAGCCAGGATCCTCCTCTTCTACGCCCAGACCTCCTACAGGCGAAGCCTCA
>JAWCLV010000068.1:0-5634 GCA_038850515.1 Bathyarchaeia archaeon
GATGTGGGAAACGCTGTTCAGTCCATGAACCTTATGTTCGGAATAGACGAGGGTACGAGGTTGAGGGATCTCGTGCCAAGCTACCTTTATGAATAAAGGGTAAGCCATAGGGCTTATGGAATCTCCTCGGCGAAGAGGATGTGGTGGAAAGACTTAGAGGGACAAAAGGCTCTTTTAGGACTAAGAAGAAGATAATATCCTTAATATGTTCCTAGGGTATGCCCTGAGGGGGACGGAAAACCCTTCAGAAGTTTGCATTTGTCGTATAGGGCTTCTTTAGAGTGAGGTTTTTTGGATCCTGAACCCACTTGGCCGCTCCTATGGCGGTGCAGAAGTCAGGCTTCTCGGGAACCATGAATGATACTTGGAAAAGGGATCCAACATTAGATATGCTCCTCACGAGATTGGGGCTTTGGGCAAGGCGTCCCACGATGGCAACGCTGTGCTCCAAACCATAGGCCTTAGCTGCAAAGATAGCTATGATCCCAATGACTTGACCGACGAGGTTGATGATTCCCGCGGCTATATCGCTTTCATTAGCCTCATCTAGAAGCTTTCCGAAATTCGATGCCGTTGCATAGCCTGGAACCCTTCCAACCCCCCCTCCAGCCAAATCCTCAACCGTCAAGTCGATCTTAGACAAATCCCCTTTTTCCGCTAAGCGTTCCACTGAGGCTATACTCTGGGTTCTGAGAAGGAGCCTTGAGAGACCCTGAAGGGTTCCACCACCAACTCCTGTACCTCCAACATGGACAATGCGCTTACCTCCTTCGTAGGCTGCCACAAGGGCCGTTCCCGTGCCTATACTGACAACTAAAGCTTCCCTTCTTCCCGTCAGGGCAAGGCCTCCTATGCCAATGGCTGTGATTTCATCAACCTTTCGAGCTGGAAGGTCTAGGATCCTATCTGAAATTCCCCTAGATCCAACCCCCGTGACGGCTATCAGTTCCACATCTGAGGGGCTTCGTCTGAGATCGAATAGGAGTTTTCCAAGGGCACCTGAGGCTGCTGCTACAGGCTCTAGGCTTTGAATAGCTGTATAGCCTAAAATCTCATCATTTTGAAGGGCTACGGCCTTCGTTGTGCTACCTCCAATATCGATTCCGATGATGAGCCCTTTCATCCAGCTACCTCCCATCCTATCCTTTTTTCAACCTGCCTTCCATAAACGAAGAAAGGCTTAATCGACTCCTTTCTTGACTCGGTGAGATAGTAAAACGCCGACTACCATTCCGAACAGCAGCATAACCCCTGCTGCAATGAGAATGAGGGTTTTTATCCAAAAGATATACTGGGATTCGGCCACGCGGACGAAGAGGAAGTCCCCAAAGGGAGTTAGCATAACAATGGCGTAAAGAAGTAGCAGACATGCTGTAATACCGAGGGAAACGTAGGCAAACTCCTTAGGTTTTCCCCAGGTAAGTCCAGGATTTCTGAGGGGGCCATGGCCATATTTCGAAACCCGCCTAACCAGTATGGGAACGATGGGGACTACGAAGGGGAGCATTGTGGAAAACCAGAAGAGGGTAAAGCCAAGGACCGTTGCTATCTTGACATCTTGGGGCCAAGGAGCCCATATGGGAATTATGAAAGTAAGGTAGGCGACGACCCCAGAGGCTGCTATGAGATTTCCTACGATGAGGGAGATAAGGCTTCCTACCAGAAAAGCCAGCCAAGATTTGTACCTTGAGGTAAACCAACCTAACATATAGAAGCCTACGAAGTTACCTGGGACTCCAGCGATTAAGCTTAATAAGGGATCTGTCAAACCGAAGACGGATAGCGCATAATCCCCTATGAAACATCCTAAGGCTGCGCCGGCACCTCCGATCATTGGACCGCATACAACGGCAAAGAATGCTGGGACTACGACACCGGGTCTAAAATGGCCGACTCCCCATGGTGTAGGAATAGGAGCCGTAACTGCTATCGCAGCGGCATAAAGGGCTGCCGAGATCGCTATAAGGGCGATGGAAAGGGCACGGCTTCTTGGAGGGATTTGATTCGAGGATTTTAAAGAATCTCTCTTAGGCGTTACTGAAGATTGGATAAGTATCGTAGAACGAAGCCCTATCGTAACACTTGAAAGGCGGATCAGCTTTTCTTGGAGGTTAATGCTCGAGTCTGATGGAGACATTTTTGTTAGCAATCAGCCCCCCTGAAATCGTGATGGACGCAATCCATCCTTCATCTTATGGATTTAACATTTTTCATAATGATCTTTAAAGACATTTGAGAAAATAATGGATTCTAGAATCTTAGACTAGGGAAAATGGAATAGATGAACGAATTCCCGAAGAAATGACTTGCTAAAGCTTCAATCCTAGGGACTTTTGAACGATTTCCAAAGCCATATTGACACCATTATAGGGTCGAATGGAGGCTCCAACTTCGGCAGATCTCTTAGCGTAATCGTTTCCCCTTAGCATCTCCATAACTCCAGCGAGGAGAACTTTAGGCGTAACCTCATGTTGGTTTATTACCTTAGCAATTCCCATTTCCTCCAACCTTATGGCATTCTGTATTTGCTCCGTGTGGTCTGGAGTGGGTATGAGAATCGAAGGTTTACCATAAATCATCGTCTGGGCTACAGTTCCATGGCCAGCCCTTGAGATCACGAGGTCGCATGCCTTAAGGTACTCAAACCTGTTCTCTATCCAAGGATGTATCCTGAGACAGCCTCCCTTCAGGATCCTTGGTTCAGAACTCCCGACCCTTCCTTGGGACATGACGATTTCATAGTCCTCTGGAAAAGAGGCAAAGGCTTCCTCTAGAAGCCTTAAAAGGGGCATCCTCTCCTTCACTGGACCGCTAATAGGGGCGAAGATGAGGGTACGCTTTGGGTCTACCATGAGCTTTTTCCTAAGGAATTCCGCGTCAGGAAGGTTTTCAGGATAGGTGGGAAGGATTGGTCCCATAAGGAAAACCTTCTTGAGGTATGTCTTTGGAATGCGAAGGTTTCCAATAGAGATCGTATAGGGAAGGGGAAAGTCAGGGATCAAAACCCAGTCGCTCAAGGTCCAGATCCTGCCTATGAGGGCTAGAATGCCAAAGTCTGCCAGCTTGGCAAGTCGAACAAAGCGTCTTTTGGCAGGGATGGTTATTCTAAACTGGTTTAGGATCGTTATACAAGGTACCTTCAGAAGCTTAGCCGCTACTATGGTTGAAACCCTAGAATCTGATATAACTATATTTGGTCTAAAGGCTCGCATCGTCATGAGCTCGAAGGCTATCTGCCTCAGAACCGTGTAGGATGCAATGAAAGGTCCAGGGTTTACGGTCGTTGTCCTGAAGTCCACGCCTCCGTCGGATTTAACAGCGAAGCCTATGGGAGGAGCCCTTCTACATGGGAATCCCTGCCTAGTAGCCAGTTCCAAGCCTTCGGAATAGGTCGAGAAGAGGATTTCGAAGCCTTCCTTAGCGAGCTCTTCGGCTATTGGTATGCACCTTCCAACATGGCCGAAGCCTATACCGCAGGCTCCAAAGTAGGCTTTCAAAAAGGCCGCCTCAGGGAAGGAGCCTCCTCCGGATTACTGTGCCCCTAGGCTTTTCCTCACAGAAGATTTCGGCCTGAAATTTGTAGATTCTCGTGCCCTCCATAAGCCAGCAGTCTGGGGGAAGCCCAGCCTTAAAGCAGCATTGCGTAAGGAACTCCTCCGCATCCCAACCCCATTCTATAGGAACCTGGGGAAGAAGGAGCCCCTGATACCTTCCCCTGGCTATCATCAAACCATCCTCCCCTATTCTTATGAGCCTCGGAAGGTTCCTTCGATCCCTTTCGAGGATTTCCTGAGGCTTGGTAAGTATGCTCAGCTCTATGGCTATAGCGTCCATTTCTTCATAGCTTACGGGAGGGAAGCGGGGATCCCCAACGGCCGCCTCGATAGCCGAGTTTATTACGGCTTCAATGAGGGGCATGATCGGAAATGGGAAGCCTATGCATCCCCTAAGGGCATGGGTTCCCGATGGCCCTACGGAGTTGAGGGTTACGAAGACCCCACGTTTTTCCGAGAACTTCTCAGGCATCCTTTCCTTAGGGTATATTTTTCCATGACCCAAAAGGTATTCCTCTATGGCTTTCCTTGCAAATTTGACGAGGATGGCACCCTCCTCATCTGTTAGCCCTAGATCCGTTGACAAATGCTTCTCGCCCTTGCTCCTATGGATTCTGGAGGACCGATAAAATATCGCAATGTTTAATTTAAAAGGAGATGCCTTTTAAGTTTAACCCAAACTCAAGTTTAGCTTCCAAGAGAGCCTCCTTTATCAATTGGATGTTCTATTCTGAGATTAGAGGGCTATTACCAAATTTTCAGCCATAAGGAATCCTACATCCATGAGATCATCATAACGGGACTGAAGGCAAATTATGATGACATTCGGTTCTTAGCCTTAGCATCCTTAAGGCAAGAAGAAGTCTTATTAAGAAGCCTAACTTTCTTTTCATAGGTTATATTGATATAAAAATTGAAGGTGGATGAAGATGCATGTGGCAATATGTGGAGAACTAGGTGCTGGATGCACAGAAGTGGGAAAGATCGTATCGGAAAGGCTCAATAGAAAATGCATAAGCTCATCTGAGATCGTAAAGAGCCTAGTCCTAGACTTCAGAAAGCTTCATCCAAGCGAGTCTTTTAAAGAGTTCGAAAGACATGTCCATTCTGGCGAGGTAAACCTTGATAAGATGATCGAGGGCAAGCTGAATGAAATCCTCGAGAACGATTTCGTTGTAGTAGAGGGCAGGTCAGGCTTTATGCTTCTCGGAAAAAAGGATGTTTTTAAGGTTCTATTGGTGGCCCCTGAAGAAATAAGGGCTAGTCACATCGCTAAAAGGCGTGGGATCTCTGTGAATGAAGCCTTCGAGGTTCTCAGGGAAAGCGATAACGAAAGGAGGCAGATGGTGGAAAGACTCTTCAAAAGAAATTGGCTTGACCCCCACAATTACGACCTCGTCGTCAACACCGCCTCGAAGAATTTCGAAGAAGTGGCAGACCTCATTATCAGATCGATGCCAAAAATCTAAAGATCGATTTATTAAGGAAGAACCCGCTGACGGAAACGATGTGGATACGAAGGCTCAGCTAGATAGAAAAACCAATCTTCATACTAATCCAAAGGCATGGGAAGGCTTCGATTCCTCGGGAGCCCAAGAAACCCTTCGAAGCTTGGGATTCAGCGTTTCAAAAATTTGAATTCCTTAAACCTTTGAGGCTTCCCTTCTTTACTAGGGCATTATTGGCTTAAGGATCCTTCAAAGCTTCGAAGGAAAAGGGTTTATTCTTGATGGTCTTCATCACGGATTACGTTTCCTAAGACCTTAGGTTGCCCTAAAATTGGCGAAGGAATTCGAATTCCAAGGTATAGAGATCTCATTCTTCTGGAAAAAATCCCTAAGAATTTAAAAATGCAGAAGCCCTCAAAATCTAAGGAGCTGTCTAAATCCTAATGGACTCAAAGTATGCTCTATCGCCTCTCCCCTCTTTAAATGCGATATTGATAGCAATCGAGATCGCAGGAAACATATAGAAGACATCCTTTAGAAATTTATAGGACTTGCAAAAATATGGAGACTCCCTAAATAAGATTTTATCCTTTGGCGAAAGGGAAGGATAGAGTTCAATGGCTTGAATCCTG
>JAWCLV010000069.1:0-5617 GCA_038850515.1 Bathyarchaeia archaeon
CTTCCAATGGTTTTTCCCTTCAAATATATTCTCATCGATAGATTTTTAAGCCTTTCTAGAATCCCAATGGTTCTGAAATAGACGAAGATAGGTTAAAAATCCTCTGCTTCGCTTATTATCACGAATCGGCAAGGATAAGATAGGAGGTATAAAATATCTATTTTAGTCTATTATAGTCAAAGCCATCAGTAATCGAATAATTTTCGTCGATAGATGGATTGTCGAGTCCTTTGAGCATAGATCTAAAGTTATCATGATACTGAATGCCATAACTATATTTTTGGACTATTCAACCCATAGTAATACTGGGAAGATAAGATTTAGATTCATACGAATCAATCTGTTATAGTTAGTTTACTTAGTCACTATCGCCAAGAAATACAGAATTACTATTTTTTATGCACCTTTGGCATTCATAGAATTGGAAGCCTAATGAAGTTATTCTAAGTTTATATAGTAAAACAAATAATTTGTAAAATTCTCCATATGTTTAATTTTATTTGGTTCTTTTCTTATATAGGGGATTCTAAATGGTCCATTCAAGGGAAGGGCTCGATAAATCTTGGGAATTCAAGCGCAATGTGAGAAAGTCTTACGAAGCCTCCTCGAAGGTCTACGAAAGGCTTTATGCCGAAGAGCAGGGGGCAAAACATTCTCTAGCCCTAAGGATGCTGGATGTTTCTACTGGAGAATGCATCCTCGACAATGGATGTGGCTCCGGACTTTTCGCATACAAGCTCGCTCATAAGGGAGCCTTTCTTGTCGAGGTTGACCTTTCCATAAGCCTCTTACGAGAAGCTAAGGAGGCTTCAAGGCTCCATAGTGGCGAAGTATCTTTCATTTGTTGCGACTCGGATTTTCTACCATTCGTTGATAAGGCCTTCGATAAGGTCTTCGCCATAACGCTACTTCAGAACCTTCCAAAGCCCCTTACGACCATAAAGGAAATGAAAAGGGTTACTAAGGACTATGGATATATCCTTCTCACATTTCTTAAGAAGGCCTTTTCTCTCGAGGAGGCTCAAAGGCTCGTTTGGAATGCCGGGTTAAGGATTCTCATGATCAAAGAGGATCATCCTTCAAAGGATTATTTCCTCCTCTGCATGAAGGTTTAAGGTTCTAAAAAGCCGATTATCCGTAGAATGAAGGCTTCGATATCAAAGGTTAAGATATTAAGGATTAACCTTCGAGAAGGGAAAGGCTACGAGGTGGAGGACCTTGTGGCCGTAGAGGCTCCCATAAGCCTCTACATAAACGGTTTGTGCTACGCTAATCTTATGGCTACCCCCACTATGCTTAAAGAACTCGCATTAGGATATGCCCTAAGTGAAGGGCTTATAAGGAGCCTCTCGGAGCTAAGGTCTGTAAGGATTAAGGGCAATGCTGTAAGGCTGGAGACTAAGAGTAACATAGACTTGAGTCGCATATCGCAAAGGTTTTGGAATTCAGATTACCTAGGACTTCTTTCGACCCTTCGAAGCCATATGAACAAAGGCTCAGACTTCCTTGATCGCTTTAAAGTCCCCTTTGTCTCCTCGGGTTATGCCGTAAAAGGTAGTGAAGTCTTGAAAATGGCTTTGGAATTAAACATTAGATCCGATACCTTCAAAGCCACAGGAGGTGTCCATTCAGCAGCCCTTTTCCAGAGAGGGAATCTCATAGCCTTCGCCGAAGATGTTGGGCGTCACAACGCCATCGATAAGGTCCTAGGTGCGGGAGCCCTATCCAATGTCGATTTTGAGAATACGGTCCTAATGTCTTCAGGACGGCTCGGTGGGGAGATGGTCTTCAAGGCTGCTCGTCTATGTATTCCAATAGTTGCATCCCTTTCTGCACCAATTTTCTCAGGCATAATAGTTGCCAAGAAGGCTGGTGTAACCCTTCTAGGCTTTGTAAGAGGAGGGCGCTTGAACGTCTACAGTCATCCGAGAAGAATCCTTCAGGATTAGCTTCCATATGCCTCCAAATATATATGGGATAACGGGCGGAAAGAGCTACGGTTAGACTTTGAAGCAAGCCCCTTTGAGGGCTGGAAGAATTGAGGTTATTATTCTATGGTTTTTATAATCGCCTCGAAGAATTCTCTACTTCGCATTCGCTTGTAGCTCCGAAGGGCTTCCAAAAGCTCATCTTCCTTATGGAATCCAAGTATCCTTCGAACCTTAGAGGAAGGCCCTCCTCCGATCAAGAAGTATTGAGCCAAGGCAGTGACATTGGAAGCCCTTCTGGAGAGGCTCGCGCTTTCAAAGTCCAAGATCTTTGGTATTCCTTGATAAGTAACTATTATGTGTTTCGATGCCGAGCTTAGCTCGCCATGATAAATTCCCGCATTATCGAGCTTAAAGCAGTCTTCGAGAGCCATAAATAAAACCTTCAAAAGCTTCCCTTTCTTACCTCTCCCCTTCAAAGTACTAAGCCACTCAGGAAAGATCTTTCCTTCCACATATTCCATCAGGATAAAATCCTTAGTAGCGCCATAGAGACGGGGACCCACGCCCACCTCATTGGCTCTCTTCAGGCAATCGGCTTCCCACGCGAGACTTGACCTGTTGGCATCCGTCCTCCTCACCTTTAGAACGAGCCTCTCCCCTTGACGATACGCGATAAGGACAAGACCGACGCATCCCTTGCCCAAGACTGGAATCTCATAGACAAGCTTTGGTCCAGAAAACTCGACGACAGTTATGCCTAAAGTCTCTAGCTCATGGATCCTTTCTTCTAGTTCCCCGGGATCGAAATGAGGGTAGCACAGTGCAAGCGAATAGCCTCTTCCAGTTCCGGAGATTCTAAGCTCAGAAAGGGAAAACCTTGCAAAGGGCAAGGGAGACATGGACAAGGGCCTCTAGGCGCTTCTTTAGCCTCCTTAATCTTCCCAAAGCCAAGGAGGCCTACCTACGAGGAAGTCCATAAGGAAGGTTGCCAAGCCCTCGCTTCTGGAATAGGCTTTTGTAATCTCTCCGTCAGTTAGGATCTCCAAATGCCTATCCATTGCTTCAGCAATTTTACTCCTAATTCCTATCGAAGCCTTCGTTTTGAAAACCTCCCTTATCAATTCAACCGCATCGATCCTTTTCCTTTTCAAGAGAACAACCCAGCGGTTTCCATGAATCCAAGGCCCCGAGATGGTATCTTCGTTTTTCAAGTACTTAGCTAGGAAGGCATGACTCTCCTTTGAGGTTACGGGAGGACCTAAGTGAAGCCTCGCCTTCGGTAAAGTCCGACGGTCCAGCTCTACGAGAAATGCATTCAGCCTTCCCTCATCGCTCCATGCAGCCTCCCTTAGGACATTGAAGCCTTGGTTCCTTAGGAACCTGGAAATGGCTCTCAGGCTGCTGTACATCTGTCCCCAAAGAACATCGGGGACGACTTCCAAAGGTGCAAAAAGGATGAGGATCCAGCATGTTCCTCGTTTTGAGAGGGTGGAGGAAAATTCGTCAGAGGTAAGGCGTATCCTAGGAGGTGGATAGAAAAACCTCATGGATGGACGATCTAAGAAAAGCCCTGCCGCAGCCATAAACTCCCCGAGTCTATTAGGGCGAACGGCACTTGCAACGTTTCGCCCTTCATCCACAGGATCCACGACGATTAAGGGTTCAGGAAAAATCTTTCTGGCATCGTCCTTCCTTCCTTCATAATAGCCTTCAAGGTCTATGATGAATCCCCTTCTCCAACTTCTCGCCGCCTCCAAGACTTCCTTAAAGCCTCCGTATCGGAGGATGAGGAGTTCGCAGAGATACCCGCTGAAGCCCCCTGTCTTTATGTCGGCTCCGTAGACCCCGATTCCCTTCATAAACCTTTTTAAAAGCCTTACCTGGGACTTCCCATCTTCCTTAAGCCTTGCCATCACATATTCGGTATGGAAGGGGCTCCTGTCGGCGGCGCTAAGCCAAAGACCCCGCTCTACGCGAAAGCAGGGAACGATGTTCACCCGAATTCCCTCAATCCATCCCTCTACATAAGGATGCTCCGCAAAGCGCTTAATCCAGTGTCCTCCAAGGGCTTCCACAACAGCTTCTCCAATCTTCAAGGATTTCTCAGCCATCTCCTGCCTTGTTACATGGGCAGGGACCCTCAAGAATAGGTCTATGTCGGCTTCCCCGCTCAACCACGTACCTTTGGCAAAGGATCCGTAAACTTGGGGATCCGCCTCAAAGCCAAGCTTCAATGCCTCCTCCGAAGCTTTTGCTTTCAGAGCCTCGACTAAGGCTCCAACCTTATCAACCTCCTCCTTGGAAGGGTTGATAAGGGCGAGAACCTTCTCACAAACCTCTTGAAGGGAATCCATCTTTCAGCCTTTCTCCGACTCAATTGGGCGTGCCCCTGACTTCAGCTATTGTCGTATAGATAGGTCCCCTTGGGGTTAGGGTACTCCTTTTTAATCTCAAAGCCTCCGCTCGAACGACTCCGAAGAGCTTATCAGAATTCCTTAAGATGAAATCCTTTAAGGCTTCATTCCTTCTAGGGATTTTCACTCTGGCGATCGTGAGATGGGGGCTAAATCCCCGGGTTTCAGGTTCTATGCCCAATAGCCTAAGCTTTGGCTCAAGGATATCAAAGATCTCCGAGGCTTCCTTAGAACCCCTTCCCATTCCAATCCATATTACTCGAATGTGGTTTAGGCTGTCAAACGCTCCCAAACCCTTCAACTCAACATCGAAGCACCTGAAACTTATCTTTTTCATGGCTTCTGTAACGGCCTCAAGCCTCTTGGCTTCCAGCTCCCCTAGGAATCTTATCGTGATGTGAATGTTCTTCGGTTCGACGATTCGAAGATCGCCCCCTGTAGCGAGAAGCTCCCTCTGAATCCTCGAGATTTGGGAAAGAACTCCCTCGTCCTCAATGTCGAAGGCAATAAAGCTCCTTATTCTACCGGATTCGTTCCGTGTCAAGGTCCTCTAGTTTTATATAGAGTTGTCTTTAGGAAATATAAAATTAAAAAGGCTCATCTTCCTAAGTTATCGGAGAGAATGAGGATAAACCGTTTTTCCTCCCTCGTTAAGGATTAAGCTTAGGGAATCTAAGTAGCCTTGCAGGTACTTCTTTGATACGCTCCTATACTTCTCAGGTATGCCCTAAGGAAGTCCTTCCAGGCCTCGCAACCGTTCGCATGGACTTCTTCGCATAGACTTCTTTTGGCATGGAACCATCCTTCCAGACCCTCGAGGAGCCGCGGTAGGGGTACCTAACGCCTTCTTCCACCTTGCTCCTAAGGTAATGAAGGCAGTCCTCCCTACGAGGAAGGAAAACCTTTCTCACCGCATCCAGATCCATAAACACCCTCGCTAAAGCAAAGGACCATCCGATAATAAAAGGAGAATAGCCATTAAAAAAGGATGAAAAAGAAATTAAGATTCCTTTTTTATGAAAATTCCGCTAGGATTGAACTCTTTCGTCACTATCCCTTTTGATCCTAGGGCACGGGAATCTTGAATAGCTTGGCCGCATTCTTACCTAGGATCAATTCTTTCTCCGAATCGCTTATGCTTAGATCCTCTATGCGAACCACGTAAGCAGGCAACAGATCATGAGGCCCGTCTGTTCCGAAGAGGACCCTATCAGCTCCAAACTCCTTTATAGCCCTTTCCAGAAGTATCTGGATCTTACTCCCTGAGGTTTC
>JAWCLV010000070.1:0-5182 GCA_038850515.1 Bathyarchaeia archaeon
GGCTCCTAGGAAGGAAGAGGCTTATTCTATCGCCTTAGAATCCTTCCTCAAGGATAGTCCAGAAAGGTATAAGTATATGGCATAGGCTACTATCTGCCTGGGAGTCCTATCCCTTTCAAAGGGTTTATTCATTTTCATAGAACATCGAGAAGGATAGGGCTCCCCTAAGGTTTAAGGTTACAGCACGAAATTAGCTAGGAAAACCTTTAATGGCACCTTTATGATTTAGCCACTCGAGTGGCTGAAGCGGGTGGGTTTCCGACCCGTTCCGCTATAGAAACCCCGGTGTCGGAAGATGTTAAGCCTTTATGAATCCATACAGCCCCTTTCTCGAATATTAAGGGAATTCAAGGGGCCAAGCGTCCAAGGCTCAAGGGCTTCGATGAAGACTGAACGCATGGAGAAGGTGGATAGAAAGGCTTTAGGTCTTTTGATGATTTTTGCAAGCCTATACGCCCTCCTAACCATAACCTTTGCCCCCATCTCCTTCGGACCCCTCCAACTTCGTTTGGCCGATTGTCTCATATCCTTGGCCGCCCTTTTTGGCTGGCCCCTCATCCTAGGGGTTACCTTGGGATGCTTCGTGGGCAACGCATACACGAATCTTTTTTACTTCTGGATGGGACCCTATGACATCCTTCTCGGACCCTTAGCCAATCTCGTAGCAGCTTCCATCATATTTCTCCTAAGAAAGCATAGGCTTATGGCATGCATTATCGGCTCGATTCCCATAGGCTTTATAGTAGGTGGGTACCTATGGATTTTCTTCCCTCCACCAGACATCTTCGGGCTAATCCTCCCAGCCTGGATGTCCATGGTATTAAGCCTCACGATGAGTAGCCTCATAGCCATCGGAGGGCTTGGCTATGGGCTTTTGAAAGCCTTGAGCAAGGATAGCATCCTTAAGCCCCTAACATCCCGAGGGCTGAGGGTTTACACGGCCCCCTCCGATGGAAAGGAGGGCTAGACGCACCTTTACGCGGATTCCCTAGGCGTTTGCAAAGACTGTAGACCGGATCCTTCGGAAACCATGAATTCCTCGGAGCACCTATCCTAGGAATCGATTCCACTACAGACTTACGCTTCACGTCCACGATCCATAGGTCCCATAGCTCCCGAAAGCCAAAGGCATGATGGGCAGAACCCTTGGGCATCGCTATAACATAATCGAAGGCTATGGGAGTCGCAAGGTCTGTTTGGAGCCACAAGTGGAGGAGAAGTTTAATACTTTTCTCCCGGAGGCTCGAGGAGGAAGGATGGGTTTCGCACTCTACAAGGACAAATTCTTTAAGCTCCCTGCTAAGCCTCACGGCGAAAAGGTCTGGTCTGAAGGAGCTCCAGCCCACCTCGGGACAAGGTGATTGGGAAGGCTCAAAATAGATGCGAAAACCTCCATCCCTAAGCCTTCCATAGGCAGCCTCTTTCAAAGCACCGTGAAGGCCGGACTCTTGCCCCAAGGTAGCCTCGTCGGAAAATTCCATACATAAAGCCCCGTTTAAGTCATAGCCTATAAGATCCTTGAGTTTCTACTCCAGAAATCTCGGCCAGTCTTCGGGAGGCGTGGCATCAGACCCAAGGCTTTTTCCAGACCTTAGAAAGGAAGCGAAAAGAAAAAGGAAGGAAAGGCGAAGGGGGGATGGCGATGCCTTCCTCGGATAGAATAACTTTACCGAGGCGAATGTTTTATATGACGTGAGAGGTATGAAATTTTGGATTAGAAGGTAGGAGATTCCTTTGGGAAAGGCTAGAAGGGCTGTGCCTTCAAGTCCTGTGGCTCAGCATAAGCACTGCCCAATATGCGGAGAAGTCATGCAACCCGATGAGGAATATTGCTCACCGAAGTGCGAGGAAGTGGCCGCCAAACGGAGGAAAGATGAACAGAGACTCCGTATAATCTGGTATGTTCTTCTCATCGTCATGATGCTGATTCTTCTTCTTCCCCTGCTCCTTCAGTACAAAGGCTTTTAGCAGACGTTAGAAAAAGCTTCTAAAGCCCTATCTGGCAACCGATACTAAGTTAAAAATGCTGATCGAGCCAACGGCCAAATTCTATCTTTAATGTCTGTTCCAGATCTGGATGTTTCTCGAGGAATTGGAGGAAGGTCCTCCTGAGCTCTACCACATCCGGATAAGCATTATCGAGGTACTTTACGAATTCCCTGACGATCTCTTCTTTCATGCTTAAAAATTAGAAAACAGTATCTTAAAAAATCGATGTATAAATATCTTTGAGCTTTTTTACAAGAAATATAGACTTCTGATAAAGACGAAGGATATCTAGCTTTAGGTTTAATTAGCCTTATCCTTAGCCTTAGGCTTAGGTAACCCGAAAGACTTAAATGTCGTGGGAAACCTTTCAGCATCGGTGTTTGAGATGAGCAAGAGGGTTGTTCCAGGAGCAGTAATCGTTGGCAACCTCGTCTTTACTAGTGGTATGACGGGGGGACCTGGGGATGTGGAAACACAGATAAAAAATACTCTGAGCAGGTTGAAGGCAACTCTGGAAAGTGCAGGTACATCTTTCGAAAATGTCATAAAAGCCACAGTTTATCTGGCAGATCTATCGGACAGGGAGCGCTACCTTAACAAAATATGGCGGGAAACCTTCCCTCAGAACCCTCCAGCTAGAACGTGTGTTCAAGTAGGTTTGGGACCAGGAACGGCTGTCGAGATAGAAATGGTCGCTGTCATTCCTGAAAAAGGGAAGGAGTAAAAAAAGGAAGACTGGGGCGGAGCGAAGGGAAAGGAAGCTAGACAAAGGAAGAAAAGGAAAGCTATTGGCTATATAACTGAAAAATCGAAATAAAGCAAAAAAGAAGGAACAAAGAAGCGGATAACCGCCCTCTTTTTTCTATAAGTCCTAACCTTATCATATCTTCTAGGATGAAAAGATTTCCTATCTATCTGTATGTATATTATATACGATTGTATATAATATCAAATTAGATTGTATAATAGATAGATCGGGAGCCCCTCTTTCGAGTTTCTTCTCTTTCCCTTCTTTTCCTATTTTACGCAGTATTTCTTTAAGGCTTTTTCGTCAAGGGTTACTCCGAGCCCTGGCTTCTCTGGCACTTCCGCCTCTCCATCCTTCAGTTTAAGGGATTCCTCGATTAGGTCATCCTCACAAAGGCATTGGCTGAAAACGAAGGTTATCGAAGGAAGGATAGCCATCTTCATAGCGGCAGCCATATGAAGCCCGAAGACCTCCGCTGGTCCTAGTCCTACGACTTCGATGAAAAGGGGCATCCCCTCAAACCCTGACGCCCTTCCTATGGCATTCTCGGCTATGATTCCGCTTTGGAGGTTTTTGGACGCCCCCCGCTCCTCAACAACGAAATAATCCACCATGCGCCTCTCGATGGCTGTCATGGGATTAGGCGTCCATTCTGAGCCGGAGCCCCAACCCATATGCATGGCTAGGGGTATTGTGGTTTTTGCCTTGATCTCTAAGTATCCCTCAATGTCCTGCTGGGGAATGGGGCTTTCGAGGCAATGGATGTTATAGCCTTCTATCGCCCTAGCCACCTTGATGGCCTTTGAAGGCAACCAGAAGGTACAGTTGGCATCGACGATGATCTCGATATCCGGTACCGCCTTTGAGATCGCCTTTACTTGCTCTACAGGATCCTGGAAAGGTCTCGCCTTAATCTTATGAGCCTTGAAACCCTTTTCATAGGCTATCGAGGCTTCCTTTGCCAAAACCTCCGGTGGGAAGCAGTGGCTCCAGTATCCAACGTTCACCTTTTTACGATATACGGGTCCGAAGAGCCTGCATACTGGTAAGCCCAAGTACTTTCCCATCAGGTCATATAGGGCTATCTGCAAGGGATAGACAGAATCGTCTAGAATAAACTCGAAGGGGCTTCGTCCTATAATCCTTGGGATCAAGCTCCTCGCATCAGGTCCATCGGCTATTCCCACAAGCCCCTCATCCGTATGGACCTTGTAGACGAAGGTATGGGCCCCCAAAGGAGTCATCCTAGCCTTTGTCATGTCCTCCCTGAGCCTTTCGACCCATGGAACCTTTACCTCAAAGACCTCCACATTCGTGACCTTCAATTTTACCCCTCAAAACTATGAGGCATCTCAAAAGCTTAAAAGCTTGAGGCGAAAGCTCTATGTCGCTGCAAGGTAAAGATAATAGCGATAAAAAAGAAGGGAAGGAGGAGGAAGAAGCCTTGGAAAAGCCCTTCGTTTTGGATGCCCATACCCACATAGGTGCCTCCTATCTCACCTGTTACTTCACCGATAGACGTTGGACGGCCGATGAGCTTATTCGTGAAATGGACCGATGTGGCGTGGATATGGCTTGCGTCTCTGGAGGGGGTCTTCCCCATGAGATCAAAGAGATGAACAGAAGGACTCTGGAAGCCGTTAAACGCTATCCTAATAGGCTCATAGGCTTCGTTAGGTTGAGTCCCAAGTTCAGCGATGTTCTGGAGGACCTGGACTACTACATCCGGGACCAAGGATTCAGGGGCATAAAGCTCCATCCGAACCAGGATGGCTTTTGTCTCCTCAAGGAGCCCGTCCTCGAGCAGATCTACGAAAGGGCCGCCAAGTATCGGGTGCCAGTCCTCATCCATTCGGGTACTGAGCCTTGGTCTGTGGCGGGGCAGTTTGCCGATCAAGCGGAGATGTTCCCAGACGTAACCTTCATAATGGCCCACTCGGGGCTGAGGAACGATAAGCATGTCTTCGACTCGGCAAAAAGGGTTAAGAACCTCGTCCTCGAGACTTCCATAGGGGGGGTTAGTTCTCCGAGGGGTCTTGGAAAGGATCGAGTTGTCTATGGAAGCGATTGGCCAACGACAAGCATGCGTTCTGAGCTCCAAGAGGTCCTAGACCTCTGGAATTCCGGGCATCTTAGCGAAGAGGAAGCGAAGGACATCCTAGGAGAATCTATGGCTAGGATAGTCGGTATAACGCCTAGGAAGGTGGTGAAGTGAGATGGAGCGAAAATGGTTCATCGTGGATGCCCATCAGCACATAGAAGTAGGCTCTTATATATACGCGTCTAGGCTTCCCAGGGCGACCTACGAAGAGCAGCTCGAAGCTGAGGTTCGGCGTTTTAAAAAATGGTTCGAGAAGTATTCAGTCGCTTATGGAGCAGTTTCTAACATATCCCCTATGGTCGACAGGGTTTGGCGGATGCGCCATGGAGGTAACGAAGCCACCC
>JAWCLV010000071.1:0-5016 GCA_038850515.1 Bathyarchaeia archaeon
TGGGATTCGAACCCACGATTACTGGCTCCGGAGGCCAGTGCCTTTTCCATACTTGGCCACGGGCCCTAGGGAAGGATCCAAACTATGCCTTTCTTCCTTCGGCACGGCATTCTTTTAGGAATCAGGCTCTCCGTCAACAAAAAATAATCTTACAGGATTACTTAAGCTTGTTTCAAGCCATCTTTATCGATCTTAGGCTCAAGCTCAGGGTTAAGGGAAGCTCACGTTTTAACTTCAAGGCTTCACCTGAGTGCCTTTTCGGCTAGGCTCTTTATCCTCTTAGGATCAGCCTCTTCATCTTAATCGCAGAAATATTTAGCATTCAGATGATGAGCGGATTAGCCCGATTAACATCTGTAACCGTCGTTTATATTATTTTGAATAATATCGTATTTTAAATATCTCGTTAGCGATCCCTATCTATGGCGATCTCGGCAATGTTGGCACCATAATCAGCAGCCCGCTCGATGCTATCTGTGATGATGCGAAGATTAACGGCAACCCTGCCTGGCCTCTCAAGGAGCCTTCTGTTGAGAAGGCTTAGTTCCTTCACAACATCGTCCTTCAATCTAATGGCTTCATTTGCCAGTTTGGCATCCTTGAGGAAGAAAGCATGCATAGCGTCGCCGCTTACTTTCACGGCCTTTCGCCCCAGCTCCACGAGGCTCTTCAGGATCTCCGGCTCTACTTCCGATGGTTCCATCGCCAGCATAATCTCGCTTATACGAGTCGCATGGTCTGCTATTCGCTCCACGGATTTCATGAGCATCTGATAGTCCAAAACCCCTACGGGCTCTATTTCCAGCTCCTTCATGAGGGCAGGGTTCTGGAGGGCAAGGGTAAGCTGTCGGAGAACGAGGAAGTAGAGGCGATCGACACCAGGCTCCCTTTCCAAAACGCCTTCAGCCATCTTCTTGTTTCCTACCTCCAAGGCGTTCATGGCCGTTTCGAACATGCTTGAGGCGACGAGATGGGCCCTTCTAGCGGCCCTTTCGACTGTTAGTTCCTCTGGGGAAAGGAGGTTCTGGACCTCTATGCGATTGGCCGTTTCTTCGACAACCTCCAAACCCAGAAGCCCAGAGGTACATGCAGTGATAGTTTTCCTAAGGTTTGGGGGAATTACATCGTTGCTAGTGAATCTGAAGAGCTGGTATCCAGCGAGATATTTGGCTATGAAGATTCTGAGGAGACTATCGGGATCTTGATCGGGCATAACTGCGATATGGGCTATCCTAGGAGCCGTTTCAGAAGTCTTCTTGGCTGTCAAGAGAAGGGAGCCATCGGGTTGGGGTATTATCCTGACAAAATCCCCCTTTTTTAAATCAACCCTTTCTACCCAGTCCTTCGGGAGCGTTAGTGTATAGGACGACTTTCCAGTGAACTGGACCCTCCTCAGCTCGCCTTCAGCCATAGAGTTTTCCATTTTCAATCACAACACCTCCTATTCTATATATAGAATACTTTCATCTATATAGAATTTTGTTGATAGTTATATAAAGGGCCACTCGCATCCTTTCTCGAAGGCTGTCATCAGAAGAAAGGTCGGTTAGACCTAGAGTAATCAAAGGAAAAGGAGAGAAAAGGATAAAAAGGGGATGAGGCTGGGAAGTGGGGCCTCGGAAGGCTTGGTCTTCCAATCTTTTTCAAGGGCTTATGCTCCATATCG
The DNA here is from genome assembly GCA_038850515.1 of Bathyarchaeia archaeon. Taxonomy (GTDB): domain Archaea; phylum Thermoproteota; class CALKCG01; order B24; family JAGTQN01; genus JAGTQN01. Next base: position 1,667 of record JAWCLV010000071.1, read on the forward strand.
ATAGGCTTTCATCAAGGGCCTTGGCTAAGAGAATTCTCTACGCTTCCGTTCTCCTATTCTTCATAGCCTTCATAATGCTTCCACCAATTATCGGAATCCTTTCGAGGCTCACCCTCCTTGGACAGGTTCTATCCGATCCAGTCCTCATGGCTAGGGCTTCATCTTCCATTTTCTGGTCCTTTGCCGTAGCCCTTCTGGTATCCTCCCTAGACCTCCTCATCGGCATTCCTTTGGCTTGGTTCATCGCCAGGGGAAGCTCCCGCTGGATTGATGTTGTCGATGCCCTTGTGGACATACCCTTCATCATCCCCACTGTAGCCCTTGGATTCTCAACCCTCCTCTTCTGGGGCTCGCCCACAAGCCTCCCATCCTTAATAGGGCTTTCCGAGCTTTCCCCAGGGCTTTACCTCGTCCTTCTTTTGCATTTTGCCTTTTCCTTTCCCGTCGTTGTTAGGGTCATGGTGGGCGAATTCCTTTCCTATGAAAGGATCTATGAAACGGCCGCAAGAACCCTTGGAGCAAGGGCCTTAACGGTCGCGAGGACGATAACCCTTCCTATGCTTAAGCCAGGCTTAGTAGCGGCCTTCCTTCTATCCTTCGCAAGATCCCTATCGGAAACTGGCGCGACCATGATGGTGGCTGGTTCCTTCGAAAACGGTGCCATCTTCATCGTGAGGGCGAGGGAAGAAGGGCTTGAGGGCCCCATGGCCTTTGTGAGCCTTATCCTCATCCTCGCCTCCATAGCGGCCTTTGCCATCATCAGAATCCTAGGCTCGAGGCTTCGTTTCCCCCTTCAGAGGGCCTGGCCTAGGATCGAGGGAATCCTAAGCTCCCAAGGAAGCGTGAGGGCTAGGGATACAGCGGTCATTTTAATCTTCGCATTCCTCGTCCTCCTTCCATCGATCTTCATAACCTTTCCAGCCTTGGGAGCCCTAAGCGATGGAACCTTGGGAAGGGCCCTTGAAGGCTGGGGAGCTTGGGGAAACTTCTGGAAGGCAATGGTCCTCTCCTATGGAATAGGCATTCTGGCAACCATCTTAAATATTGCGACGGGGTTGCCCGTAGCTATACTCATTGCAAGGAGGAAACTTGGCCTCTTCGGAACGGTCCTCCTAGATGCTGCCGTGAATCTTCCCATCATAGTCCCAAGCGTCGCCCTTGGGGCATCCCTCTCCTTCTTCTGGCGATCCTTTGGTCTCCTACCAGAGTTCTGGATCCTCGTCCTATCCCATGCGACCATAACCTATACGTACTTTGTTCAAGCCATGGCTGCGGCCATAGAGGGGCTTCCTGAGGAAATGGAGGAAGCGGCCAGAACCTTGGGGAGTCGTCCCTTTAATATCTTTAGGCACCTTACCCTTCCCCTTACAAAGTATTCGGTCTTCTCTGGAGCCCTCCTAACTTTCACGAGGAGTATCAACGAAACGGGGGCAGCCATGGCAGTATCGAGGGAGCTAAAGACGGCCCCCGTCATCCTTGTAGAGTGGGTTAAAGGGGCTGGAAGTGGAAGTGGAGCTGGGGGGCTTTCTGAAAGTGCCTTAGGCATATCCTTCCTCGTCCTCACGTCCTTTTTAGCCCTTTTGGCTCTGAGGCTTCTAGTGTATCGAGGAAAAAGGGGAGGTAGGAAGGCTGGAGGAGCCTTCGCTTCGCTTCGTTAGCTTCCCTTTGAAGGAGGGTTCGGAGCCATGCCATCCCTTCGCCTCGTAAACGTATCAAAGCGCTTTGGGCGCATCGAAGCCTTGGATGACGTCACCTTCAATGTGAGCGATGGAGAGTACCTTTGCGTCCTAGGTCCTACGGGAAGCGGAAAGACAACCCTCCTTCGCATCCTGGCTGGACTTCTGGCGCCCGATGGGGGCACCATATACTTCGATGAAAAGCCCTTCATCGATGTCCCGGCCGAGGAACGGAATGTCGCCTATGTCCCCCAGACCTACGCCCTATTTCCCCATATGACGGTCCTCGAGAACGTTATGTTCGGGCCTTTGGCTAGAGGCTTACGATACGCCGAGGCGTATCGCATGGCCATGGAAGCCCTAAAAATGGTTAGGCTTGCCCATAGGGCCGATGCGCTCCCCCATGAGCTTAGCGGAGGCATGCAGCAAAGGGTAGCCTTAGCCAGGGCCTTGGCTTCAGGAGCCAAGCTCCTCCTCCTAGATGAGCCCCTAGGAGCCCTGGATGCAAGGCTAAGAATAGAGCTTAGGAGGGAGCTAAGGGCCCTTGCCAAGGCCTCGGGCTCGACGGTAATACATGTTACCCATGATCAAGAGGAAGCCATGACCATTGGCGATAGGATCCTCGTCCTCAGAAACGGAAGGGTTCAGCAACATGGGACTCCCTTTCATGTTTACAGGAAACCCGAGAATCTATTCGTGGCAAGCTTCGTGGGAAGCTCCAACTTCTTGGAGGGTATCGTAGCCCAAAGAAACAGAAAGGGAAGCCTCTTAAGGCTTAGGGGAAACCTTGAGCTTAGGGTTTCCGATACGAGCCACATGCCAGGTGAAGTCGTTATCATAGCCTTAAGGGAAGATATGGTTCGCCTCAAAAAAGGGGAGGGAAGCCAAGGAAAAAGCGCCCTTCCTGGCGATGTCTTGGATGCAAGATTCCTAGGGAACTCTATACGCTACCGGGTTCGCCTAGAGAATGGTGATCTAATAGCCGCAAGGATTCCCACGGGCGTTTTAAGGAATTCCTTCAAGCCCGGCGATCGGGTCCTTGTTACCTTCGATCCTGGGGATGCCCTTATTTACGGCTATCCTGCCCTAGGGCTTTTCAAAGAGCTGGAGGCGTATTAGTTGCCCCGCATCAGGGTCCTCAACGTAACGAAGACCTACGGAGCCGTAAAGGCTCTTAGGGATGTGAGCCTAGAGATCCAAGATGGCGAATACCTCTCCATCGTGGGACCGAGTGGTTGCGGCAAGACGACCCTCATCAAATGCATAGCCGGCATCATTAAACCGGATCAGGGTGAAATCTACATCGACGATAGTCCCGTCGTGGCCCTTCCTATCGAGGATCGAAACCTCGGCTATGTTTTCCAGGAGATTGCCCTCTTCCCCCATATGAGCCTTTGGGACAACGTAAGCTATGGGTTGATGGTCAAGGGTACGCCTCCAAGTAAGAGACGTGGGCAGGTTAGGGAAATGCTAGGAATGATGGGTCTTGAGGAAAGGGCCAACGCATACCCTAAGGAACTCAGTGGTGGAGCCAGGCAAAAAACAGCCTTAGCCAGGGCCTTGGCTTCAGGAGCCAAGCTCCTCCTCCTAGATGAGCCCCTAGGAGCCCTGGATGCCAAGGTAAGGGCTGAGCTTCGGTATGAGCTGAGAAGCCTCGTGAAGGACCTAGGCCTA